>DUPP01000015.1 GCA_012838265.1 Clostridiales bacterium
CGAATGGTTTTTGGGTAATTTCATTCTACTTGAGATTTGCTTTATGCTCTATATTTTTTTTGCAAAAAATTAAAATGCTGTGGCATTTAATTTTCTAAACACCACAACATTTATTATAGAGCCAAAAGAAATGAGGCATCAAGTGATGCCCGTTATTTTTATCTTTATCCGTTTATCTTATTTATTGCTTTTAAGATACG
Source organism: Clostridiales bacterium (assembly GCA_012838265.1). Taxonomy (GTDB): domain Bacteria; phylum Bacillota; class Clostridia; order Peptostreptococcales; family Anaerovoracaceae; genus Anoxybacterium. The sequence goes on from DUPP01000015.1 coordinate 201, forward strand.
AGGTGGAAGACTTCTGCATTTGTCTTCTGATATGGAGGCAATAGAAACGCGTAGTCCTTTTCCTACAGGTACAATAAATATTCCTTCTTTTTGCAGTTCAAGCCCAACTGCTTCCGCGTTTTCACATCTAACGGTTACGAAAAATCCCGCATCAAAAGGTACTGTGTCTAAAGATATCTCGTTTGCGGCGTCCTGAAAGGCTTTACCCCTCCGTAATAGCATTTCGCAGTATTGTCGCCTTTCATTTGTCACTTTAGCCAGCAAGTCGTCATCTGAATAAATATTAGAGAGTGTTGCCATTGCAGATCTGTTGCAGTTTGACCAAGTACCCCTAGCGGAGAAAGAACATACTGTTTTAAATTCCTCGGCGATTTCTTTATTTCCTGTCATACAAATCATAGCACCGCTTCGCATCCCGTACATTGTATAGCTTTTAGACAGGCTGTATGCGATGACTACGAGTATATTATCTGGAAGGCCTTCGAGCAGTGGGAAAAATTTTCTGTTTTCTTCTTCGTCTCCGGCATAATCTAAGTATGCAACATCAACGAGCAGCGTCAGTTTCTTTTTTCCATCTGCAACAGAGTCCTTTATCACTCTAATAACATTATTCCAATCTTCCAGGTCTAAACTATAACCTGTCGGATTATGAGCGGGAGTATTTAAGATTATCACAAGGCTGCCCTGTTTAGAGAGAAGTTCATTTACCTTAATTTCGAATGAAACAGTATTGAACTTCCCTTGATCGTCTGTGAGGGTAAAAGTTGCAATTGTTCTTTCGATTTCTTGTGCAATTGTGTTGTAAGGACCCCAATACCAATCAGATGTCAGGACCTGATCTCCTCTCTTTGAATAATTCTGTATAGTATTGCGAATTGCACCCGTACCACCGGGAGTAGCTACTGTTTCAGTATATGCTTTTGGAATATAGCTGCCAAATGCCGCTCGGTTGATTGCCTTAGCAAAATCAGGAGTTCCAGCAATTGGCGCATAATTAGCATAGTCATTCGGATTTAAACCTTTGAGAACTTCAACAACAGAGGAAAGGATAACTAGGTTACCATTATCATCAAGAAGGGAGCCTACGGTCGCATTAATAACCTTATCTTCACCTATTTCTGCAGCCATTTTTTTAGCTGCCTGATTGATACCAAATATCTTGTCTTCCGTTGGAATGATCCTGTTATTGGATTCTGCCATCTTGTAATTCGACATTATCATTATCACCTTCCTTTTTTGTATAATGCGAGTATTATAACACGTTATAAAAAATTTGCAAACATTTTAAGTGATGCAACCAATGTGTATATTTGTTTATTATTCTCATTAATATCAATAATAGTTAGGTATATACTCAATTATGGTATAATATTTTTTGTCATAACAAGGAAATAGGATTATTGTCACTTTTTGATGTTACCATCAATATCTCCCATACCTTGTTGATGTTTTTATGGTATACTAACAGCACTTATTAAAAATAATTATTTGGGGGCATTTATGATATTAAAGCAGTTTTTCATCATATTGGCAGCTCTTTTTCTTGGGTATTCTATAGTAGCAGTTGTTAACTTACCAATACCCTCGAATGTTGTTGGCCTTCTTATTCTCTTTATCGCTATGTGTATTGGTATAGTCAAGGAAAAGCATGTAGATAAAGTAAGTGATTTTATTATTAAATACCTTGCAGTATTTTTTGTGGCACCAACGGTTGGTATAATGCAATATTTTAAATTAATAGGGGACAAGTTTTTTTACATAATTGGTCCTTTGATTTTAAGTATCATTATAGGATTATTTGCGGCAGGTGCGACAACGCAGATCATAATTCAGATCATGGATAAAAAACGTTTATCGGTAGGTAAGAAAGGCTTAGGTGGCAATGATGTTAAGTGAATTTTTCAGTATGAATCCTATTTCAGGTATGCTATTGACGATAGGATGCTATTGGATTGGGCATACAATATTTGAAAAAACAAAGCTAACAATACTTCAGCCAATTCTTACATCGTCGATACTTATTATTTCATTTTTGATGATTGCAGATATTCCTTTTGAAGTATACAATGAGCAAAACATGTTATTAAATTATATTTTGCCCCTCACTGCAGTTGTACTTGCAGTACCTCTTTATCGGAATATCCATGTAATGAAGAAGCATGCTGTGCCTATCCTGGCAGGGGTTACTGTTGGAACTCTGGCCACTATGGGCTCACTTGTTATCATCGGTAAGCTAATTGGTACGAGTAATCGGATTTTGGTTTCTATGCTGCCCAAGAGTGCAACGAATCCAATTGCTATTGAAGTTTCGGAGATAATTGGAGGTATACCATTTTTGACAGTTTCTTTGGTAGTTATTACAGGAATATTAGGCGGCATACTCGGTCCGGAAATACTAAAACTGATGAGAATTAAGAATGAAGTTGCAAAAGGTATTGCCCTAGGAAGCATGAGCCATGCAATTGGAACAGTAAGAGCTTTTAAAGAGGGAGAAGTGGAGGGGGCAATGAGCAGCCTTGCCATGGCTATTGCAGGAACTTTAACAGCTATTTTGTCTCCGATTTTTGTTCTTCTTATTTAAAATATAAAAAAATTATAAATTAAAACGATTAGTAAACCTCTGACAGTATGAATTTTTAGAAAGAAGGAAATAATACTATTGGAGGTGTTATTTATGCGATTGAAAAAAAAGCCAAATGATAAAGTTGCCGTTGCACTTGTTTTATGTTTCTGCGTGGTTGCTATTGCTTCGATATTTTCATTGAGATCAAATTTTAGCCAGCTTGATCTTGATAGTAAGGATAATATCAATATTGCACAAGAGGACAATAGAATAATCAATGAACAGGATGTTGTTAAGCCAGTTCCTACCGTTGACAGTGCTAGTCAAAAGAAGGAGCAAACGGAACCTCAACGAACGAATGGAAAAAAAAGTACGGGTTCTTTTATTTTACCGCTGGAAGGAAAGATTACAAATAGATTTTCCGTAACGGAACCAATTTATTCCCAGACTCTGGATCAATTCGTTATCCATAGCGGAATTGATATTGAGGCTCCTGCGGATACTCAGGTTTTAGCTGCTGGTGACGGTACAATTACAAAGGTTTATAATGATGACAAACTTGGGATAACAATAGAAATATCACATGGGAATGGACTGGTAACCAGATATTGCAATCTTAGTATAGCTAAAATGGTTGAGGAAGGGGATGTCGTAAAAAAGGGACAGCCTATAAGTGGTGTTGGAAGCACAGCCTTATTTGAAAGCCTGGAATCTCCTCATTTACATTTTGAAGTTTTAAAGGATGGAGTGGCAATTGACCCAAGCAAATATATAAAATGATGATGTTGATAATAATCGAGCCGCAGGCTCCTTAGAACGTGTCCTGCGGCTTTCATGAAAACTCCTATTTTTACATTTTTCTCAGCGACACTTTAATCCTTTGATCCTGTCCAAAGTGCCCCCGAGTCATAAAGCGAACGTACCTTATCTGAATCAAATCCTAGAATTTGTTCAAGTACCTCAGCATTGTGTTCGCCGAGCTCAGGTTCAAGCGGATTTTCTCCCGGAGCTATGCCAATACTTTGCTGACCGAACATAATTGGAGCATTAAAGGTTTTTATTTTACCTAAACGGGGGTGATCAATTTCAACGACCATGTTGCGTGCCAACAGATGAGGATCTTCGAGAAGCTCCGGTATTGTCTTTACCACTCCACAGGGAACCCTTAGTTCGCGGAGTGTCTTAATTACGTAATCGGCCGTTTGCTTGCGTACCCATTCTGCAAATACGCTGTTAAGCATTCCCAGATCATTCGACCGACGTGTAGAGACTTCCTCTCCATCACCAACATAGGCATCCGCTATGTCGTCACGCCCAATAAGGCGGTATAGCTTGTCAAATCTATCGCCTCCCAGTGAGCAGATCATAAGCCATTTACCATCAGCAGTTTCAAAAGCATCCCATGGGGCTCCAAGTGGATCGGTATTGCCGCGAGCGGGGAGGGAATTTCCCGTCATGCTGGTTCTTACGACCGACTCCTCAAGAACGGAAAAGACCGCGTCCATCATACCCACCTCCACACGTTTGCCCACACCAGTTTTTGCTTTTTCTAAAAGAGCGGAGGTGATTCCAAGTGCAAGATAGATTCCGGCAATCGCATCAGCCACTGCAGGACCGGTTTTTAGCGGGGGTCCACCTGGAAAGCCACTTAGGCTCATGAGCCCACCCATCGCCTGAGCTATGGGGTCAACACCTGGTAGATTTGAATATGGTCCCCATGACCCGAATCCGGAGATACAGCCGTAAATAATTCCAGGATTTATCTCCTTAAGGACATCGTAGCCTAGCCCCATCTTCTCCATAACTCCGGGGACATAGTTTTCCACCACTATATCTACTTTTTTGACCATCTCCTTAAATATATCCTTACCCTCGTCATTTTTCAGATTAAGAGCGATAGACCTTTTACCTCGATTGAAACTATAGCAGTATCCGCTGCTGCCGTTGCGAAATGGTGGGAAATTTCGAGTATGGTCACCGTATTTCGGCGCTTCAATCTTTATAACATCGGCACCCAAATCATATAATAGACTAGTGCAGTAAGGACCGGAATATACCCATGTTAAATCTAATACTGTATAACCCTTTAAAGGCTTATCAGCACTGTACATATACTCCCCTCCTCTCCCGCTTATTTCAAGCGAGAATCCTTCCTTTGGCCAGATTAACCAACCGATTGATCAATCCTCCATGACAAATTCCCATGAGCAGTTGAGACCTTCGATTGGGGGATCAGGGTGCGCATGAGTGCAGGTGGCAGTGATCTTGGGGTTGACTGCTTTTGCAAGTGCATCATATAGCGGTCCTGAAACTTGCTTACAGGGAAACAGTTCTAAGTTGTTTGCTCTACGATATGTACCCATCGGACAGGTGTGAACTTGCAGCTTGACTACTTTATCCGTTACCTCGGTGAACTCCCAGTCAAATCCAGCTGGAGTCCACTGGGGTGTAGTATGCTTTAGTACAAAGGCTAGCGTTTGCATGTCGTCACCCAGATCCAGCAGCTTAATGAGCTTCTTTACTTGGACTTTGATGGATTTTTTAAATACCTCTGCATCCAAACGAGTTGCATTGTCTACTCCAAAATCCCTCTCAACATAAGTAACCCAGTAGCTTTGTAAGACCCAGTAGTTTTCGATCCACATACTAACCATTTCTACTAGTTTTTCTTTTGGAAGCTCATTCAATTCACTTTTAAGGAGCTCCCAATCAACTTTTCCAGCAGACGATTTCGTAATCATTCATTTCACAACCTTTCTAATTACATACTATGTAAACTGCTATGTTGCGTAGTTTACACCAAACAAAGAAGGAGAGCAGTGAAAATTATTCATTATATAACTAGCCCTCCACACTTATTTTCTTAGATTAAGTCGTGTTTAGCCTAAACAACAAAAAGTATTACTGTTTGTTCAGACTATAACTGTTCATAGATGCTATTGGAATTATATACTATTTTCACCAGGATTACAAGCGATTCATAGGGTACGCATCAGTCGCCATGTGGTATTGTAATGGTTATATATACTTTTATATCCGCTATCAGGAAACACCGATAAATGACCTTCCAGACTACAGTTATGCTATAATGGTGTAATATTGAAATAAATCATAATCATCATACTGGTATTTATCTTGATGATATTTATGGAATTAGGTGTTACAGAAGTGGTAGGAGTGTAGACTTATGAGAGAAATAAATAAAGTTTCAATTTCGGCTTAGGTGCACTTGGCATTTTATTTGGCAGTAAAATGTTAAAATGCCTGCCCGAAGGAAGACTTAGGATAATTGCCGACAATCAAAGGATTGAACGTTATAAAAACGAAGGAATTTATTGTAATGGCGATCGCTGTGATTTTTATTATGTTACACCTGAAAGTGATTGTGATCCGGCAGACCTGCTGATTTTTGCAGTTTTTTCAGATCTTTTTGAGGCTATTTCAGCAGCTAAAAAACATGTAGGTCCTAATACGATAATAATATCACTGCTGAATGGTATTTCCAGCGAATCCATAATAAGCTCTATATATGGAGAAGAAAAACTAATATACTGTGTAGCTCAAGGTATGGATGCTGTTAAGGTAGGGAACCACCTTACATATCATACCCCCGGGGTTCTGTGTATTGGAGAAAAGGAACCAGGCATTATTTCACAGCGAATATATGATATTGCAGGATTCTTTGATAAAACGGGGATATCTTACGAAATAAAAACGGACATGCAAAAACACATGTGGGGTAAATTTATGCTAAATGTGGGGGTAAACCAAACTGCGGCAATTTATGGGTGCAGTTATGGAGGTCTACAGCAGGAAGGAGCTTTCCGCGACATAATGATTCTTGCCATGCAGGAAGTTTTAATGCTTTCCAGCAAAGAGGGGACAGGTCTTAACCAAAAGGACCTTGATTACTGGCTGACTGTGATTGAACCGCTGCATCCGGATGGTAAACCTTCCATGCAACAGGATATCGAAGCAAAACGCCGCAGCGAAGTGGATCTTTTCGCGGGTACAGTGTTGTCTATAGCCGAGAAACATGGGATTTTTACCCCAGTAAACCGAATGCTGTATGATAAAATCTTAAATATTGAAAAAGGGTTTTCTTATTAGATGCAATTTATCTAGTGCAATTTAGGGATTCGGTTTTCCCTTTATGAGTAAAAAATAGAGACCAAGAAGGTCTCTATATTTATTGGAGCGGGTGAAGGGAATCGAACCCTCGTATCCAGCTTGGGAAGCTGGTGTTCTGCCATTGAACTACACCCGCAAATTCCCTTGTATTAATAGGAAAAGGCAACAAACCTGATTTCTTATCGCATTTATAAATATTATCTTAAACCTGCAAGAATTGCAAGCTTTTTATAGGAGGTTTTTTTGCAAAAAGTAACGATAAAAATCACCATAATACTGTGGATTAAATTTATAGATTTTGAGAATAAATACGTAAAAACATTGAAAATAGAGTGTTAAGGGGCTGTTGAGTTTATCCACAAGGTTGTGTGGATATAATTGTATACGATTTTAAAAAAGGTGTGGAAAAGAGATGGAACCTATAAAAATACAATAGGTTATAGCTGTTGAAAAAGTGGTTTGCGCAAATGGATATAAGTTTACATAATACGAAATTAAAAATAAAATACAGGGATATCTTGTCAATATTTATCGCAATAAGAAATAAAACAGGAACATTTGGCGACATGTTCCTGCTAGCCAACGGTAGGGGCTTATTGATATTTAACGTTATTAAGGGTATGTTTATGCTATTCTACTGTGATTACGGAAACGGGGCAGCTTTCTGCGGCTTCTTGTGCAGCGTCTTCAGCCTCAGCTGGAATTTCATCCACGATCACTTCTGCTAAGCCGTCATCAGCCATTTCAAATACCTCTGGACAAATTTCTGGGCAAAGTCCGCATCCTATACAACCAGATCGATCAATTGTAGCTTTCATTCAAAATCCCTCCCTAATTAGTGCACCCGCTGAACACTCAGAAAGACCTAAATTTCATCTTTTGCAGCCATTTCTGAATTCATAACTAATGATATTATTACTTTGTAAGCAATATTTAATACATGATTAAGTTGCCATGTTTTATGTTTGCCATACTGTCATACTAAGTTTTGCTTTCTTAGTGAAATCATATCATAGAAAAAAAGGAAACATGTTGCATATGCAACGGAATTATTTATTGTTGATAGAACATGGTATAATATAGAAAGTCAATAAATTTCTTTAGTCAAATCCAGAGCGTATTCCTTAATAAGATATAAGAAACTAACTTAAACGTAATTATTTTGTAAAGGAAAAAATATATAATATATAATGTGAAATCATTATATATAAGGAGGTACTTATGAAGACTGGAAACGTAAAAAATTGGCAGTGTCTTGTTTGCGGACATGTTGCTGAAGGAGATACACCTCCTGATGTATGCCCAGTTTGCGGTGTGGGCCCAGATCAGTTTGAAGAAATAGCAGTATCTAATACTGGTTTTATGTCCGAAAAAGAAGAAAGCTTCATTATCATTGGAAATGGAGCTGCAGGAACAACCTGCTGTGAAGAAATAAGGAAGAGGAATAAAAAGTGCAGCATAGAAGTGATTTCTCGTGAGAACATTATTGGCTACAATCGTCCAATGCTTACGAAGGGTATCCTGTCCGATCTGGACACCATTGATTTATATATTAAACCGGAGGAATGGTATAAAGAGAACAATATAACACTTACCCTTAATACGGAAGTAAAACAGATCAACAAAGATACAAAGGAATTGGTGCTTGATAATGGCGAAATACGCAGTTACGATAAATTAATACTTGCAACAGGTGCTGAATCCTTTATACCGCCAATCAAAGGAGCCGACCAAGAAGGAGTTTTTGCTATACGTAACATTGCAGGGGTTAAAAAAATTCAGGAATTCTTAAAGCAAATAAAAAAAGCTGTTGTTATAGGTGGTGGAATATTAGGACTGGAAGCTGCCTGGGAGTTGAAAAAAGCCGGTTTAGATGTTACGGTAATTGAAAAATCTGCTAACATCATGGGAAAACAATTGGATGCAAGAGGATCTCAATTACTCAAGGAAGCAACAGAAAAATCCGGGATCAAGGTTATCAACAACCTGGGAATCGAGGAAATAGTAGGAGACGGAAAGGTTGCTGGCGTAAAGTTATCAGACGGCACTGTTGTTGAAGGAGAAATGGTTATCCTATCCACAGGAATAAAACAAAACATTGAATTAGCAAAGGATATTGGGATTGAAACGGGTCGTTCCATAATTGTAAATGAAAAGATGGAGACTAGCGTAGAGGATATTTATGCTTGCGGTGATTGTGCAGAATACAATGGCGTCAATTATGCAATTTGGGGACAGGCAGTAGAAATGGGAAAAGCAGCAGGAATCAATGCTGTTGGAGATGAATATAAATACGAAGGATTTGTTCCTTCTAATGCATTCAGCGGAATGGGGACTTCATTGTTTTCTGTAGGGGATAACGGTAAAGATCCAGAAAAGGTTTATAAAACTATTGAAGTGTATGATGGCACAAAAAACACTTACGAAAAGTTTTATTTTGTAAACAATAAATTCTGTGGAGGTATACTCATTGGAGATGTATCAAAAACATCAAAGCTGATGGATGGATACAAAAATAATTATCATATCGCCAAATTCATTTAAATTATAATAAATTACATAAGGTTTGCAACAACAAGGCTGTCATATGACAGCCTTAAATTACTTGTATTATAAATATGGAATATGTCGATAAGTTTCTCGTAGACAAGTTTATTTCAAAGTGATATTATTCAGATAAAATAAAAAAGCTTTCAAATATGTATCATCCTATAATGCTATCTATATAAGGAGTGATTCCATTGAAGCTTCCTAAAAATTTCCTTGCGGAAATGCCCAATGAATATAAAAGAGAATTTTTCAACACTATCAGTCGAGAAAACTTCATAAGGATGCTGATTATTGCGGTGCTTCTGGCAGTAATTGAACCATTTATTGCACTAGTACTGCAAACCCCTGAGACTATCGATTTTTATATTTCTCTTGGAATCGCCTTATCTGCAATTGTATTTCTTCCAGTATTATATTTTCACAGGAAAAATGTTGAACGTTTACCAATGATTTATCTGGCTATAATTCAATTACTATTCCTTATTGTCATACTTATGTGGGGGATTATTTTAAGTTTGCATGAACAGTCCCACCTGGCTTCCAGCAGCGCATATTTTTTAGCAGTCTTTACGATTGCAGCATTTATTACGATGCCGCCATATATATCTCTTTGTTTGCTTTTTCTATTTAATATCATATTTCTTATTTTGCTGCCACAGTATCAGCAGGACCCCATGTTATTAATGACTTTAAAAATAAATACTTTATCGATGACCTTAATAGCTTGGATACTGAATCAAATGATTTCTCGCGATAAAGTAAAATCCTTTATTAATGAAAAGCTAATCAATGCAAAGAATATTGAATTAAAAAAAATTAACGAAGAATTAAAGGAACTAACAACAAGGGATTCTATGACTGGTCTCTTAAATCATAATAGTATCATGAAATGCCTTAAGGATGAGACTGAACGTGCAAAGCGTATTAATTATCCTTTATCTGGGGCAATTTTCGATTTAGATGATTTTAAGCAGATAAATGATAACTATGGTCATAAGATTGGCGACGAAGTGCTTATTGGAGTTGCGCGGATATTAACAGAACAATGCAGGTCTACCGATATAGTGGGAAGGTATGGAGGAGATGAATTTTTTATCATCATGCCTGATACAAACGTAATCAATGCAACTGTTTTACTAGAACGAATAAAATCAAGAATCAGGGAAGAGACCTTTATTAATGGAATTAAAATTTCAGTTAGCTATGGTGTAAGTGAATTAATTGGGGATTCCGAACACGAATTGTTTAATTCATCAGATGCCATGTTATATAAAGCTAAGAAGAAAGGAAAGAACCAGATTAATAACTATTTAGAAAGCGATTTAAAAAGTGCAGCGGCCAATTGAGATTGATCAAACTGCACTTTTTTTGGCTCTATGTCAAATGTTGTGGTGTAGAGTTCTCAAGTAAAATAAAATAAATAAATTTATTTTAATCCAACGGTGACCCCATCGTTGGATTGTTTTTTGAATATTTTAGTTTTCAGTGCATACCAA
>DUPP01000171.1 GCA_012838265.1 Clostridiales bacterium
TGAACAGATATTTAAATTTGAAAACGTAGGCCGGCCTGCTAACGACCTGCGGGATCGCCGAAATCTTATTGTTGATAACCTATCCAGGATTATAAAGGTATCGGTGCATGAGGATACCAGCGGCCGGCTTAGGGTAGACATTGCCGGACAAACGCTGGTCAACCATATAAATATTTATGAGCTGGATACCATACCCAGGAGCAGCAGTGTAAGTGCTGTGCGTTATCCCAAGAATAACCATGTGGATGTGGATGATCTGGTGGAAGTGGTATGGAAGAATACCGGTGAAAAGGTGAACATAACCGGTGGCATATTGAAAGGCTTTATCGATATGCGTGATGGTATTGGGGGAAGGGAACAGCCCTTACCCGGGGTTCCTGAGGAGCTGTCGGGTACCGCTCCGGCTTCGGGACAGTTTCAGCCTGCGCCTAATCTAAACACAGAATTCGGAATACCCTATTACATGCGCATGTGGAACCTGTTTGCCCATTCACTCATGATCACTTTCAATGAAATCCACAGTCAGGGTTATACATTGAACGGCGAGACCGGTATAAACTTTTTCTCCGACGGCAGAGCCGGTTTTGATCCGTCCGCTCCCCAGCAGCCCATAGCAAAGTTTATTACCATATCAGATGAGATAAGAAATGACTGGAACAATATTGCTGCAATATATCTCGATGATGAGGATATAGCCAATGGCATTGATCCTACCGATGCAAAGGGCAACAACAAAAACATATTAAGGCTTCTTGATTTGAGGCACAGGACCTACGTGCCCGAATGCGACAATATGGATAATTTCACCAAGGCTCTTGTATCCACACTGGGTGTAGCCAGTCGTCAGGCTGTCCATGAGGCTGATAACCAGGAGATGCTGGTAGCTGAAATGGATAGACGGCGGGAATCGGTATCGGGTGTGTCCCTTGATGAAGAAATGGCCAATATGGTGCGCTTTCAGCATGCCTATAACGCATCGGCAAGGATTTTGACGACCATAGATGAGATGCTGGACACCCTCATTAATAGGGTGGGAATAACGGGCAGATAGCTTCTGCCTGTCTTTGAGAAGCTAACACTGTTTGTGTAAAGGTGGTTTGGAATATGCGGATAACAAACGGAATGCTTATTACCAATATGATGCGGAATTACAATAAAAACTTGAGAAATCTGGTGAAACTGCAGGAACAGTTATCATCCGGAAAGAGAATTCTCAGACCATCCGATGATCCTGTGGCTACAGCCAAGTCATTGAAGATAAGATCGGATCTTGCATACAATCAGCAATACGTAAGCAATGCCGATAACGCCATCTCGTGGCTGGAGTCTACCGAAATGGCTCTGAAGGATCTTGGAGATGTGCTTCAAAGGGCCAGAGAATTGGCTGTTAAGGCCAACAATGGAAACCTCACTCCTGAAGACAGAATTGTCATAGCCGATGAGATACAACAGCTGAAGAAACATGTGATACAGGTGGGTAATACTACCTATGCCGGCAGATACATATTTGCCGGGTATAAGACCGATCAGCCGGCTTTTACAGAGCAGGGAAACCAGTTGATTTATCAGGGCGATGATGGGAAAATTGCTTTTGAGATAGGAGTTGGCAACCGCATAGATGTAAATGTTGTAGGCGGAGATGGCGGTGCTGAAATAGATAAAATATATGATGTGCTTGAAAGATTTGAAAATGCTCTGACGAATACAACCGATCCGGCTTTGGATGGCTATATAGAAGAGATAGATCAGCGAATAATCCAGGTACTGTCTCAGCGCTCGGCGGTGGGTGCCAAGGTAAACCGCTTCGAGCTTATCCGGGCAAGGCTCAATGACGAGGAGATAAACTTTACTAACCTGCTTTCACAGAACGAGGACGTGGATGTTGCCGGGGTTATAGTATCGCTAAAAGAGGCTGAGAATGTGTACAGGGCTTCGCTGGCAGCAGGTGCCCGTATCATTATGCCTACGCTTACAGATTTTTTGAGGTAAGCTGAGTAAGGTTTACCGGAGGTAAAGCCGTGGATTTACGTATTATTACTACACCTGCCCTCATAGGAATAGATACCCGGCCAGCAAAAATAGAGATAGACAGCCAGCTTCCAAAAGTTGAAATGAAACAGCAGAAGGCTCAGCTTGATATAGATACTGAACTGCCCAGGGTTTATATAGATCAATATGAGTGCTTTGCCCAGCTGGGATACAAAAACTCTCTGGATGTGGCATGGGAGCAGGCTCAAAAGGCTTATGAACGTGTCATGGGTTACATAGCTGAAACAGCCCGGGAGGGGGATAGATTAGCTGCTATAGAGCTGGGAGGGAACCCTGTGGTTGATATTGCCGAGGAAAAATCTTACTGGCAGCCGGCACCTGAGCCCTTTATGTTGCCTTTACCCAGACCAAGATTTAAGGTTGTCGGCGGTATCAGTATCCAATATCAGCCCGGCAAAATACATTTCAATGCCATTATTCATCCTGTGAGGTTTAATGTAACGCCACACAAGGTGGAAATCTACATGAGACAATATCCCGATATCAGTATAGAGTATACGGGGAATTCCATAGACAGGAGGGTATAGATTTGATTATAAACTCCAAACATTTTGGCCATATTGAGATACCTGAGAAGGAGATAATACGATTCCCATATGGCATATATGGATTTGAGTACATAAAGGAGTATGTGCTGCTGGGAAAGGTGGGAGATGACAATCCCTTTATATGGCTCCATGCCGTACATAATCCCGATGTTTGCTTTGTGGTAATAGATCCATTTGTATTTAAAAAGGATTATTCTCCTTCGATAAACGATGAGGTTTTAAATAAATTGGAGGTAGAGGACCCAGCTGATATACGGTTTTTATCCATCGTGGTAATTCCTCAGGATGTGTCCAGGATGACCGCAAACTTGAAAAGCCCTATTGTGATAAATGCTAAAAAGAATATTGCCATGCAGGTTATACTGGATGATGAAGAATACAGCACCAAACACCACATACTTGAAGAGATGAAAAAAGGGGCATAAGTGCAAAGTTGGCACTAATCTATTGATTGAGGTGGAGATATGCTGGTTTTAAGCCGGAAACCGGGCCAGTCGATTTTGATTGGAGATAATATAGAGGTGCAAATTATCGAGATCCAGGGGGACCAGATCCGGATAGGAATAAGTGCTCCGAGGGATATTTCCATTGTCAGAAAGGAACTTATTGATGAGGTTAAACTCACCAACCGGGAAGCGGTGGTGGACAGTTCACGTATTTCCCTTGAGGATCTCCGAAAGGCCCTAAAGAAATAGACAAAAAGTACTAATAAATTCTATAAATACCTGTTTTACCTCTAAAGTTTTGAACTATATTGTCGATATAAATAAATGAAAACAAATAAAGTCTTTATCCTTTGCAGCGGCCGGGCAGGGGATAGCTTTAAATAAAAAACCGCTGAAAGGGACTTTGGCGGAAATAAAAAATTCAGGGAGGAATGATTTATGAGGATTAATCACAACATTATGGCTCTTAATGCATACAGACAGCTCAGTGTCAATAACGTTGGCGTTCAAAAATCTCTGGAGAAATTGTCATCCGGTCTCAGAATCAATCGTGCTGGTGATGATGCCGCAGGACTCGCTATTTCCGAGAAGATGAGAGGCCAGATTCGGGGTTTGGAGCAGGCGAGCCGTAATGCACAGGATGCCATTTCACTCATCCAGACTGCTGAAGGTGCTCTTAACGAAACCCATGCCATTCTCCAGCGTATGAGGGAGCTGGTTGTCCAGGCAGGGAATACCGGTACGAATCAGTCGGAAGATTTGCAAGCTATTCAGGATGAGATTAAGGCCTTGAAAGACGAGATTAATGGGATTGCTGCACGTACACAGTTTAACGGTAAGACACTTTTAGATGGCACTTATGCAGTTGATACAAGCGGTACAGGTGGTACAAGCGGTATAGGCGGTACAAGTGGTATAGGCGGTGCAAGCGGAGCAAGTGGTGCAAGTGGTGCAAGCGGAGCAAGTGGTGAGAGCGGTACAGGTGGTACGGGTAGCCCAGCCGGTGCAGGCATTACAGGCTCTGCAAGCGTTGCTAAAGGTTTAGTTTTCCAGATTGGTGCGAATACAAATCAGAATCTTACTTTGAATATCGCTACGATGACGACATCGGCTTTGGGAGCAAATGGAGGACCTACCATTGCCAGTATAGATGTCACAAGTTTTGCAAATTCAGCCCTTCAATTTGATAAGCAACTTACTGCGATAGATGCTGCTATAAATGCTGTTTCAGCCGAACGCTCCAAACTGGGTGCTACACAGAACAGATTAGAACATACCATAAAGAACCTTGACAACGCAGCAGAGAACTTAACAGCCGCTGAGTCCAGAATTCGCGATGTGGACATGGCAAAAGAGATGATGGAATTCACCAAGATGACTATACTGTCTCAGGCTGCCCAGGCAATGCTGGCCCAAGCCAATATGCAGCCACAGGCAGTGCTGCAGCTTTTACGGTAACAAGTAGATTAAGCAGGATGATATAGTGTTAAAGGAGTCGTTTCTTGACTCCTTTAACATTATAATTTTATTGTTTTTAGCTTTATTCAAATGACATGCAGGGTTTTGGGGGAAATTATGTTAAAAAAAGAAGTGTTAATTGAAAAAAGCTTAGATGGATTGAGTATTGTTAAAATTGTAAAAGACGGTAAGGCTGTATATCTCGGAAGTAAATATAATATGCAAAGAGAAATAGAGAACTTCCTTGCTCAATTGGGTGATGAAAAAGTAAAAACAATTCTGGTTTTTGGATTGGGTTCGGGTGAACATATTAAAAAATTATTGAATAAAAATGAAGTTGCTAAAGTTTATGTATTTGAACCGGATGAAGATGTACTTAGCAAAGTAAGAGTTTCGCATGTTTGTGATGATATATTCAATGTAGATGGTGTGTATGTAGGAAAATATGATAAAAATCAATTTAAATTTTTAATTAACCATATAATAACTGAAGTTAATTTGGAATATTTTAAAATTATGTGTTTTGCTAATTACGGGTTTATCTTTGGTGAAGAATATAAAGAGTTTTTGTCTATAATAAAGAAGAAAGCTGTTAATATAAAAATAAATAAAAACACTAAATTTAACTTTTCCGAGTTATGGTTTGATACGTTTGTAAGAAACATGCTTTATTTAAAGGATGCTGTATGTGTCAATGCTTTAAGAAATTTGTACAAAGGGAAAACCGCTGTAATTGTATCTGCAGGCCCCTCTTTAGAAAAAAATGTTCACTTATTAAAAGGTAAAGAAGATGGATTGATAATTATAACCGGTGGCAGAACGGTTGGTGCTTTGCTCGGATACGGAATTAAACCTGATTTTTTGTGTGTTATTGATCCTGTCGGTATTACATACAAACTAATGGAGAAATACTTATACCTAGATGTGCCGCTGATATTTTATGAAGGTACAAATGCTGACATTGTTGAAAAGTATAATGGCAAAAAAATCTTTTATGCCAAAGAACCTTTTGTAAAGCGTTTTTTAGAAAAGGATATTGATACTCTTTTAAGTGGGGGTTCCGTTGCTATAACCTGTTTAGGGTTGGCTATTTATCTGGGATGTAAAAACATTATATTTATTGGACAAGATTTAGCTTTTACTAATGATAAATTGCATGCTAGTAATGCTATATTAGAGAACGAGAAAAATGAAGTTAAAAAGAAAACAATTCTTGTTAAAGGGATTGACGGAAATCTTGTAAAAACAGATTATTCTTTAAATATGTTCAGAGAAACAATAGAGTCAATAATACAGGCATATAGCGAAAATAATTACATAAATGCTACTGAGGGTGGAGCACATATTGAAGGTACTAAGATTATGAGGTTAGAGGAAGCGATTAGTGAGTTTTATTGCAGAGATTTATGCAAAAAGGATTTAGATATACAATCGAATGAATTTGATTACAATTTGATTTATGAAAAATTAAGCAATGCTTTGAGTGATTTCGAAACTATTCAAGTGAAATGTAAAGAGGGAATGAGAATAGTCAAAAACATTAGGGAAGAGAGATTTCTGATAAATACAAGCTTAAAGAACAAAATTGCATCAAAGCTCAGAAGGCTTGACAGTATTGATCATGAAATCAGAAAAAGGTTTGAAAACAATGGCTTCTCTAATATAATATTGTATCCTGTTACAATGGCTATCTTGTCGGATATTGAAAATACCGTACTTGAGAGTGATTCCGAAGAGGTTAAGTTAGAGAAAGCTTTAAATAGAAGTCACAACATGTATGAAAACATATACAACAGGTTGGATATTGCAATAAGGATTTTGAAAAATAGATTGAATGCGGGAGGAAGTTTTGAAGATGACAGATAATCAAAAATTATTTGATACGTTAAAAGATTTGACAGGGGAAGCCGTTGGAGTTTCAGATAATTTGATAAAAAGCTTAAGAAGTTTTGATATCAATGTCGCGATGAACGATTTTATAAAATTGAGTATAGTAGTGGAAGAAATAGTTAATTTAATTTATCTGGAAGAAACCCTGAGACCATATATATACGATATTAATTCGGTGTTAAAAAATATGCTGGAGGCAATTGAAAATAAGGATTATTATTTGGTGAGTGATATAGTAGAATACGAATTATTGCCAAACTTGAATAAATTAACACAGAATTGAACTTTTGTCCGAAAACTTAAGTTTTGAAATCAAATTTATTGTTCAATAGCTCTATAAGAATATATTTCTTTTTTGTAAGTTTACATGAATTGAAAAAGAACAGTCAATATATTGATATGGTTTTGTAAGTGCAGGTGTGAAAAATGCAGGATTTGATGATAAATAAAACAGAAACCATACTGGATGCTATGAGAAAATTGGATATATGTGCGAAGAAAATACTTTTAGTGGTTGAAAACACTAAATTATTAGGTGTTGTTACGGATGGGGATATTAGAAGGTGGATACTAAAAAATGGCAGTCTGAACGAAGAGGTTAGCATGGTGATGAATACTAATCCTATAGTACTGCACTATAAAGATAAGCAGAAGGCTAAAAAATTAATGATAAAACATAATATAGGGGCTGTACCCCTTTTAGATGATGAAGGCAATGTAGAATCAATCGTATTTTGGAATGATTTCAATTATAAACACAGTTATAAATATAAAATAGATGTTCCCGTAGTTATTATGGCTGGTGGTAAAGGTACTCGACTTTATCCTTATACCAAAATTTTACCTAAACCTTTGATTCCTATTGGAGATATTCCAATAATCGAAAGAATAATTAATAAGTTTAATGAATATGGGTGCAGAAACTTTTATTTGACCGTAAATTATAAAAAGAATATGATAAAATCTTATTTTGGCGACCTGGAAAGAGATTATAATATAACTTATATTGAAGAAGAAAAACCACTTGGTACGGCTGGTGGTTTGTCGTTATTAAAGGATAAAATAAAGGTAACGTTTTTTGTATCAAACTGTGATATTTTAGTTGATGCCGATTATGCTGACGTCTTAAAATACCATAAAAAAAGCAATAATAAAATTACAATGGTAACATCTATAAAGCTTTTTGAAGTTCCTTATGGAGTGATAGAACTGGACGGGAAAGGAAATGTCGTGAGGATAGTAGAAAAACCCAGGCACTCCTATTTGGTAAATACCGGGCTTTATGTACTAGAACCTGAAATAATGTATGATATTCCGGAAAACCAATGTTTTGATTTACCTGCTCTCTATGAATATTATCTGAAAAAAGGTGAAAAAGTGGGAATTTATCCAATAAGTGAAGCCTCATGGATGGATATGGGACAAATGGATACACTTCAGGATATGCTAGACAGGTTGAATATTGGAGAGTGAAAGGAGTAAAGAGATAATTGATTGATAATAAAAGGATTGTGGCCATAATACCTGCACGAGGTGGTTCAAAAGGAATTAAGAGAAAGAATATTAGAATATTAAACGGTAAACCTTTGATTTCTTATACAATTGAACAAGCATTGAAAAGTAAATATATTGATAGAGTAATTGTATCCACAGAAGACTTAGAAATTGCAGAAATTTCCAAGTCTTTTGGTGCTGAAGTTCCCTTTTTAAGGCCGCAGGAACTTGCGCAGGATGATACCCCTGGTATTGAACCCATTATTCACGCAGTAAATTACTTAAACGGTGAAGAAAAGTATTTCTTTGAATATGTTATGTGCCTTCAATGTACTTGTCCGTTGAGAAAGGCTAAAGATATCGACAATTCTATAGAAGAAATAAATAAAAAGAATGCTGATGCGCTTGTGAGCGTGTGTGAAAGTGAAGTGAATCCGTATTGGATGAAGACAATCCAAGATGGGAAACTGGTGGATTTTATTAAAACGAATGTTGATTATATAAGGCGCCAGGATTTGCCCAAAGTTTATAGATTGAATGGAGCTATGTATTTAGCAAAAACAAAGGTAATTTTGAATAGAAAGACATGGTACACAGATAATACTTTACCCTACATTATGGACAGGATTTCTTCTGCTGATATCGATGATGAAATGGATTTTAAATATGTTGAGTTTTTAATGAGTTATAAGGAGCATGATGCATAGATGCTGGAATTATTTAGAAGTAATAGGTGTTTTATAATAGCAGAGGCAGGAGTAAATCATAATGGGTCTTTGAAATTGGCAAAAAAGTTAATTGATAAGGCAAAAGAAGCAGGTGCTGATGCTATAAAGTTTCAGACTTTTAAAACGGAAAATTTGGTAACTATAGATGCTCCTAAGGCTGAATATCAGGTGAACAATACGGGCGATGGTACACAATTTGAAATGTTAAAGAAACTGGAACTCTCTTTAGAGGAGCATATAGAGCTTAAAGAATATACACAGCATAGGGGGATAATGTTTATTTCTACCCCATTTGATTTTGAAAGCGTTGATCTGCTCGAGAAGTTAGGCGTGCTGATATACAAAGTTAGTTCTGGGGATTTGACCAATATTCCATTACTGAGATACATAGCCAGGCTTAATAAACCAATAATTTTATCGACAGGTATGGCCAATTTGGGAGAAGTTGAACTGGCTGTTAATGCCGTAAAGGCAAAAGGAAACGATAAAATAATTATACTGCACTGTACGTCAAGCTATCCGGCAGATTATGAAGATGTTAATCTAAATGCAATGATAACCCTAAAGGATTCTTTTAAACTGCCTGTTGGTTATTCAGACCATACTACTGGTATTGAAGTTCCTATTGCTGCCGTTGCAATGGGTGCTACAGTTATTGAGAAGCATTTTACGCTAGATAAAAGTATGGAGGGGCCGGACCATAAGGCCTCGTTGGATCCTGTTGAATTTAAAAACATGGTGCGTAGCATAAGAAATATTGAGAAAGCATTGGGGGATGGAATAAAACGTTGTAGTCAGAATGAGGAGAAAAATAGGTATGTGGCTAGAAAGAGTATAGTTGCTAAAAGACAAATAAAAAAAGGTGAGAAAATCACAACTGACATGTTAGATTTTAAACGGCCAGCAAGAGGATTACTACCGCATATGATAGACTTTATTATTGGGAAAGAAGCGATTAGAGATATCGAGCGAGATGAATTAATCAATTTACATGATTTAAGGTGATTAATGTATGGAAAAAAACAAATGTATTTTTTTAGATAGGGATGGGACAATCAATGTATATAAGGGGTTAATAAGCAGACCTGAAGAGATAGAATTAATAGATGAAGTAGCACAAGCAATAAGATTAATAAATGAAAGTGATTATTTGTGCATTGTTGTTTCAAATCAGCCGGGCGTTGCGAAGAATTTATGCACTTTGGATGAGATGAACAAGATAAATGATAGATTGAGGGAGCTTTTAAGTTTACAAGGAGCATATTTGGATGATATTTTCATATGTCCGCATCATCCTGAAAAAGGATACCCTGGTGAAAATCCAGAATTTAAAATTAATTGTGTTTGTAGAAAGCCTAATACAGGAATGATTGATACAGCAAAATTGAAGTATAATATAGATCTGTCTAAATCGTATATAATAGGTGATAGTACAATAGATATACAGACTGGCATCAATTGTAATATTAAGACAATACTAGTCAAAACAGGTTTAGCAGGGCTAGATAAGAAATTTGATGTATGCGCAGATTATGTGGTTGAAAATTTATTGGAAGCTGTAAAAATAGTATTAAAATAAAGAATATAATCTGTACAAATAAAATCTTTGTATTATACCTTAAGGAGTCCGAGGCTTTCAATTTTCATTTAACTTAACAGAACGCGAATTAGAAAAAGGAGTTTAAGTATGAAAGTATTGGTTGAAGGTATAGGCAGTATGGTTTTTGGCACGCAAATAAAATATTACAAAGAATTGGACTGGGAGCTTGTAGGTATAGATGTAACAAATGAATCCTTTGGATTATATAAAGGATTAAAACCGCATATTGTTCCTAAATATTCTGATAAAAATTGTTTTGACGTTATAGAGAAAATAATAGAGCAGGAAAAAATTGATCTAGTATTTTGCACTGTAAATGAGGGGTTACTCGAATGGAGTAAAAGAAAAAAATATTTTAAGGGAAAATATAACGCAGATATTGTTATATCGGATGAACAAGTAATAGAGATTTGTGTAGATAAATGGAGAACATATAAATTTTTTAATGAAAATAAAATACCTACTCCTCGAACTTCTTTGAAAGATGATTTTCCATTGTTGAAGCCCAGAATTGGGAGAGGAAGTAGTGGAATTTACTATAATACTGTATTGCCCAAAAATTTTAATGGTGAAGGATATATATCGCAGGAAATAGTTAAGGGAGAAGAATATACTGTTGATGTTTTGTGTGATTTAAAATCCAATCCGATTTATATTATTCCAAGAAAAAGAATTAAAACTGAATCTGGAGTTTCAATAATCGGTAAAACAGTATATAATGAGACTTTAATAAATTATGTAAAAAAAATTATAGAAAAGCTTAAACCAATAGGTATAATAAATATCCAATGCTTTGTGGATGGGGATGAATATAATTTTATTGAAATAAATCCCAGAATGGCCGGTGGAGTTTCGTTATCCTTTGCTGCTTCAGATAATTGGTTTCATGCAATAGAATGTTTTTACAAAGATACAGAATATGTACCTAAAAATATAACATATGGGAAATATGTGTTTAGGCATTATGAAGATCTAATAATAGATGAAGCAGACTTGTTATAGAGGAGGAAATGCGTGTTGAAGATACTAGCTATTACAGGTATACGTTCAGAATATTTTATTTTACAACCAGTATTTGAGGAGTTTTTATCTAGAAAAAATGTTGAACTTAAAGCTATAGTAACAGGTGCACATTTGTCACCTCTTTACGGGAACACATATAAGTTAATAGAAAAAGATGGATACGATATTATAAAATTAGAAACCTTATTATCCTCTGATAAACTTTCTGGAAGATGTAAATCTGTTGGTATACAAATTATGGGTTTAACAGATATTGTCTCAAGAGAAAAGCCTGATTGGTTATTAGTTTTGGGAGATAGGGAGGAAAGTATAACAACTGCAATAGTTGGCACATATTTAAATATACCTGTTGCACATCTTTGCGGGGGGGATAGGGTGGTTGGGAATATAGATGATTCAATTAGGCATGCGGTTACTAAGTTAGCTCATTTACATTTTCCTACTACAAAGGAAAATGGTGAAAGAATAATAAAAATGGGTGAAGAGCCATGGAGAGTGCATGTTGTTGGGAATCCTGCTTTAGATTCGATAAGGAAACAACCATATTTGGGTTTAGATTATATAAATGGTAAACTAGGTACTAATATAAAAGAAAATGAACCTTTTATTTTGTTGATTAAACATCCATTAAGTTCAGAGGTAGAGTTAGCAGAAAAACAAATGGAAATAACTATGGAAGCGATATCTGAACTAGGTTATAAAACTATCGTTATATATCCTAATTCAGATGCAGGAAATTATGGAATGATACAGGTTATAAAAAAGTATGAAAAAAAATTTGATTTTATCAAAGCATTTGAAACCTTACCGAGGGATATATTTGTGAATCTTCAAAGAAAAACTGCTTTATTACTTGGTAATTCCAGTGCGGGTATTTTAGAGGCTCCATTTTTAGGATTACCTGTGGTAAATATAGGAAGTAGACAGAAACAAAGACAGCATTCGGAAAATATAATTTTTGTTCCACATGATAAGGAAAAAATAAAGGAAGCTATAAATAAAGTAATAAATGATAAAGAGTTTATTAGAATTTGCAAGAATTGTTCTAACCCATATGGGGATGGATATAGTTCTAAACGTATTGTAGACATAATATTGAGTACGCCAATAAATTCTGAGTTATTAAATAAACAAATAACATATTGATAATGAGGTGAGGTTTTGAAAGTTTTAGTAATATCTGTCCATCCTGATGATGAAACATTAGGTTGTGGTGGTACGATATTAAAACATAAAAAAAATGGTGATGAATTGTATTGGCTTATAATAACCAAAGCCGATGAGAAATTGGGCTTTAGTAGAGAATTCATAGATAAAAGAAAGTCAGAAATAAAAAATGTTGCGCAACGCTATGGATTTATAAATATATTTGAACTCGGCTATTTAACTACTAAACTGCATCTGGTGGATATAAGTGATTTAATAAAAAATATTTCAAATATTATAACTCATATAAGGCCGGAAATTATATATATGAACAATAGAGGTGATATACACACAGACCATCAAGTAGCTGCTAAGGCTATTATGAGTTGTGTGAAAAGTTTTAGATATCCTTTTATTAAAAGGATTTTAATGTATGAATGTATTTCAGAAACAGAAATGGCTCCTGGTTTTCCCGAAAACATATTTATACCTAATGTTTACAGTGATATTACGGACTACATTAACGAGAAAATTGAGATTATGAAAATCTATGAATCAGAGCTACAAATACCACCATTACCTCGAAGTTTAGATAATATAGCATCGTTGGCCAGATTTAGGGGTGCTTCCTGTGGAGTGGAATATGCAGAGGCATTTATGCTTGTTAGAGAAAGATTTTGAAAAATTAGGTGATATCATGAAAAAAATAGTGCTTGTCGGTGGAGGAGGCCATTGTAAGGTAATTATTGATATAATAAGGAGTATAGCCGAATACGAAATTACAGGTATAACAGGTAAACACAATATAGGTCAAGGTATTTTAGGAATACCAGTAATTGGTGATGATGAAATATTAAAGGACCTGAGGAATAACGGTGTGGACTATGCCTTTATTTGTATAGGAGCCATTGATAATATTCAAACAAGAGAAAAGATATATTACAGATTGAAAGAAATTGGATTTAAAATACCAGTTTTAATACATAGGCATGCAATAGTTTCGCCATATGCTTCAATAGAAGAAGGGACATGTGTTATGCCCGGTGCAGTAGTAAATCCATCGGCTTATATAGGGAAAAATTGCATAATAAACACTTCCAGCGTTATTGAACATGATTGTGTTATTGAGGATAATACGCATATATCACCTAAATCGGTTCTTGGGGGAGGAGTAAAAGTAGGAAAAAATTCACATATCGGAATTGGAAGCACAATAATCCAGGGAATAAAGATAGGTAATAATGTTACGATAGGAGCAGGGGCTGTTGTTATTGATGATATACCTGATAATAGCATTGCTGTTGGTGTACCAGCAAGAGTCATAAAAACTAAACAACTATAGCTTAAAGGAGAAGATAATATGGAACTGAAAAATAAAAAAGTTTTGGTGACAGGTGCAGAAGGTTTTATTGGCAGTCATCTCACGGAAAGATTGGTTGAACTTGGTGCACAGGTAACAGCATTGGCACAATATAACTCTTTTAACCATTGGGGATGGATAGATACGTTTGATAAAAATATAAGAGATAATATTATCGTTGTAACGGGAGATATCAGGGAATATGATGGTATGAAAAAAATAATAAAAGGTCAAGAGATTGTTTTTCATCTTGCAGCTTTAATTGCGATACCATATTCATATGTGTCACCCATGGCTTATGTAAAAACAAATGTAGAAGGTACAGTGAATATTTTGGAAGCGTGTAGGGAATTTGGAATCGAAAAGTTTATTCATACCTCTACTTCTGAAACTTATGGAACAGCAAAATATGTCCCTATTGATGAAAACCATCCTCTACAGGGTCAGTCGCCATATTCTGCATCAAAAATAGCCGCAGATAAAATGGTTGAAAGCTATTATAGGAGTTATAACTTGCCTGTTGTCACATTAAGACCATTCAATACATATGGCCCCAGGCAATCGGCGAGGGCGGTTATACCTACTATAATAGCTCAAATTTTATCGGGAGTTAAAGAAATTAAACTGGGAAGTTTGTCTCCAACAAGAGATTTTACTTATGTAAAGGATACTGTTGAGGCATTTGTAAAAGTTGCTGAAGCAGATAATACAATAGGTGAAGTGATTAACGCAGGCTCTAACTATGAAATATCAATTGGAGATTTAACTAAAAAAATAATAAACCTTATGGGTATTGATGTAAAGGTTATATGTGATGAACAAAGAATCAGACCAGAGAAAAGTGAAGTTAATAGACTTTGGGCAGATAACACAAAGATCAAAAAGTTAACCGGCTGGGAACCAAAATATCCTTTATATGATGGGTTAATGGAGACAATTAGTTGGATGAAAGAAAACTATAGATACTATAAAAATGATATTTACAATATCTGATTTTGCTTCAAATTATATGGGACTTATAGTTTTGTAATTTTCGTGAAAGCTGAATGAAAATTATAAATGGGAGGAATGATATGGTACCGCTCTGTATACCTGAAATTAGAGGGAATGAATGGAAGTATATAAAAGAATGCCTGGATACCAATTGGGTTTCATCAGTTGGAAGTTATGTTGACAAGTTTGAAAGGGATTTTTCAGATTTTGTGAAAGCTAAATTTGCAGTGGTAACGGTTAATGGAACTTCTGCATTACATTTAGCCTTGAAGGTATTGGGTATAGGTCATGGGGACGAGGTTATTGTACCATCTATGACATTTATTGCTCCTGTTAATGCTGTAAAATATGTTGGCGCAGAACCGGTTTTTGTAGATATATGCAGAGATACTTTCGTGATGGATGCAGATAAGATAGAAGAACTGATTACTTCAAAAACCAAAGCAATACTGCCTGTACATATTTATGGTAATGCTGTGGATATGGATAAGGTTATGGAGATTGCAGGTAAATATAACCTTTATGTTATAGAAGATGCGACAGAAAGTTTAGGAACCTTATATAGAGATAGGTATACTGGTACAATAGGGCATATGGGGTGTTTTAGTTTTAATGGTAACAAGTTGATTACAACAGGTGCAGGTGGTATGCTGGTTACTAATGATGAAAAGATTGGGGAAAAAGCCAAATTTTTATCAACTCAGGCGAAAATTACTTTAGAGAATAAAGGATTTTTTCATCCGGAAATAGGATATAACTACAGAATGCCCAATATTTTAGCAGCTATGGGATGTGCTCAACTTGAAAATATCGAAGAATATATACAAATAAAAAGAGATAATGCTAAAATATATAATGAGCTACTTAAAGATGTTAAAGGAATAACCCTGCCAGTTGAAAAAGAAGATGTTCAACATGTTCACTGGTTGTATTCAGTTCTGATAGAAGATGAATTTCCGATATCAAGAGATGAATTAATTAAAAGGATGTTTGATGAACAAATAGAAACAAGGCCTTTTTTTACGCCAGTGCATACTATGCCAAATTATGTTGAGTGCAGGCACAATGGGCTAGAGACGACAGTAGAAGTAAGCTTAAAAGGTATTAATCTGCCAAGTTCGGTTTCCCTTAAAATAGAGGATATTGAAAGAATATGCAGCACAATCAAGAGTATTACCAAGTCAGAATAAGATATTTTTCATTGATATATCGCTTTGTCCCCTAAAGATTTCTCATCTTCTATCCGATAATACTACCAGAGGATATTGAATTAGGAAGGGAGAATTCGGATGCGTGTGGAAGGAGTATCTACAATGACAACTGTAAAGTCGGCATCCAGGGTTCAATTTGAAGCTGGACATGTAGGTCTCAAAGAATCTGATGAAAATGTTTTAAACAGGCAAAAGACTGATAAACCGCTGAGTAAAAATATAGCTCAAGATGATATCATGCAGGCCGTCAAACAGGCCAATAAAGTACTTGAGGGTACAAACCGGCGCTTTGAATATTCCATACATGAAAAAACTAATACCATAATGGTAAAGGTTATAGATACAACAACTGACGAAATAATACACGAAATTCCTCCTGAGAAGATACTTAACCTGAATGCAAAGCTGTGGGAACTGGCCGGGTTAATTGTGGATGAGAAGGTGTGAAGCAAGAGCGTTGAAGCAATTGTAAAGAATCAAAGATATAGGTGTAATGGAAACGAGAAGATGTAAGGAATGCCAAGAACAATGACAGTGTTGTGCGACAAACATGAAAACAGGATGTAGTTGGTGTGTACGAGAGATTTGGGGGTGAAAGCATGCCTATAGATTCCAGCTATGACGCGTATACCAGCGGCAGGCTTCGCATAGGTGGATTGGCCTCCGGCCTTGATGTCGACTCCATAATTCAGGATTTGATGCGGGTCGAGCAGATGAAGGTGGACAGGATAAAGCAAGAGAGGCAGCTGGTTGAGTGGCGTAAAGAGGCATACAGGGATATAACCAATCTTCTTAGGGCGTTCCAGGATGAATTATTCAACGTATTGAAAACTGATACATATATGCTCTCATCAAATACATATAAGACTTTCAGTGTAACTTCCAGTGCTGAAGAATACGTGACTGCTACTGCAAATGCCAGCGCTATGGAAGGTAGTTACACTATAACCAAAATCGAGAGTTTGGCTACTCCTACCATTATAAAGGGATTAACATGGGTATTTCCCGAAGGCAGGAGTTTGGACAGTACGCTCGAACAGCTCGCCCTGGTTGCAGAAGATGGCAGGTCGGAGTTTTCAATCAATGGAGTCGGGTTTTTGATAGGTACGCCAGCGGAGGGCGGGGAGCTGCCAGGTGACACCGTGGTCATAGATCCGGCAAAGACAACCATGCGCCAATTCATGAATCTCATAAACA
>DUPP01000172.1 GCA_012838265.1 Clostridiales bacterium
ATTTCATCCGCATCAACCAATACTTTGCCTGTAAGCGGGAAGCCTGAGCTTGTATCAATTATCTCCTCAATCTCATCCAATAGTTCAAGAACTTTCATCAAACGATTTCCTCCCTTTTTCTTTTACATTTATTTTTCATGTATTCCAATACCTTATCGGGAACCAATCCGCTTATATCCCCATTGAGAAGAAATACCTCCCTGACGATACTGGAGCTAACGAAAGAATAATCTGGTGATGTCATTAAAAATATAGTTTCGACGTGATTATTGTATAGTCTGGCATTCATCTGTGCCATATGAATTTCGTATTCAAAATCCATTGCAGCACGCAAACCCCTTACAACAACATTTATATTTTTTTGCTTTACATAGTCAGCCAGAAGACCTTCAAAATGGTCTATTTCGATATTCTTAATATGTTCCGTGGATGCGGCTATCATATCTATTCTCTCTTCAACTGTGAAAAATGGTTTTTTAGAACGATTCTGAATCACCCCTACAATCAGCTTGTCCCCTAACTTTGCTGCTCTATTGATTAAATCTAAATGTCCGTTGGTGATTGGATCAAATGATCCTGCATAAAGAATCCGCTGTATCATATGTTGTCTTCCTCCAAATCAAAAGCTGAATAAATACTTATTGCAATACTTCCATACTGTTTTTCTTTTATCTTTGTAAAGCCGGATATCGTATCAGGCAACGATTCCGCATTTTTATGCTCCGCTACTATTACTCCACCTTCGGATAGTAATGAGAGTTCTGAAATAAAATAAAAACAGTCAGTTAGCAGACCCGCTTCATAAGGAGGGTCCAGAAAAATGATGTCTGCCTTTTCAGGTATTTTTCTCAGGGCCTTTTCAAAGTCTCCGATGATAGTTTTAGCTTTTTCATCTTGATTACAGTGTGCGATGTTTTGCAGTATGATCTTCATGCTTGCTCTTGACTTGTCAACAAAGTAACATCGTTTTGCTCCTCGGCTCAGAGCCTCTAAACCCAAATTGCCTGTGCCTGAAAAAAGATCTATGACCACTGAATCAACAATATTAGCTGCTATCATGCTAAAAACTGCTTCCTTCACCTTATCACTCGTCGGTCTGATTATGTCATTTTTCGGTGTGAACAGCTTTCTGCCTTTAAATTCTCCAGCAATTATGCGCACTCACGGGCCTCCTTCGTTCAATTTATTGTACCATAGGATATAAAAAAATCAAATGGTGTTATAACGCATCCATAGAAAACGTTATAAGTTTAAGTTCTCTGTATTTTTAAATAGTTTATCGATTCGATTTTTGAAACTAATATTCTCTTCCTTAATAAGCAATTCGTCATCATTTAGGATATGTTCCGCTTCTTCTCGTACTGTGTTTAATATCTTTACATGTTTTACAATGTCTGCAATCTTTAGTTCCGGTATGCCATGCTGTTTAATGCCGAAGAATTCACCTGGTCCTCTAAGCTCCAGATCTTTTTCCGCTATAAGAAATCCGTCATTGGTAGTTCTCATAATTTCTGCCCTTTTCTCAGCAATCTCAGAACCTTTCTCGGTAATCAGGATGCAGTAGGATTGATCATTCCCTCTGCCAACTCTTCCTCTTAGCTGATGCAGCTGTGCTAAACCAAAGCGTTCCGCATTTTCAATCAACATAATCGTAGCATTAGGTACGTTGATTCCTACTTCTATAACCACTGTAGATATAAGTATTCGTATTTTACCGGTATATAATTCATTCATTATACGATCCTTATCTGCCTGTTTCATCGCTCCGTGAAGAAATGCAATAGGAAATTCTTTAAACTTTTCCTTTAATTCATCATAAAGGCCAAGTGCAGATTTCGCATCCACATGTTCTGAATCCTCAATAAGCGGCGCCACTACATAAGCCTGTCTTCCCTTTCTCACTTCGCGTCTTACAAATTCATAAGCAGCTTCCCTGCCGTCCTCCTTTACTGCTCTAGTAATAACCTTCTGTCTCCCAGGAGGCAGTTCATCTATAATAGAAATGTCCATATCTCCATATAGGATAACTGCCAGGGTTCTCGGTATAGGAGTAGCAGTCATAACCAGCACATCAGGGTTTTTCCCTTTTTTCGACAGTATTTCTCTTTGATTAACACCAAAGCGATGCTGTTCGTCCGTTATTACAAGTCCAAGAGAGGCATATTTAACATTAGGTTGAATAACAGCATGGGTGCCTATTATTACATCGAATTCTCCGGATTCTATTTTATTCAAGGTCTCCTTCTTTTCTTTCATAGAAAGATTGCCAGATAAAAACCCCAGTTTTATTTGGTGCTTATCAAATATTAGTTTTAAGTCGTTAAAATGCTGTTTGGCTAACAGCTCTGTCGGAGCCATCATGACAGCCTGAAATCCGCATTTAACAGCCTTATACATGGCTGCAGCCGCTAATATAGTCTTACCTGACCCCACATCTCCTTGCACAAGACGGTTCATAACCTTTCCAGATTCCATATCGAGAATAATTTCATTGAGAACTCTTTGCTGCGCCGCTGTCAGGGCATAAGGTAGAGAGGCTATGAAATCGTCCGTGGTTACCTCTTCTGAAAAAGAGACCCCATTTTCAACTGAAGCCATCCTCCTTTTTATTGCCAACAATCCTGTCTGAAGAAAAAGCAGTTCATCAAAAATAAGGCGATATTTAGCCTGCATGAGAGTTTTTCTATCTTTAGGAAAATGAATATTTTCAATTGCATAATGAATTCCGCAAAGTCGGTTTCTTTCTAAAGTGGATTTCGGAAGATATTCGTTTAGAGCATGCAGATATGAAAGTGCTTCTTTTTGCCATTTACGCATTTCCCCTTGTGTGATCCCGCTTGTTAGTGGGTAAACAGGTACAATAGAAAGCTTTTGATCCGGATCATATTCTGTGATATCCGGATGAAGCATCTGCAATTTACCCTGGTTTACACTGACCTTGCCATATAAAATATATTCTTCGTTAAGCTTTAAGGTCTTTGCCAAATAACCGCCATGAAAAAAAACAATCTCAATGGACCCAGTATCATCCCGAATTAAAAGCTTTAATGTATGTCTTCTGGTTATTCTTCCCTTTAATATATAAGTCAACTTACCCTTTATCAATGCAACATTTCCGTCTCGGAGTGAGTTGATTTTTCTTATATGACGACGATCTTCATAAGTCCTGGGATAAAAGTATAAAAAATCCTCAATAGTCTCAATATTTAATTTTCTCAAACAATCGGCCTTTTTAGGACCTATTCCTTTTATCATGGTTACTTTACTCTGTATTATTCTATCGTCTCCCTCGGTCATCGCCTTACCTCAATGTTTCTCCTGACCATTTGTTTAGAAAGGATGCCAGTCACAACTACAGCTATACTTTCAACTTCCAAACCTGTAATCAGTTCAATGTTTTTTTTAATTCTCTCAATCAAAGCTTCCGTCACCCTGTTAATGCTGGTACCGAAGCGAATTACTATATAAAATCGAATATCGATGCCCTTTTCTCCAACTTCTATATCCATAAAATTCCTGTCATCAATAACTCCGATTTTAGGTACAATACCAGAGGTTTTTCCTTTATGATTAGATAAAAGAACTTTTCCACCAAACTGTTCCACTGCTTCAAGAATAATTTTTCCGATTACTGACTTATCTATAAAAATTGTGCCTTCCTCTGTCTCCATTTTATAAAGCAACTTTCTCTCCCCCTCACTGCTGTTCATTCTACCATAATTATTAAGAAATGAGAATAATTTTAGCACCTTAGCTTGAAGGATAACATAGAATAGTTATGGGTGGTTGCTATGAAAAGTAAACATATAATAGTACTCCGGCTTTCTGGAGTGGTATTAGCTATTATCGGTGCGGTAATAATCATACATACTGTCCCTATATATATATGGTATATTATATTGGTCGCACTATTGTTGGCAGTTGCATATTTAGTGCTGAGTGGCAGTAAATTTTGAAAACGTTTACAATACCCTGTTAAGAAGTCATAGGAAGTGATAACTATGAAACATAAAAAAAAAATCTGCTGCCGAAAGCCCGGCGAGATAGAACTATTTGGCTTGATCCTTTTTATCATAGGCATAGTAACCCTTTGTGCCTTTCTTCTGCCTTCAAAAATTTGGCTCATCATTATGGGCGGGTTGATGATCTTCTGCGGATTTAAGCTATTTACTTGCTGAAAGTAAAAATTTTCCTCATAAAATCTTCCCGCTAACAAATAAAACAAAAGTGGCTGTTGCCACTTCAAATAGTCAGCTGATACCACTTCAATAGTCTTGTAAAAATTAAAAAAACCTGCAAATCTAATGCAGGTTTTTGTTGCTCTATATGGCGCGGGTGATTTTATTGCTGCGAATACATCTTGTACATACTTTTTTTCTCGAAACAGTTCCATTATCGTTAACTTTTACGGTCTGAATATTTGCATTCCATTTTCTTCTAGTATGTCTGTTGGAATGAGAAACGTTATTTCCTGAAGATTGACCCTTACCACATATTTCACATTTTCTTGACATCTGCCGCACCTCCTTTTATATTGCAATGCTAACTAAAGCGATCTTTTTTTACACCAAACAAATGACATTATAACATATGCAATTTTGCTTGTAAAACACTTTTTTAGTTATGTTGCTGCTCATTTTTTCGAATTGTCCAATAGAGTTATTATATGTTATTATATTGACTAAAGCAAGTATTGGGATTTAAAGATATCTGAAATATTGGGGGTAATAATATGAATCGACTTTACGCAGTTGTATTAATTATATGTTTAAGTTTTACTATGCTTACAGGGTGTAACGATACTCCAGAAGAAATTATCGAAGATTCAATAATGCGTGAGGAGATACTAAAAGAATACAGTGAGATAGCTAAGATTCCAAGAGAATCCGGGCATGAGAAAGCCATAAGCAGTTATTTGCGTACCTGGGCAAAGGAAAATGGTTTTAAAGTAGTGCGTGATAACAATAATAATGTAATCATAGATAAACCAGCATCGGATGGTTATGAGGATATACCAATAACAATACTTCAGTGTAACATGGACACCTCTATTGCAGTTAATGAAGATATTATCTTTGACCCATTAGTTGATCAGGTGCAATTAGTACAAAATGAGAATGAGCTTACTGGTAAAGGTACAAGCATAGGTGCTAAAAGTGGTATAGGAATGGCTACAATCCTTTACGTGTTGAAAAACGCACAAAACCACGGACCAATACGTGCAGTATTTACAACTCACGGAGAATCCGAGCTGGAGGGAGCGGAAAAATTGAATAAAAAATATCTCGAAGGGAAATACCTTATCAATCTTGCATGGGATTCCTGTCAAGCTATCGGAGTTGGAAGCGGAGGCACTGCTTACTATAAAATGACTCGTAACATCGAATGGACCACGCCAAAGAATGAAATTCCTTATCTGCTTTCGATAAAAGGACTCATGGGAGGAGACTCAACGAAGGATATCGGGAAAGGCGGAGCAAATGCAATTAAAGTCATAGCTGAAATACTGGCAACTGCTCAGGGTCAAGGAATACTGTTTGAGCTGGCATCGTTCAATGGCGGATTTTCCAGTGATACTATCCCCACTGCCGTAGATGCGTTAATTATCATAAATAGGTCAGATGTAAAAAAAATGAAGTCCATTGTCAATAATGCTATGGACACCTTCCGCAGCACTTATGGAAACACGGAAACAAATTACAGTTTCGAATATCAAGAAGCGGAAATGCCAGAAAAGGTCGTTTCATTTGAAGACAATGGCAGTATCATAAGTTTTTTCTATGGAATCGTAAACGGAATTCAGTCGATGTCACAAACATATAACGGAATCGTTGAAAGCGCTTCTAATCTTGGAAAGGTTTCTACCTCTACCGGAGATTTTATCTGTCAGGTTTCTGCTTTTAGTGCCTCAGAAATCGGTTTATATAAAATAACAAATGCACACGAAACAATCAGTAATATATGTGGTTTAAACTATGAGTATTCAGAAGGAATACCTATATGGCCTGTTCACACTGACAGTGTACTATACGATAAAATTTTTAAAGTATGTTCCACTTTATACAACAAGAATATGACTGATGAAATTGAACAAGGAAAACATGAATGTGGATGGTTTGCTAAGAAAAACCCAAAATTACAGATTGTTTCGATCGGACCAACAATAAATAATGTAAATTCCCCCGATGAAACATTGATGTTGGATTCGATTGCTGAACCGGCAAACATTGTTATGTCCTTTTTAGAACGGCTGAAGCCTATTGAATCTGCAGAAGCTGCCAAGAATTAATTATACTGAAGTTAACACAAAAAGGTTAACTTATTCCGGCTTGTCATCGAGAAACAGCGAGTATACCGAATCATTTTCAATTACAAACAATTCATATCTTTTAACAATAGTATCAGCATCAATTTCATAATATATAGGCTTCTGGACCTCATCAGCTATTTTGATGAGGTCTTTTATACTATGAACAATATATTTTTTACTATAATTCATCATCGGAATGCTTTGAATAGCTACGATACGACTTCCATAATTTTTTAATGTTGAGTTTACCTTCTTTTTTAGAATCTCCTTTTCATTAGGCTCTCTTGTATAAAATATCAGAATAATTATACCTATTACAGATAGTAAAAGTAAGGTACTATAAAAGAGAATTCGCTTTAAATTAAGGGGTACGGCAATTTCTTCTGAAATTGTGATACTATTTTGTATTGGAGATGAATCCAATTTCGTTATTTCAAAAATATCTTCTGCTAACGGAATCTGTAAACCTACTTCGAATGGTGTTTCAAGCTCTTTATTATCAGCATGAGCAATCACATTTCCTTTCATAGTGACAATAAGCTCATTTGAAACATCCATGCCAGTTATACTCTTTGCTTTAACGGCAAAAGAATCATATTCTGCCAATTGAAAGTTCACCTTTTCTTGTTTGCTCCAAACACCACTTACTTCTTTTATATTCTTTTTATTTGTAAGGGGAAAAGTTTTCGACCAATATATATCATTACTACTGCCCGAATAACCATTTACAGTAGCTATTATCTGATATTCGATATCGAGGGGAACCTTACTGGTCCCTGAATAATCCACATTAAACTCTGCCTGAATATAATTTAAAAGCCTTTTGCTGTATATTCTCCCTTCTTCTAATACTGTGCCCGGATATACCTCGTTTTCATGGATAATAACACGATATGCTGCCTTTTGATTACAGGTGGATCCATACTCAACTTTTTCGCTCATAGTGGTTCTGGGCTGTAACAGAGTGATAAACAGCTTAAGACTTGATAATATAATCAGCAGCACCAAGACTAGAATAAAAGCTTTTTTTGTTTTTTTATGTATCTTGAATTTCATATGTTTCTTTATCCCCTAAAACTATAAGTTATATAATATGGTGTCTTAACGATTAAGACACCATATTACAGTAAATTACGATTAATTAATTGATAAACTTTGTTGTTTCAATTATCTTTGTTCTTAGGAACTGTTCTTTAGGAACCGAGATGGTTGTTGTCTCCATTTGCAGGTTTGTCAAGATTAAACTGATCGAATAAGAACTCTACGTCAAATTTAACAGCTCTGTTTTCTGTTACAGCATCATCTTTGCCGCTTAGAGCTCCTGTCCAGCCAGAGGTATAATTTCCAGCTTTATCAGGATCCATTGCGATACCGATATAGAGGTCCATTCTGCAATTGTCTGGTAATACATATATTTCTTCGTTTACCAAAGAGGGCGCATCAGGACCACTCATAAGATTTTCAAGTGCAGAGAGGCGAATAAATTCAACACCACCAAGAGTAAATTTGTCTGCTGCTGCTAAGTTGTTCGTATGGAACACCGGAACATGACCTTCCTGTGGGTTGTTTCCTGCATATTCTCTCAATATTTCCATAGAAACACCGATCATATCCTTGGTTGCCTGATTAGCATATTCAGTTACATCAAACTCAATATCAGCTAATTTAGCAGCTATAGTGCCGGTATTGACTATATCAGCTTGATAAACCTGTGCAAAACCAGGATATATCTTGTTCATATTGATTGAGATCTTATTAGAACCCTTTGTAGTAGGACCGTAGTCGTCAATAGTGACGCCAATATCTGCAGGATTAACCAACATAGCCCCGAAGGTTGTATGGGTATAACCCCATATCCTGTTCTGATACGCCTGCAAATCTTCTGGATCTGCTATTATATTATAATTTGCAGTGCCATCCGACCCGCGTTGGAAGAACCAGTCAACAGTATAGCCATTTGGTGCGATTCCATCAACGATTGCCCAACCTGTTTCGTTATCAGCACCTGCATACTGTCCGTAAAGTGCCAAATCGACAAATTTAACTTCCAGTTCTCCTGTAGTTGCCGTTGTTTCTAATTGCAGGCTGTCAGTCCAATAGGCATAACCCATGCCTAAGAACAAAGTTGCGCATGCTAAAACACATGCTAAAATTTTTCTCTTCATCCCAAATTCTCCTTTTTTAAAATTTGATTATCGATTTAATTATACAGCGAGGGGTAAGGTCTAACATTGAACAAAAGTATACTTTTGACTGGTCCTTTAGTCCCATCCTAATACCACTTAAGTGGTATGCTAATACTCATAATCTTCAATTTGAATTTGTGAAGTTCCCTTTAATATGAGGGTAGGGTAACCGATTTTCGGTATTACGCCGAAATATATACCCTTGATGTCATTTGGATGTACAACTTGTGAATCCTTCACAGAATTATTATCACCTTTTGTATGAAATGACAAGTTCTTAAGTTCATCTTCCTCTATTTCTATAATTCTGTGTGTAATTAAAACCCCATCTCTTTTAAATTGAATAATATCTCCGACTTCAAGACTTCGAATTTGCTCCTCTGAACGTACCTGATGCAATAAAATCACATCTCCCGGATCAATCAGCGGTTCCATGCTTCCTGTCGCTACTACAGAAGGCATTATGGGAAAAACTCCTACTACAAACCATATTAAACCGATGGATACCAGTGTTGTAAGAACCCATTGGATTCCGTCTGATTTCCGAAACTGCTCTTTTTTTGCGTTGTTGACCTGTATCTCGTATTTCTTTATTATGAACATCAAGCTGAAAATTGGCACAAGAATGCCGATGGCACCCTCCGCAAGCCAATTTAGAACTGGAAGAATCGGAGATGTCCAGTGGAAAATAATTATTACAGCCAGATAAGATAAAGATGCGACTGCGCCTCCATATAAAGCCAGATAAGATAGCATTATATTTTGGCACAACATGGGACCGACCTCTCTTGCAAGGTAGATAGTCAAATCTTCAAGATTTCTGGTGAGAAACAGACTTGAATAATTTAAATCAGTGATTGTCATGATAGCCGTAACTATAATAAATGCCTTGATATTCGGCTTAATGCAGTATGAGCCCAATATGTAAGCCCTTATGGTTTCTCTGACCACAAGCATAGGGGCTATATAAAGCATATTATTAAAAATGCCTTTCGGGGTTAATATATAAGGGCTTTCTCCTAATTGTCCAACCATTGAGCCGGCTAAAAACTGAATCCCCGTCAAAATAGCTGCACATAAAATAGATTCGAAATAAATATTTTCCCGCTTGGAAATCCTGCCTATGGGATGCACTTTCGGCAATAATCTATGAATGACAAAAAGAAAAATACCCCACACTATGGGTTTTATCCGGTAATTAACCAATTCAGGCGTAAACCAGCAAAGAAGCAGCCTTGGTAACATAATTAATATTATGAAAACTATTAATAGTATTATACTGATAATCTTGTATTTACTATAGTCTACATAACCCTTCAATAATTACACCCTCAACTACAACCTCTTATTCAACTGTTATCACAGCTCAGCGTACATGTTTTTAGACTGTTGTTTTAGTCTGTTATATTATTCTTATTATTCAACCGGACCATCATAGGAGAAATCATTAGATGAACCATCTTCTGTTGAAACACCGGGCTGCTCATCCACTTTTGATTCAGCAGACGGATAGTACAATGAAGAAGTAGAATCTCCGGATGAATTTATTCCTTCAGTTTCATTAAAAGAACCAGTTTCATTATTTGAATCAGTTTCACTAATTGAATCTGAACCTTGTGACTCGTCGGAAGGAACAATATCTTTCATGTCAGTTAAATCTTCTGATTCGGTAAAATCGTAAATATCGTAAGTGTTCTGAATCTCAGGAATATCAGAATCCTTTGAAAAGGAATCCGGTTTTTCATTACTTCTTTCAGGTAAAACTTTAAAATCGTCAACCAATATATCAAGGGCATCCGTAGTTGTAGATTCCACATTAATCATATCGTCAGAAACATAAATTCTCATTTTAACGTCAACATTTCCCTCCAGGGAAAGATGATCTGTCCAATATCCATATGCAACTGAAATCATCCCCGTTAGAAATAAAATTGTAAAAGCTATTAAAGCAAATTTTCTTACTTTATTCTTATAAAACATTTATTTTACCTTTCCACATTAAATTGATCCAAGTACAGATTTATTACAAAACCATATGTTCCTTCAATTTCAAGTAAGCTTTCGGAAGATCCCTTTTTAAGATCCTTGATTATTTTATCTGGCAAATTCAAGCTGCTCAATCCTGTTTCCAGCTCTTCAGGTAAGTCAGGAGCTTGTATTTGCTTCAGTACAAGACTTCCAAGCATTGTATCATCTTTTTCATCCGGGACAAGAGTGAGGTAAACTTGAAATTCTCCCAGATTATCAGGCAACAAGTCATATATAATATCCGGAGTTTTTTTGATTTTCTTGGTTCTACTGCCCCAGGTTTTACCTTCGTTTTTTAATAACCATACCGGTGTGTCAGACATCAGTTTTAATTCTACTGTGCCTAAATCATAACCCTGATCGTTATTAGTTTTAATAGAAGCAGGCTGTAAAATGTAACCTTCTTCATCTTCGCTTTTTATGGAATAGTTAATAGTGAGTATTGCATTACCTTCCTTAAATTCATCAATGTCAATAGGTCCAATATCCGAAATGATGAGTTGTTTTTCATTATAAGATGCCTCCGCATCTAAATCTCTCACAAGTCCGTCAGCTCCGTTTTGTATCTGAACAGAAACATTATTTTTATTAAAAATAAAGCTCATTTTACTTGTTGTAATATTAAATTCAGAAATCAAAAAACTGGTATGCGCTGCATAGCTGACCCCAAGAAGTCCTAGCACCATAACAACTGCAATGCATTGTATGGTTATACGCTTCCTCCAATTCATATTCGCCTCCTGTTTTTTGATTCACTCATATTTGATTTGCTAATTTCATTTACTTTTAATAATTTGCTCATTTACTATAATTATGATACTCATAGAATAAATAACCGCTTCTACTCTGTTTGATAGCTTCAATTTATTTAATATACTGCTAATATGCTTCTTCGTAGTCCCTTCTGTTATAAACAATTTATTGCTGATTTCACCGT
This sequence comes from Clostridiales bacterium, assembly GCA_012838265.1. Lineage (GTDB taxonomy): Bacteria > Bacillota > Clostridia > Peptostreptococcales > Anaerovoracaceae > Anoxybacterium. The sequence goes on from DUPP01000172.1 coordinate 11,462, forward strand.
TAGTTAAACCCTTTCTGAGCTCAGATAAAACATCCAGTTCCCTTTCTGTTAAAAGCTGAAGCCCATCTCTTCTTGCACCATTCAGTGTATTTTCTACAAGCTTTGATGGGTAATACTTCCTTAAGCCCTTTCCGAAGAAGCGGTTGATGATCCGCTATGAGTATATTTATCATGAAACACCCCCAAGTCTTCTTATGGCTTGTTTCATTGGTTTACGAGAATATACCTATATAAATTATTATATATTTTGACTATTTGTATTCAATAAAATGTATTAGACAAAAACCCCTTAAAAGTCTTTAAATACAATGCTTTTCGAGTGGTGTAACTATGATTTCTTCAACATTATGACAATATGATGGTTTAATAATAAAAAAAAACGGGTATTCGCCCGGTATTTATAAAATATACAGTTATTACGTCATTTAATTATACATTAATACTTTATACATTATTTAATTATTCATTTATCTTTGAAATTTAGTTCTTTAGTTAATAATTCTTCTCCAATAACAGTATTAGGGAAAATACTTTGGGGGATAGAAATATAGTCCTGCGGATTTTTCAGTGAAGGACTGAAATGTGTCAGCCACAATTCCTTTGCTCCGCTGTTTAATGCCAGATTTGCTGCTTCTGAAAAAATCATATGCTTTCTCTCTTTAGCTTTTTCCAGCAACCTATCATCAGCGTACATGCCTTCACAGATTAACAGATCTGAATTTCGGCAAAATTCCAAAAGGGTTTCAGTTGGCCTGCAATCTGTAGAATAAGTTACTTTCAAGCCTTCTCTCGGTGGACCCATAAAGAGTTCAGGCACAAGAGTGCGCCCTTTGTATTCTATGGTTTTTCCTTTTTGCAGTGGATTCCAGTATTCCTTTGGAATTCCAAGCGACTCAGCAGCAGCTACATCAAATTTTCCTGCCCGGCTCAATTCAAAAGAATAAGCCAAGCATGGGATTCTGTGTTCCATGGGCATAGCTTTTATACTAAGTTCACCGATTTTCTCATAACTTTCCCGCTGTTCTGATAGTTCGACGAGCTTTATATCATACGGAAGCTGCGGAGCTATGACAGTCAAGGCTCTAACTACGAGTTCCAGAGGAGGCGGACCAAATATCGTAAGGGGTTCTGTCCTGTCGCTGTTTCCTAAAGTTAGAAGGAATCCGGGAAGACCTGCCACATGATCGGCATGGTAATGGGTCAAGCATACGGCTTCGATGGATTTAAAGCCCCATCCCAGCTTTTTTATACCAATCTGCGTACCTTCACCACAATCAACCAGAATCATTTTTCCATTGTGTTTTAACAGAAGGGAACTCAGCCGCCGTTCAGGCAGCGGAGTCATTCCGCCACAGCCCAACAAACAAACACCTAACATGGCATTCTCTCCGAATCATTTTAATTTTATATCTTTAAATTTTATCATTGCTGCGTATATTCATCCTGTGATAATAGAAATGCCTTTATAGCTATTGCACATTCAATTCTCTTTTTTTCAAGCTCGCAGCCGAGCTCATATGGCTGTCTTATGTCTTTATTCATCTGGTAAGCATTAGCATGACAGCCTCCGCTGCAATAAAATTTTGCCCAGCAATTAACGCATTTTTCTTTATTATAAATATGTGCTCTATTAAATTCATCATATAGCCTGTTTTCAAAATGCTCATCATATATATTCCCCAGTTTAAAATTTATATTACCTACAAACTGGTGGCAAGGATATATATCTCCCTCTGGAGATACTGCAATATATTCAGTTCCTGCTCCGCATCCTGATACTCTTTTTACTACACAAGGCCCCTGATTTAGATCTATATTAAAATGGAAAAATTCAAATTTCTTTCCTTTCTTTGCATATTCCAGATATATATCTGTCAATTTGTCATACTCTTTGAAGATGGTCTCTTTATCTGCATCCTGCAAAGCATAACTGCACGAAACATCCGTCACAACAGGCTCTATGGAGATATTCTTAAAACCTCTTTCTGCCAGATGTCTTACATCCTCAGAAAAGTCCAAGTTTTCTCTCGTAAATGTTCC
>DUPP01000173.1 GCA_012838265.1 Clostridiales bacterium
AGCAAAAGCAGGAATCACCGCAATTATTCAGCCAGGCGGTTCAATTCGCGATGAGGATTCTATCAAGAAAGCTAACGAATTAGGGATAGCTATGGTGTTTACAGGGGTAAGGCATTTTAAACATTAAAATAGATTAAAATCAGCTCGCTGCATTGGATAATATGGAAATTTGCTCGGATGTTTTCTTATAACCAAAGGTAAAGCAGCTAGGGCTAGAAGACTTATAATATAAATAGTTCATATTATCAAAGTACAGACCTACAGGGAGGGTATATGAAAATATTGATTGTTGGAGGCGGTGGAAGGGAGCATGCCATCGCATGGAAACTAGCGCAAAGTCCAAAGGTAAGTAAGCTTTATTGTGCTCCCGGGAATGCTGGAATCGCTGAAATTGCACAGTGTATTAATATAAAAGCTGAAGACGTTGATGGTATTTGCAGATTTGCAAAGGATAATAAGATTGATCTTGCTGTAATTGGGCCAGAAGTCCCTCTATCTTTGGGAATTGTTGATCTCCTCACAGAAAACGGTATAAAAGCGTTTGGACCGAATCGCAAATGCGCTCAGCTTGAAAGCAGTAAATCCTTTACGAAAGCTTTCCTTACAAGGCATGGTATTCCTACTGCTGGTTATAAAGAGTTTACAGATATAGAACACCTGAAGGCATCCACAGGAATCTTCGGATATCCAATGGTAATCAAAGCTGATGGTCTGGCAGCAGGAAAGGGTGTTGTAATTGCAGATGATGAAGCTTCAGCAATTTCTGCTATAGACCAGATCATGGGGGACAAAATATTTGGCACAGCTGGCGATAAAATAGTCGTTGAAGAGCACCTAACAGGAATAGAAGCTTCAGTTCTTTGCTTTGTTGATGGAAAAACTATAGTACCAATGGAATCAGCCCAGGATTATAAAAGGATATTTGATGAAGATAAAGGACCTAACACAGGCGGGATGGGAACATATTCTCCAAGCCTAATTTTCAATGAAGTACTTGAAACGCAGATCCGGGAACGAATCCTTGAACCTACAATTAAAGGCTTCCAAAAGGATGGACTTGATTACAAAGGAGTACTATTTATTGGTCTTATGATTACTGATGAAGGTCCGAAGGTAATTGAATTCAATAATCGGTTTGGTGACCCCGAAACCCAGTCGGTACTTCCGCGGATGAAAACAGATTTGGTAAATATTATAAATGCTGTTCTCGAAGAAAAGCTTGATGAGCAGGTTATCGAATGGAGCGATCAAAAAGCGGTATGTGTAATAATGGCCTCTGCCGGTTATCCTGGAGAATATAGCAAAGGAAAGGTAATTTCAGGTCTTGATGATTTGGATAAGGATGTTATTGTATTTCACAGCGGTACAAAATACGTTAGCAAAGAAGGTGTGGATTTAGCGGAAAAGCAAGAAGACTCGTTAATTGTAACGAACGGAGGGCGCGTATTAGGTATTACAGCCCTTGGGCAAACTCATGAAGAGGCAAGGGAAAAGGCTTATAAAAATATCGAACGTATTTCATTCGAAGGGGCACAATACAGGAAGGATATCGGTATTTTAAATCGAAGGTAGTGTACGAAAGTATTGGTTTTTATGATAAAATACTCTTTAGTGATTATAAAGCCTTTAATTTATGCCCAACGCTGGTAGTATTTATTGGAGGATAAAGGCATATGAGAGTTTTAGATATAGAACCTGTAAAATATGAAGAAGATAAAATGCTGGTACTTGATCAGACACAGCTTCCCGGAGAAATGGCTTACCTTGAAATGAAGACAAAGGAAGATGTCTGGGACGCGATCTATAAGCTTAAAGTAAGGGGAGCTCCTGCAATCGGAGTAGCTGCAGCATATGGACTGTATGTCTGTGCCAAGGATATTAACGCTAAAAATTATAATGATTTTTATAAACGGTTTATTGAAATAAAGAATTATCTGGCATCTTCGAGGCCGACGGCGGTCAACCTTTTCTGGGCACTTGATCGCATAGAAGGACGAGTAAAAGAATTTGAAGAAGAAAAATTGACTATAGATTCATGGGAGAATACCCAAAGTGCTATTAAAAAAGCTATACTTGAAGAGGCAGAAAAAATACGTGCAGAGGATGAAAGTGCTTGTCGTGCCATGGGAGAAAATGGCCTGACTTTACTGAAGCCCGGCATGGGCATTTTGACTCACTGCAATGCAGGTACAATTGCCACTGCAAAATATGGAACATGCCTGGCACCGCTATATATAGGTCATGAAAAAGGGTACGACTTCAAGGTTTTTGTGGACGAGACAAGACCATTGCTGCAAGGCGCAAGGCTTACTGCATGGGAATTAAACATGGCTGGTATCGATACTACTTTGATTTGTGACAACATGGCATCCATCGTTATGAAAAATGGTTGGATAGATGCAGTTGTAGTGGGCTGTGACAGAATGTCTGCAAATGGAGATGGCGCCAATAAGATTGGAACGTCAGGGCTGGCAATCCTTGCTCACGAGTATGGCATTCCATTTTATATGTTTGTACCTACTTCAACAATAGATATGAATACCAAGTCAGGAGATGAGATTAAAATAGAACTCAGAGACGGTGCTGAGATATATGAGCTTTGGTATGAAAAACCAATGGCACCAAAAGGCATCAAAACATATAATCCGGCATTTGATGTAACTGAAGCAAAGTATATTACTGCAGTCATAACAGAAAGAGGTATTTTATACCCACCATATGAAGAAAGCCTTAAGCGGTTGTTTGAACAATATTAAGTTTAAAGATAAGCAATTGTTTGAACAAGAATTGGTTTAAAGATAAGCAATTGTTTGAGCAAAATAAAGCTTAAAGGAACAAGTTGATTTGAAAGCCTAAACAGGAGGTTTGGGCAAGGAGCGGGATATGTCTTATAAAGTAAAACTGGATATTTTTGAAGGGCCCTTTGATCTGCTTGTCTACCTTATTGAAACTGCAAGGATGAGTATTTATGATATTCAGATTTCAGAAATCACAGACCAATATATGAATTACCTTCAACGAATGCAGTTACTGGATATAAATGTTGCAACAGAGTTTATGGTTTTAGCAGCAGCACTTATTGAAATCAAGTCAAAGATGCTGATTCCGAGGATGAAAAAAGATGGTGAAGAGGTACTTGAAGAAGATCCGCGGACTGAGCTGGTGCAAAGGATTTTAGAATACAAACGCTTTAAGACGGCAGCAGAGCTTTTGGAACAACAGGAAGAATATAATCAGAGAATATTTGAAAAGCCAAAAGAAGATTTAACACAATTTACAAAAGAAGCCGAAGAATATCTATATCTGGACTTGAAACAATTTGTAAAGACATTTCATTTATTCCTCAAAAAAAAGAAGACCCTGGAGGATATGCAAAAAAAATACAGACGGGTAGAAAGACAAAAAATCACTGTAGAATCTAAGATTAAACATATAAAGGGTATATTCCGCGTTAAAGCAAAAAGACGGCTGAGCTTTAAGGAACTACTGGCACCGCAAAGCGATAGAAGTGACGTGGTTATCACATTCATTTCCGTACTGGAAATGATGAGGCAGAAAAGCATGGTAGCAAAACAGAATACAAACTTTGGCGAAATCATACTAAGCCTGAAGGATAAAGGCGGAGTAGAAGACACCGAAAACAGAAAAGCAGTCGGAGAAACAGTGGTGCTGAAATCACAGAAAGAACATTAACAAAGATAATCAAGTGGAAGGAGAACTTGTGTCGTGAGCAGCAAAAAGGCTATAAAATCAGCATTTGAATCTATGCTTTTCGTTTGGGGTGAGCCATTGGACGTTAAAATCGCAGCAGAGGTATTCAATATTAATTGGAAAGATGCGTACGATTATTTTAAGGAGCTTCAAATGGAATATGAGCAGGAAGGAAGAGGCATTCAAATAAGGGAGATTGATAAAACATTCCAATTTTGTACTAACCCTGAAAATAGTGAATACATAGAGAGGCTTTGCACTCCGGTCAAAGAAAAAAAACTATCACAATCTGCATTAGAAGTTCTTGCAATAGTAGCTTATAAACAACCTGTGACCAAAGGTGAAATTGATTCCATTAGAGGCATTAAGAGTGATAGAGTGATAGAGGGACTTGTTAAGAAAGAGCTTATAACAGAGGTGGGAAGATCTACAGGAATCGGAAGACCAATCCTATATGGTACAACCCCTGTTTTTTTGAAGAAATTTGGATTTAAAGACCTGGATGATTTGCCTGAAATCGAAGATATCGAGGGAATTGTAAATGAAAATTCTGAAGATGATTCTGTTAAACCTCAGCAGATAACGATTGATTTTATCAAATCATGAATTTCAATAGATATTAATTAATTTTAAATTATAAACTTCAATAATTATTAATTAGTTTTAATCAAAATATAAATCTCAAAGATAATAATTAAATTTCATCAAATTTCATCAAATCTAAATTTTAAAAAATAAACAAATTTAATAATCATAAATAATATATAAACAATAAATAAGTATAAAAATTACCAAGCATAACTCCTTTGAAATTACAAAAGATAATTGCGAAGGAGATTTTTGATATGAGAAGAATTAGCATTATTACTTTAATTGTTTTACTATTAGGTTTGCCATTCCCTTCATATTGTATAGAAAATGGTCAGCAGGAGCCGCCTTCCGTATCAGCGCAAACGGCGATTTTAATTGAAGCAAATTCAGGTGAAGTTCTATATGAAAAAAAGTCAGATGAAAAAGCTTATCCTGCCAGCATAACTAAAATTATGACTGCGCTCATTGCCATCGAGAATGGCGATTTAGATAAGATTGTTAAAGTATCCCAAAATGCGGTTGGAGTAGAAGGCTCTTCGATATACCTGGAGAAAGGAGAAAGAATTTCTCTGCGGGATCTGGTATATGGTCTGATGCTTCGTTCTGGCAATGATGCTGCGATTGCTATTTCCGAGGAAATTGGAGGCAGTGTTGAAAAATTTGTGATCATGATGAATAAAAAGGCCAGAGAGTTAGGGGCATATAATACACACTTTATGAATCCTAACGGACTTCACCACCCGGAACACTATACCACAGCAAGAGACATGGCCATAATATCTAAAGCAGCCATGGAAAACAGTGAATTTAAGGAAATAGCTAAAGCTAAATCCTGGGTTACAAATAGAGGAGAGGGAAAATATAACTACTTTTATAACAAAAATAAGGTTGTATATCAATATGAAGGTGGAACGGGAATCAAAATAGGCTTTACTAAGGCAGCAGGCAGAACTCTTGTAGCTTCTTCGGAACGAAACGGCATGGAACTGATTTGTGTAGTCATGAATGCGCCAGATTGGTTCCAGGACACATATAAGTTAATGGATTATGCATATAACCAATATGAGAATATAACTGTAATAAATGGCCAGCGACCAATTAAAGTGGTCAGAATATGGAACGGTAATAAGGATTTCGTATTTATAGGAACAAAAGAAGATGTTATCTGTCCTATAAAAAAAGAATCTGAGAGCAAGATTTCAGTGGAATATGTTCTGCCTGATGACAAAAAGGCCCCAATCAACAGATGGCAGGAGGCAGGTCATCTTAAGGTATATGTAAATGATAATTATCTTTTTTCAAGCCCCCTTTATTATATGGAAGACATAGATTAATGTGCAAGAATAAGCCGTGTAACAAAACTGCAGAAAAATAATATCATAGTACTGTAGTAAAATTAGGGGGTAATTAAATGAACTACAGTATTGTGAAAGAACCTGGCCATGTGACAAACTTAGAGTCTATGAACTGTGTAGATGCAGGCACAGAAAATTGCCCATGCTATCTGGCTTTAACTGGGGATTGCTTAATTTGCAACAGACTCCAAGGGAAAGATTACTGTGGGTGTAATTGGGCAGGTGTTTGTATATATAATGAATTTATTCAAGGAAACAAAAGAATAAATAACCCGAGAAGAGATTTTGAGGCGAAAGTCATTCGGAGAAAAATATATAATGAGAACCTAATTGTTTATGTACTTGACGTTGGAAAGGGGTTTTCAATGAAAGTTAAACGGCCAGGTTCTTATTTATTTGCTCGTGCAAAAGGTGCTAGAAGTTTCTATGATATACCCTTGTCTATCATGAAAACAGATGTTGAACAGGGTTATATTTATTTAGCTATCAAGATCATATCAAGTAAAACAAAAACACTGATTCAGGAAAACGACATATTGATGCTCAGAGGACCGTATCGAAGCGGGATTCATGGAATTTCAGCTATTATAGATAATAAAGCGAAAGATCAGAAGATATTGATCGTTAGTAAAGGGATTGGAATAGCTCCCGGAGCTCTCATATTGCAATCTCTTGCTGGGCGAGCAAGCATTGATATGATAATAGATGCTGAGAAAATTAGTGAAGAGTTCATAAAGGATTTTATTTATCCAGAGAAAGATACTGAGAATATAGATATTCAATATATGTCTCTTTATGATAAAGAAACAAATAAAAAACTTGAATATCTGATGCAGAACAATAATTATGATAGTATAATTCTTTTAGTTTCTGATTATTATATCGGAAATTTAGGCAACCTAGTTAGAAGAGTTCTGCCTACAGCGAATCTAGCGGTAAGCAATAATTTTCACATCTGCTGCGGAGAAGGTCTGTGCGGCTCATGTTCAGTTGATACCAGCAATGGGGGTTCAATTAAGATGTGCAAATGTCAATTAAAAGGAGAAGAGCTTGTAAAAAATTTATATCAAAATACAATCATAGAATAATACATTGAAGAGCGGCATTGTAAATGTTAGAATATTCTAACAAAACATCTAAGTTCATTGTATATAGTTAGGATAATCCATAATATAAGAAAGGAGCATTTATTATGAACAATGCCTCTCTGATTCCAACTAGTAACCCCGACTTCTTCTTACGTAAAGCACAGCCAAACAAGAAGGACTGCGATTTAATTGTGAAGTATCTAAACTTACTAGGTATCCACCAAAAAACTCCTATGACGAAGGATCCGGATGCGATCAGGGTTCTAATTCTTGCGGAGAAATGCGAAATATATTTCGGGATCTGTCGAGGCACTGAGATAGGGGTGACCTGTATAAGTGAAATCATATCTGTCTGCTCTGGTTTCACTGGGTTCTATATGGAGGGCTTTTATATTGAAGAAGCTTACCGCGGCAAAGGATTTGGCAGCATTTTTATGGCCTTTCTGGCAAAGCTCACATTAGAACGAGGGCACAAACGCCTGCAATGGTTCCTTATGGATGATAATGAATCCGGAGCCAACTTCTACCATAGTATCGGCAGTAAGGCTGTGCCTGCAATGAGTACGTATCGTATGAATGAAGAAGCTCTCCAGCAGATGGCCGCTAAGTTTCCTTACCCTACTCAGTAAATACCATCTTCAGCAAAGAGCAATTCAGTATTTTTTTGTCTATTAATCGTTTGCGTTTAGTTTATAATACATAGCTCCTACTATTAAAGTATGGGGCTTTTCTTTTTCAGACCGAATGCTGCTTCCTCTGTGTCATTTCCTCGCTTCGCGGAATATGCTGAAAAGTAGGTGCTGATATATAAAACGTGGTTAATAAGTAATTTATTTTAACCAGATATAGAATACAGTAAAAATTACTCTGAGCAATCACACTTCTTCCAGCAGCACCTATCACCTATTTATATTCAGAACATATGGAGGCAACTAAATGGAGAGAGTTGTAATAATAGGAGGCGGCTGGTCTGGTTGTGCTGCAGCTTTAGCAGCGCGTAAAGCAGGAGCAGAAGTTACTTTGTTAGAAAAGACTGATATGCTTCTTGGACTAGGCAATGTGGGGGGTATAATGCGAAATAACGGCAGATTTACTGCCGCTGAAGAAAATATAGCACTTGGTGCTGACGAGATGTTCGGTATCACCGATAAGCTTTCCAGGCATGTGAATATTGATTTCCCAGGTCACAAGCATGCAAGCTTGTATGATGTTATTAAGGTAGAGCCACACGTCAGACGACTGCTTGAGGAGAAAGGTATTAATGTTAGGACGATAGCAAGAGCTGTTGATGTGGTGATGGAAAACCAAAAAACAGTAAGCGGAAAGAAAGTTATCAAAAGTATAATATTGTCGGATGATACGGAAATAGAAGGTGATGTATTTGTCGAATGCACTGGCTCGACCGGCCCAATGGGAAATTGTCTTACTTACGGCAACGGATGCTGCATGTGCATTTTAAGATGCCCGGCTTTTGGCCCCAGAGTAAGTATAACGCAGAAGGCCGGAATGAATGATATCATGGGGCAGCGCAAGGATGGAGTATATGGAGCATTCAGCGGTTCTGGAAAGTTGGAAAAGTCTTCCCTTTCTCCTGAAATTCAAAGAGAATTAGATGAAAAGGGCGTTGCTGTAATTCCCCTTAAACCTGAAGAGGTTTCTAAGGAGAAGCTTGATTTAAAAGTCTGTCAGCAATATGCTTTGAATGAATATGCTCAAAATATCGTGCTGTTAGATACCGGATATGCCAAAATTATGACGCCGTTTTTCCCTCTCGAGAAGCTTAGAAAGGTTCCAGGACTAGAGAATGCGAGATATGCAGATCCTTATGCAGGCGGAAAAGGTAATTCCATTCGATACCTTTCGGTTGCGGAACGTGATGACAAGATGAGGGTAATTGGGGTAGAAAATCTTCTGTGTGGGGGTGAGAAATCTGGGCTGTTTGTAGGTCACACGGAGGCAATCTCCACTGGAACTCTTGCGGGCTATAATAGTGTAAGATATCTAAAAGGAATGAGGCCGCTCGAGCTTCCGAAGCAAATTGCCATAGGAGATTTGATTTCATACGCAAATGAAAGAGTCAAGACCAAGGATGGACTTATGACCAGATATACCTTTGCCGGATCTGAATATTTTCAAAGAATGCAGGAAAAGGGACTTTACACAATTGATCCAGAGGTCGTTAAAAAAAGAATTAAAAAATATGATTTAGATAATGTTTATAAAGAGCCAATCATATAGTTTTGCTAAAACCTATCGGATCTATCTATGTATAGTTAGGAGCCTGCCAGGCATATTTTCAATAAAACAAGTTTCAACTAAATGTGTTGGATGACGGTTTTATATGAAAATATGCCGGTGGTAAGAATATTCTTTTAATTTTTATTACGGTATGCTAGAATTACTTTCGTAACTGATGGGTAGTATATACCTGATATAACTCGTGAACAATTATAAAGCAAATTGTGATTACGAGATAAAGGAGAAATGTAATGCGTTTAAATAAATATATCGCTCAATCGGGAATTGCCAGCAGGCGAAAAGCGGACGAGCTTACTCTGCAGGGAAAGGTGAAAATCAATGGCATCGTTATGAAAGAACCGGGATATGATGTTGCAGATGGTGATATTGTAGAGGTTAACGGTAAGATTATTAAGCCTATTTCAAGAAAGGTATATATTATGCTGAATAAACCAAAGGGCTTCATAACTTCAGCAGAGGATGAAAGAAACAGACCCACTGTAATGGAGCTTGTTTCTGATATAGATGAAAGGATATATCCTATTGGCAGACTGGATTTCAACACTTCAGGTATGCTTCTGATGACCAATGACGGCGATCTTGCATATAAGCTGGCTCATCCCAAAAACCAAATTTATAAAACTTATCGTGCAAGAGTATCTGGACAGATTTCCGCAGAAAAACTATACAAACTTCGAAATGGGGTTGATATAGGCGGTTATATCACTTCAAAGGCAATCGTTGATGTAGTTAAACAGTCAAAGCGGTCTGCTATTGTGGAAATAAAAATTTACGAGGGAAAAAATCGCCAGGTAAGAAAAATGTTTGCTGCCGTAGGCAATAAAGTTCTAGATCTAGAGCGAATAGCTATCGGAGAACTTTATCTTGGGCATCTAAAGCAGGGTCATTATCGAAAACTCACACAAAAGGAAATCCAATATCTAAAAGAATGCTGAGAAAATTATAATCTGAATGCTTGTTTAGAAGAGATTACAAACCTGCACATGGAAAAGGAAAAGAAATGAATAATTTGATTACAAAACCTACTGAGTTAAGCCTTAATATTTTAAGCGAATATATTTCAAAAGGAGATATTGTTATTGATGCAACAGCTGGGAATGGGCATGATACCTTGGCATTAGCAAAACTGGTAGGTTTAGAAGGTACAGTATACGCGTTTGATATTCAAGAGATTGCATTGCAAAAGACCAAAACCTTGCTTGAGCAAGAGGGTTACATAAGTCGATGCATTCTAATCCTTGATTCTCATAATCATATGAAGGAACATATTCCCTATTCGCAGATTGAAAAGATCTCTACTGTAATATTTAATTTAGGCTATCTCCCTAACGAGGAAAAGAGAATAACAACAACTTTGGAAACGACTCTGCCAGCTGTAAAACAGGCTTTAGAACTTATAAAGGTAAACGGGGTGGTTGCAATTACCATGTATGACGGTCATCCATCAGGCAAAGCGGAAAAAGAAGGGTTGCTTAAATTTTCAAAGGAACTTCCGGCAAAAGAATATCATGCTGCGTATATTTCACTTATTAACCAAAAAAATCAACCACCGGAATTGATATTTATTACGAAAAAGAAAAGCATCGCAAATTATGACAAGTCTAGATAATCTGATACAGAATGCCAAGTATCGTGAATCGTAGTAATGACGTTTCTGTTTCTCTGCAGCTCTTTTGGTATTACACATATGCCACTTGCCTTACAGACTATGATAGGCTCATCGAGAAAGTCTGCCGCAGAAGGATTTATATCAGGTCTTGCAGCAACAACCTTTCTGGCTTCAAATCGCATTTTTCTTGATGTATTTCCAACCTCATAGATTTCACCATATGCTTCAATAAAATCTCCTGCATAGACAGGGGCAAGGAATTGTATATCCGTATATTTCAGAAATAAACCTTCATTACCATTCGATTTGATTAGAAGCTCGGTTGCAACATCCCCAAACAAATGAACTACATATGCGCCATCTATAAGACCTCCGCCATAGTGAGTGTCTTTGTGCGATATTCTTAACCGGAGCATAGAAGTAATTTTTTCCATAAAGTTCCCTCCTTTAACTTTCAGGTCTCATTTCTTTCATACTTAGTTTATAAAGCCCTTTCAGGTCTCATTTCTTTCATACTTGGTTAACAAAACCTTATTCCCTATAGTTTTGCTCAATTATATTTTGGATGGTTTCACCGAATTACATACGGTTTATTAAAATTTATTGAGATTCTTAAGGCTCTTAAGGTTCCCAATTTTTCTATTTTTGTGGTATTTGAAAGGGCATGAAGCGTAATCGGACCATCCTTTTTATCGCTAATAATAAAAAACAAATTTCTTCACTTATGAATTAACAAATGGATTGAACACATTTTATGGGGCAAACTAATAAAACTAAGAATAGTTTGTATGCTTTTTATTGTAGAAAAATATCGTTGAAAGAGATATTAACGAATACTAGTAGCCATCTGGGAGGATAATGAAAATGAAAGAAGGATGTCCATATGGTACGCATAGAGTAATCTTACCAATAGGAGTATTACCGCAGCCCGCAGATATAATTGATAATACCATGGATATTTATGATAATGAGGTTTTAATTGATGTTCGAACATTGAATATTGACTCCGCAAGTTTTAGACAAATAAAAAAACAAGCCAAAGACGACATAAAAGAAATTAAAAAAAATATCATAGAAATCGTTTCAAAAGCGGGAAAGCTAAAAAATCCCATTACAGGCTCAGGAGGAATGCTTATCGGTACAGTTGAAAAAATAGGACCAGCTTATAACGGCAGCCTAAAGGTTGGCGACAGAATAGCTACGCTTGTTTCCCTTTCTCTTACCCCTTTAGTGATAGATGAAATACTTGCAATAAGACCTGAAACATCTCAGGTTGACATCAAAGGGAAGGCAATCCTATTTCAGAGTGGGATTTATGCCATTCTTCCCGATGATTTACCTGAGAACCTTGCCCTATCTGTTCTTGACGTTGCAGGAGCTCCTGCTCAGACAGCAAGACTCGTTGAAATAGGTGATACCGTAGTAGTAATAGGTGGTGGAGGAAAGTCTGGACTTCTTTGTTTGTATGAAGCAAAGAAAAGAGTCGGCATAACCGGCACTGTTATCTGTATTGATAGAAGCGAAGAAAGTTTGAAAAGAGCCCGTATGCTTGGACTTGCAGATGAATATTTAGCTGCGGATGCTACAGATGCTATTAGTATTCATAATGAAATCACGAAATTGACAGACGGAAGGCTTGCAGATATTGTGATTAACTGCGTAAACATAGAAAACACGGAAATGGCAAGTATTCTGGCGGCTAAGAACAGCGGCACCGTATATTTCTTCAGCATGGCAACTAGTTTTACAAAGGCTGCTCTCGGTGCCGAAGGAGTGGGCAAAGACGTAACTATGATAATAGGCAATGGATATTGTAAAGGGCATGCTGAAATTGCGCTTCAGATATTAAGAGAATGCGAGGGATTAAGGAGTTTATTATTAATTCATAACTGAAAGGAAAGCCATTATGTCAGAAAGTAAAAAATGGAAAGATATAGATTTATGGAAAGACATTTCAGATGAACAATGGAATGATTGGAAATGGCAGGTTAGCCATAGAATCACAACTGTTGAAAATCTAAAAAAGGTTATCAATCTTACACCGCAGGAGGAAAAAGACATAAATGATACATTAAAAAACTTTCGGTTGGGCATCACTCCTTACTATGCATCTTTAATGGATCCAGATGATCCCAGATGTCCAATAAGGATGCAGGCAGTTCCAGTCATTGCAGAAACTCAACGGAGTAAGGCTGACATGCTTGATCCGCTTAATGAGGATAAGGATTCTCCTGCACCGGGGCTAACACACCGATATCCGGATAGAGTTTTACTGCTTATTACTGATCAATGCTCTATGTACTGCAGACATTGCACGAGAAGAAGATTAGCCGGTGAAAAAGATGCCGCCAGAAGCAGGGATGACATTAACAAGTGTATCGCATATATCAGGAAAACCCCTCAGGTGAGGGATGTACTCCTTTCGGGCGGCGATTGTCTTCTTGTTAATGATAGAGTACTAGAATACATCATCAGCGAATTGCGAAAGATACCTCATGTAGAGATTATAAGGCTTGGTTCACGAACTCCTGTAGTTATGCCGCAGAGAATTACCGATGATTTGGTGAATATGCTGAAGAAGTATCATCCCATATGGCTGAATACTCACTTCAATCACCCAAAAGAACTAACATCGGAAGCTGCGGAAGCTTTAAGAAAACTTGCAAATGCAGGAATACCGCTCGGGAATCAAACCGTTCTTTTACGCGGTGTCAATGATTGTCCTCATATCATGCGAGATCTGGTTCATGGCTTAACCAGAAATAGAGTAAGACCTTATTATATTTATCAATGCGACCTTTCGCTGGGGATAGAACATTTTAGAACTCCCGTCTCAAAAGGTATTGAGATTATTGAAAGCTTAAGGGGACATACCTCTGGCTATGCGGTACCAACATTTGTAGTGGATGCGCCTGGAGGCGGCGGAAAAATTCCAGTTATGCCGCAGTATGTCATTTCGCAATCTCCTAAAAAGGTTATCCTAAGAAATTATGAAGGTGTCATCGCAACTTACACTGAACCAAAGATTGTTCCGAAGCAGGAATGTGTATGTGATTATTGCATGGGTAAGAAGAAATACCAGTATGAGGGTATTGCAGCCTTACTCCAGGGAGAAAAAATATCTATGGAACCCTCGCACTTGCTTAGACATGAGAGAAATAAAAAAGAAATGAAATTAAATATAAATTCGCCGGGGGACTTTAAAGTGGGTGGATTTTGCAATCTTGGAGGAAAAGATGAATCTGTTAAGCCAATTGATGCAAACATATAAAACTTTATCTATTGTTGGCATGGCTAAGAATTCGGGAAAAACAACCACACTTAATTATTTAATTGAAGAGGCAATGGATGACGGTATTGTTTTGGGTGTTACTTCAACGGGCAGAGATGGTGAGAGTACCGACTTGATTACCGGGACAGAAAAGCCTAGAGTTTACCTTTCTGCAGGAACGATAGTGACTATTCCGCGTAAACTTTATGAACTTGCGGACGCAGGCTTGGAAATCATCAGCTTGACTAATCATTATACAGCCTTGGGACAGATTATGCTGTGCAAGGTTGCGGAGAGCGGATATGTGCAGATTGCAGGACCTGTAAACGCTGAGGCTCAGAAAGAAATATGTGAGGAAATGTTCACCTGTGGAGTGGAACTTATTTTAATAGATGGCGCTGTCGATAGAAGGTCGATCGCAGCACCAGATTATTCCGATGCAGTAATTTTGTCTACAGGTGCTGTACTGTCACGAAGCATGAAAAGGGTAGTTGAGGAAACAGCACTTACAGTGAGACTTTATCAGCTTCCAGAATTAGAGAATAGTAAGGCTAAGGATCTGATTTTCCTGAAAAAAATTCAAAATAATAAACCTGAAAAAGTAATTGTAATCAAAGGAAATAAAGCTGAACTCTTGGATTTAAGCACTGGACTTTTAGCAGGAAAATTTTTGGATGAAGCAATTGATGAAAAAACGGATTACATATATATGCCGGGAGCTCTTACTAATAGTGTGATTTCTGAAATTCATCCATCAAAGTTTCGAAGGGTTCAATTCATTGTTAACGATCCAACAAAAATTTTCACCGATGTAATTTCGTGGCAGCAACTGGAGAAAAAAGGCGTTAAGGTAAAGGTACTAAAAAAAATAAATGTTGCAGGATTAACTGTCAACCCTTATTCTCCAGCAGGGTATTCATTCGAACGCGAAGCATTATTAACAGCAATGCGGAATGCGGTGGAAGGAATTCCAGTAATAGATGTGAAGATGGGAGGAAAGATTCATTGAGATTGTCCAATTCCAAAACGCGCAGTGAAACTGGGCTTGATCATGTTATGCAAAGCATCAACGTGTTAACCCCCTTCGGAAAAAGACGATTGGAAGAACTCACACCATTCGAACCGGGTCAGGAAGATAAACTAAATAATGAGTTTCGCAAAGTGGAGGAAGTTCTTTGGTTTGTAGATAAAAAGCCGGAGCTTTATAGATCACTGACAGAAACACTAATGGATATCAAGGATATTAGTTTTACAATTAAAAGAAGTTCAAATAATGTACTTTCCGTTGTGGAGCTTTTTGAGGTAAAGAGTCTTTTGCTAAAAATGCACAGTATTATCGAATTGTTGGGAATGAGAACTCTCCTATTACCGAAGGAATTTATCCTTGAGGATATTTCTGAACTTCTAGATATTCTGGATCCAAGAAAGGATAGAATGTCTGCCTTTTATATATATGATGACTTTTCGGAAAAGTTAAAAGAATTCAGGAATATGAAACGGAATCAAGAACGTTTAATAAGTAATGAAAAGAAAGCAATAAAAAGTCGTATTGAATCCCTTTATGGAATCAAGCTTACATCAAGATTTGAATATTCGGTTTCCAAGTCTGATAAGGAGCTGCTTCGGAAAATAAAGGAACTGACCGATCTGAAGCAATGTGATGAAGATTATCTATCAATAACTTTCACCATAAAAGAAACTGAGAAAATCGACTTGGCGAAGCACGAATTAGATCGAATTAACGAGCACATAGATGAACAGGAACTTTTGATACGTGAGAGATTATCAAAATCAATTGGCAGGTTTAGTCATATCTTGCTAGAAAATTGCAATAAAATCGGAGAACTTGATTTTGTGCTTGCAAAGGCGATTTATGCGAAACAGAATCATTGTGTTAGACCGTATCTTGTTAAAGAACACAGGATCGAAATTGTTGATGGAAGATATCTTCCTTTGGAGGAAATTCTAAATAAAAAAAGCAGACATTATTGTCCTGTGAGTATACAGCTTGAGAATGGAGTAACCTGCATTACAGGTGCAAATATGGGAGGAAAGACGATATCTCTTAAACTTGTTGGCCAAGTGGCTATGTTGACTCAATATGGATTTTATGTACCCTGCAAGGAAGCTAAAATAGGGCTTTCAAATTATATCCATATTCTAATAGGCGATAATCAATCTGTGCGGCGTGGACTTTCAAGTTTTGGCAGCGAGATGGAGGAACTAAAGGAGGTCTTAGACAATAGTAAGGAACGATCATTGCTGTTAATCGATGAAATTGCAAGTGGCACAAATCCAGTTGAAGGGCTTGCATTTACGAAAAGTATTATTGAGTATTTTAATACAAGGCCTTACATTTGCTTAATAACTACCCATTATGATGGTGTTGCAGAAGGAGAAGGCATAAAAAACTTACAAGTCATAGGACTTGCAAATGCAGACTTTCAGAAATTGGAAAAGGAACTTCGATATGAAAATCGCAGCGAAAGAATTGAAATTATATCCAAATATATGGATTATCGTCTTTACCACGCAAAAAATGATGAAGAAATACCGAAGGAGGCATTGAATATAGCTAGAATACTTGGAATCTATGATGAAATTATCGAGAATGCGAAAAAATACATGAGTGGAAAGAAGGGAAACGCATGAAAAGCAAGTTGAACCTTGACCCAAAGTTAATTGATAATGCCAGGTCATGCGCAGCGCGGATCGCGGAAAGCATTCAGAAATTTATTGGTATGCACACCACTGTAAGCATTGAAAGAACGGTACTTAGGTTATTAGGAGTTGATGGGGTGGACGATGTGGATATTCCTATTCCAAACCTTATAGTGGATGCTATCAAGGAAGGAGGAGGACTGAGTCGGGGTGCAGCATACTGGATTGGAAATGCTATGATGCAAACTGGACTTTCTTGCCAGGAAATTTCAGAAAAAATAACGACAGGTGAGCTGGATATTATGAAATTACCTATGGCATCTATGGAGGAAGTACGTAATAAAATACTCCCTATCTCTTTGGAAGCTCTTGAAAGAATAAAAAATCAAAAAATAAAGAGAAAACAGTATCTTAAGACCATAGGCGAAGGAAGACAGCCGTATCTATATGTGATTGTAGCCACTGGCAACATCTATGAGGATGTTATTCAGGCACAGGCTGCCGTAAGGCAGGGAGCCGACATCATTGCAGTAATTAGATCGACTGCTCAGAGTTTATTGGATTATGTTCCTTATGGTCCGACAACCGAAGGTTTTGGGGGAACATATGCAACTCAGGAAAATTTCAAAATAATGAGAAAAGCTTTAGATGAAGTAGGAGAGGAAGTTGGTAGATATATTAGATTATGCAACTATAGCTCTGGTTTATGCATGCCGGAAATTGCAGCCATTGGTGCGTTGGAAAGGCTTGATATCTTACTTAATGATGCTTTATATGGAATTTTGTTCCGAGATATCAATATGAAGCGTACTTTGGTTGATCAGTATTTTTCAAGATTGATTATTGGATACAGCGGTATTATCTTTAATTCTGGAGAAGACAACTACTTAACGACTGCAGATGCCTATGAGGAGGCACACACAGTCTTAGCGTCCCAATTCATCAATGAACAGTTTGCAGTGCTTGCAAATATAAAAGAGGAGCAGATGGGTCTAGGACATGCTTTTGAAATGGATCCTGATATAGAAAATGGTTTTCTCTATGAACTGGCACAGGCTATTATGACAAGAGAAATCTTCCCGAAAGCCCCGTTAAAATACATGCCCCCTACTAAATTCATGACAGGAAACATATTTAAAGGTTATATTCAGAATGCTTTGTTCAATCTTGTTTCAGTATGGTCAGGGCAATCGATACAGCTTCTTGGAATGCCAACGGAAGCAATCCATACGCCTCACCTGCAGGACAGGATGCTTTCTATTCAGAATGCAAAGTATATCTTCAATAATGCCAGAGCTATAGGCGAAGAAATAGAATACAGAAATGATGGGATAATACAGAAAAGAGCACAGCATGTACTTAAAGAGGCAAATAACCTGCTGCAGGATATCGAAAGGGAGGGGCTGTTTTCTACGATTGAAAAGGGTAAGTTTGGCGGAGTAAAGCGCATGAGGGACGAAGGGAAAGGTCTTGACGGCGTATCAATTAAAAGCGAGGATTATTATAATCCATTTATTGAATTGATACAGGGAGGCGAGAAATAAATGGAACATGCAAGGGAACATGCTCAAATATCTAAAGCTTCTGCGGTTGCATCCTCTGCAGTTGATTTAACAGCAATAAAACCATATGGTGATACATTGAATGACGGTATGATGCAGCTCAGCTTTACACTTCCTGTTCCGGCCGGGGATGAAGCTAATGAAGCGGCAAAGATGATAGCAAAAAAAATGGGTTTGGAGGAGCCTTCAGTAGTTTATTCCAGTGATCTTGGCATTGGATACACCTTCTTTATACTCTATGGAAAATGCCAGCATACAATTGATTACACTGCTATAAAGGCAGCAAAGGTTGATATTGATGTTATGGATCACCAGCAATGTGAAAAATTTATTGCTGAAAATATAAAAAGAGATGTAGTTATTGTGGGGGCTTGTACAGGCACTGATGCACATACTGTCGGCATCGATGCCATTATGAATATGAAAGGTTATCATGGACATTTTGGATTAGAGCGCTATAAAGGAATTATAGCAATCAATATGGGAAGTCAGGTTTCAAACGAAGAACTCATTGCAAAAGCAATAGAGATCAATGCAGATGCGATTCTGGTCTCACAGATTGTTACTCAAAAGGATATTCATATTACAAATCTGACGAACCTTGTCGAGCTGCTTGAAGCTGAAGGAATAAGAGACAGGGTTATACTTGTATGCGGAGGACCGAGGATTTCACATGAAATTGCCCAGGAACTGGGTTATGATGCAGGGTTTGGTCC
>DUPP01000174.1 GCA_012838265.1 Clostridiales bacterium
GACAACTTGTCCATACAAAGACAAATATCAAAGGCATCCAATAACAGTACCTGGGGCATTAGGTTTATGTCCTAAGTTAAAGGAGGTGAAATAAGTTTGAAAAGATTGATACATTTTCTAAAATATCATTTCAACAAGCAATATCGAACCGAATACGACAAAAGAAAAAGATTCATGGGAATCATGGCAATTAACAACTCAATCATAGGGGGTAAATAAAACAAATGTTAAGCAGAAAATATTGGTTGGCAGATGTTATTAGCATAGGAGCAGCTGAACTTTTATACAAAAAAGAAGGTATAGCAACAGTGGTTACAGACGGTAAATATATACAGATTGCAAAAGAAAAGCCGACCAATAAGGTCAGCAACAAAGAAAAATTACTTTCATCCCTATTATAACATAGTAGGGAAATCAAAATCAAATTTTTTAGGGGGTTAAATTTAATGAGTGAAATGAAAATTACAGTTGAATTGAAAGCGTCAGAAATTGCGGAAGCTATTTCTAATCTTGCTGAGGCTATTAGCGGTAGAACAGTAGTTGCTACGTAAGCGTACAATAATACCCACATTGAAATAAGATAATCTAGATTAATAATCTAATGTTGTTATAAAATGGTTTAATATAGGAATTTAAAGAAATTATAAGTAAATTAGAGATCTGCATTTTAAGAAAAACCTTAAAAATCTAATCATTTTTACTGATGAAAATTAGCATCCATGAGCTAAAATCGCTTAAAATGAAGCTTGACCTTCATTTTTATTATCCAAACTTCTAATTTTGTATAATTAAACTTTAAGTTCATCAGGTAAATTAGGCGACCAAGGTAATAATTCATCAATATTTGCATTATCCTCAAGGTTAATATTTGGTAATTGTTCTAATAAATATTTCAAATATTTAAAAGGCTTTAATCCATTTTCTTTAGCTGTTTCTATAACACTATAAATAGTAGCACTTGCTGTTGCTCCTTTAGGAGTACAGGAAAATAAGAAATTTTTCCTCCCGATTACAAAGGGTTTTATGGATCTTTCCGCACGGTTATTATCAAGCTCTAACCTACCGTCTAAAAGGAATGTTGTTAACCTGTCCCATTGATTTAAACAGTATTGAATTGCAATTCCGGTAGAACTTTTAGGAGTAATCCTTTGTCGTTGAAATTTAAGCCAGTCTTTAAATTGTTCAAGAACAGGTTT
The DNA here is from genome assembly GCA_012838265.1 of Clostridiales bacterium. Classification (GTDB taxonomy): domain Bacteria; phylum Bacillota; class Clostridia; order Peptostreptococcales; family Anaerovoracaceae; genus Anoxybacterium. Next base: position 1,197 of record DUPP01000174.1, read on the forward strand.
GCTTTTTTCTAATCGTCCTTTATATCGTTCTTCTGAGGTTACATCATGCAGTTCACGTTCTATAGCAAATAATTTATTACAAAAATTTAACCCTTCCTGTGCAGCAGATGGAGTAGATCTTTGCGTTTTAGGCATAGCTTTTAATGCCTCATCGAATTTTCTACGGGCATGACTCAGGCAGGCAACATTTATTACTTCAGGTAAATTATTATATCCTGAATAACCATCTGTATTTAGGTAACCTTTAAATCCTTTCAAAAATTTCACCGGATGCTTGCCGGCTCTGGTAGTCTGATAATCATATAGTATAATCGGTGGTCCTTCTCTTCCTGTTCGGTAAAGCCACATATATGATTTGGATTCCGCCGGTCGCCCGGGTTCTCGTAATACTTGAAGAGTAGTTTCGTCAGCATGAAGTATATCTCGTTTTAGTAGATGTTCATGCATTCGGTCATATAAAGGACGTAGCCATTGTTTAGAACTTAAAATCATCCAATTTGCCATGGTTTGTCGTGATATTTCCACTCCTAACTGTTTCCATTGTTTCTCTTGCCTGTATAATGGAACGGCAAACTCAAATTTTTGGCTCATGACATAAGCAATAGCTGATGCTGAAGCAGCACTTTTAGAAATAGCAGGCTTTGGCATAAGAGCAGTTTTTATTGGAGTGCTTATTTCATTTTTCTCACAATTGCGACATCCATATACAAATTGCACATGTTCTTTTGCACGAACTTGAGGAGGAATAATTTCAATTTCCCGTCTTACTTCTTTGCTCATTTCATGAAGCCTGCCGCCGCAACAATCACATACTTGTTCTTCTTCAGGCAAACGATATTCTATAGTTTCAACGGGAAGATCTTCAAACATCTCGTCTCTATGACCTTTTCTTTTTTTACGCTTATATGTAATTTCTTCTAAAGTGGGCTCAGGAATCTCTGGTTTTGCTTCAACTTCAGCCTCGTTAAAAATACTTATTTGTTCCGGTAATGTTTGTTCACTGGAACTGCCAAATTTCTTATGCTGATTTAAACGAAATTGTTCCATAAACCAGTTAAGTTTAGCTGTAAGTTCGGCATTTTCCTTCTTTAGATTTGATATTTCTTTTTGAAGTTCTTCAATGGTTTTTGTATTATTATTTTTATCATTCATCATAGGTATATTATATCATATTTACGTATTTTTAGCAACGAAAAAATCTCTTGAATCCTTTATATTACGCCATTTACCTCTACTTTTCTATGTGCCTGTTTTTGTTCCAGTGATAACCCATCCAATAACCAGTTTAATTCACGAGAAGTAATTGTTAAAATCGAATTAGAATTATCTGATGGCCACTGAAAATGTCCTTTTTCGAGTCTTCTGTATATTAACCAAAAACCATTATGTTGCCATTGTAATAATTTAATTTTATCTCTTTTTCTATTACAAAATACAAATAGACATGTTGAAAAGGGATCTAATAAAAAGCATTCTTGTACTATAGCTGCTAATCCATCAATAGATTTCCTCATATCCGTTACCCCACAAGCCAAGTATACTTTATTTGAATTACTTAAGTTTATCATAATGACTTCAAAACACCTAAAACATCAAGTAAAAGATTTTTATCAAATCCATTTTCTACTTCTATTGATACTGGTCCTATTTTAATATCTATTGATGGTTTTTTAATTGTTTTTTCCTCTTCAACAACGTTAATTGATAGCCATTGCGTTGATGCTTCCTTTGTTTTTTTCGATTGCGTATTATTTTCCTTATTTAATTTTGTAACCCAATAACTTAGAGCTGATTTGTTAACGCCTTCTTTTGCACACCACTCCTTAGCTTTCATCCCACTTTTGCGATATTCCTTAACTCTTTTTATCCATAACTTGCGATTTTCCTTAAGATTCATGATCTGCACCTCCTTGCGGAGGATTATCTCATAAATTCGAAAGGATTTAAATGTGTGAAAAGTTTACCGCTTACTTTGAAATGAAAGCATTTAGTGAATTAATTTACAGATAAACATTGTACAAACTAGCGTTTATGCCGCGAAAGCCTATTGATCATGTGTGAGTACCCTCTGGTATAATCTTGGCGGCGGGAATAACGCCGGACATAGGGTTATTTCCGCCGAGTAAAAGGGTGTCCAGAGGGTGC
>DUPP01000175.1 GCA_012838265.1 Clostridiales bacterium
ATTACTAAGTCCGTACTTACAGAACCCACATCAATGCCCAGATAATACATGTTCTTTCCCCCTTTTAGCAGCTGCGTCACTCCCGCTCAGAAACCCCTGATTCCCTTCGGCGATTGCTTTGCGAGCTGTGCGTCCTCCTTTAGATTTTTCTGCTTTTTTTCTTCTGATAAGCATATCGGTAAATGCCTCAATTCTAGTAATATAGCCTGCCTCTCCTCCCATTTCATCATATATAACAGTAAGAACACTTAATTCTCGTTCCTTCATCATTCTCGAAAAAACTGCCTTTGAAACTATTTCAGGCATACATCCTACAGGAAACAGTTGAATCACTCCGTCATATCCCTTTTTAGTGCACAATATACCTTCCTCTACTGTTTCTTTTGCATAACCCCCTATAGAATACGGCAAATACTTGTTTTTAGGTTTCAGGAATTTCCATGGCTGGATTGAATGGAAGAATGTGAGTCGTATCCACCATCCTAAAGTCACACGTTTTTTAAAGGAAACGCCCATATCCATAAGGAGTTCCTCAATATGATGATTAGCAAAAGGTTCAATCATGGAGAATATTTCCCCCGTAAGCAATATGCGGATTGGACGTTTTTTGAAATCATACTCTATCTTCTCCAGCCGACTTTTGTGGTATCGAATTATTTTCAGAGCATTTCTCACTCCTGTTACCTTAGATAATTCCCTGCGGCAAGATGCCAATACCCTTTTACATTCTCCATTTTTCATTTCATAACCTGTAAGTATATGGGCTTTTTCATCCAGGTTTTCAAGTTCTTTAATTATTTGATATGTGCGTTCTAATGCCCAGAGAATTACAGGTATAGGCTTATTCCTTTCTGAAACCAAATGAGCTAACCTGGAAAGAAGTTCTCGTTTGCCGATTGCACTTAGCGCATCAAGCAAAATCCATTGAAAGTGATAACCTTTACTGTCCAAAATGGACTTTAACAGTTCCCCATATTCACCAAGTCTGCATGGTCCCATCGTCGCTGGCATGACCACAGTATCAGCACCAAGGTGGTAAGCATCTATTAAATTTGCAATCATAAGCTTGAACGGAAGGCAAATCTCATCAGGTGAAATTTCGCTTCCCCTTTCTAAGCTTTTTACTGTGTTTGCACTGGGAGTTACAATATCTATACCAATTTCGGAAAAAAAAATTCTGCCTATTAAGTGGGCATCACCTATATGAGGAAATGTTATTTTCATTTCAACACCTCTCGAAATGCTTCAAGTCTTGTATTATATCCCGCCTCGCCGGTTTGTTCATCTATTTTCAGAACAAGGAGCGGGAAGCTCCCTAGCCTGTTTTTAATCATCTCGATAATGATAGAATCTGTTCCGCAGCAAAATGATGAGATGTAAATGATTCCATTAATTTCTTTTTTCTTTATAAGCGCCATCGCGGGAGCAAAATTATTTATAAAAAACAGCCAGTAGGGACGTTTGATCAATCCGGAGAGAGCTTCCATCTTTTCATACCGGCTGACACTTTCCTCAGTAATGACTCCAACATCAAGATTATGCAGTTTTTGCAGCAGGTTCATATTTGCAAAGGAATCATAAATGTTATAAGGGTGACCTGCCAAAAAAATTTTGTGGCGATAGTTGTTTTCATTAAGTCCAAAGCTGGTGTTCCGTTGATTTTCCATTGCAGAACTAAAAGCCTTCTCCATTTTTTTATCCGATACACCAATTAATCGTGAGCTTTTTTTTAAAGCTTTTTTCAGCTTCCTTTGATCATTCATATAAATTGGTTCTGTGAATATCTGATTAGACCTTCCTGTGCCCCCAGACACAAGTTCTGGAAGTCCTTGAAACTTTGGGCAGATAGATTCTCCAAACTCGCATTTCATTATTCTAGGTATAACGGTATAATCACAGGTTTTTTGGAGCTTAGCCGTGTGGCCATGAAACAGTTTCATTGGAAGACACGCCTCGTCTACGCAGTTGCGAATACCTAAATCTAGAATCTCTTTACTGGACTTAACGGAATATTCAACATCAAGTTCCATTTCATTAAAAAAAGTCCTGATAAAAGGCTCGTACTTATGAAATAATAAGCCACCAGGAATTCCTATTTTCATGCAAAAAACCTCCAAGCTTCTCACTCATAGTATTGCCCAGAGGTTTTATTTTTATAACAGTTTTCTTCTATAAACTATGTGTTTGTACATAAAAATTGTACGGGCATGGGTATGGGGTTAGGTATATTTGATTACCATATTAAGACAATGGTAAGCCCATTCCATTGGGGTATTCAACTATCTCGTACATATTTGCGGCTATTTCCTTCGTTGCATGCTCAGATAGAGCTAAAACCTTTGCTTTTACCTGTGCATTACCGAATTGGATAAGAATGATGTCTCCAACATCGACTTCACTTCCAGGTTTAGCAACCTTGCCATTGATTAAAATTCTGCCTTGCTCACAAGCTTCTTTAGCAATAGTTCTGCGTTTTATCAATCTTGAGTTTTTTAGAAATTTGTCTATTCTCATGTATATCTATAATTCCCCTTATAGTACATAGTTGGCTTTCACAAGAACTCTGTTCTTTGCCTCAAAACATAAAAGGCAGCTTGTCCTGCTGCCCTAAGA
>DUPP01000176.1 GCA_012838265.1 Clostridiales bacterium
AAATTAGACTATATTAACAAATCTACTTGCATCCACATATTATAAAGTAGAGCTAGTTCTCTAAATATTGATAAAGGAAGATTGATTATATGGGAGTTATCAACGAGCAATATAGATATGCAGAGTTGTATAATGCTAGAAAGCGCCCAAAACCAAAAAAAATATTATTAGAATGTGGATGCAAGCCGCAGGATGCGATATTTGAAATAGATGATGGCCGCGTTGAAGAGAATCAGAGCTTTGTACTTGATCGTGTAATAGTTGATACAACTTGTCTATTCAGGCCATTAGTAAAAGTAGAGTTTTCAAGCCTTATTGCCTTTGAAGCAGAAGATGAAGAAGGTGATGAGCACGAAGTTGAAGTAGATTTACTGTTTAAATTATTGAGAACCTGTAATGGTGTAACTGAGTGTGTTCAAACCTGGAGATATCTATATGAAATCGATGTTGAAAACGATATTGATGAATTGGAAGTAGAAATTAGTGAACCTTTTACAGTTACTTTCTGCGACAGAGCGTGCCCAGGTTGTTGTGAATACAAAATGGTAGTAGAGGGAAAAGATTTTGAAGGTGAATTTGAATTCTTGAGGGTTACTAAGCCCGAATTAAGCGCACTTGCTCAAGGGGAATGTGACGACTAGAATATCAATATAATAATACTTTCAACTGAGAACGATAAATGAGACAAATGCTTTTCTAATAGTACAGCGATTTAAAATAATATGAACCTCCCGGGTTATATGACAAATATTAACCCGAGAGGTTTTTTGTTAGAAAATGTAAATATCCTATTGACTATTTTGAATTTATCAAGTATTATAAAATACAATATATGGAAATAAAAGAATATTATGTAATAAAACCGGTGGAGGGGATGTTCTTTGAAACGAATACGTTCTATTTTAGGAATATTATTGATCCTGCTCTCAATTTCCGCTCTTTTTCTTTGGGAATGGAAAGGTCGAGAAGTGATACTTATGCAGGAGGTACTTGTAGCAAAAGAAGATATACAAAAAGGAACTTTAGTAAATAGCAGCATGTTTCAGACCAAGGGCATTCCAAAGGATAACTTGCTTCAGGATGTGCTTAAACCTAATGAATCAAATATTATTGAAGGCAAAATAGCTATGCAGTATATTCCTCAGAACAATCAAATTATCATGAAATATTTCGAGGATAATGCATTTAAATTAAAAAAAGGAGAATCTATTTTCGTAATCGATCCGAGCTGGATTGCCATGAGAAGCAGTTCATTGAGAAGGGGAGATGTGGTGGATATATATGGAAATAACGAAGTAGGTTTTTTGGGAACCTTTAAGGTCGCTTTTGTAAAAGATCAAACTGAAAGAGAGGTTAAAGATATTTCTGAAGGAACATTTCACCATGGAGTGAAAGGGGATATCCTTAGCAGGACTGACAGTACCTCGATTATCGACCATATCGAGATAATAACGACGTTCAGTGAATATAAAAAAATTGCAGATTGCGTAGGCGGGTTAACGCCATCTGCTTTGATAATAGTTCAAAAGGGGGATTCAATTGATACATAATCTAGTATGCTTTTTCGGTATCGATCACAAAGTTGGCACGACTATGATATCTCAATCAACGGCAGAGCTTATATCCTTTCATTATCCAAATCTGAAAATATTATTTATCTCTATGAATGGTAGGGAAAGCACTGAATATGTAAGGGAAGCTCCGATAAGCATTGATGCAATGAAATACCACATTGATAATAAGATGATAATTGGAGCTGATTTTCTAAAAACGTGTACTCATAAAGGGAATTTTTATATGATGTCAGGGATTTCCAACGAGCTAGAGAGTAGGTATTACTATCCTGATACAGTGAGATGTTTTTTAAATGAGATTGCTCCGGAATTTGATATTATTATTGCTGACTGTGGCAGTGACTTGGATAACGGACTGGCAATCGGCGCATTATCTGTATCCGAAGATATTTTTCTTATTATTTCTCAGCAGGAATCTGCGATAAGAAGATTCGAAAAACTCAAACCGCTTATGGCTGAGCTGAATATAAAAAAAGCTGTATACATCATAAATAAATATAAAGAGCAGGATCCATACGGGCTTAACTATTTATCAGACCGACTTAATATTGGAAAAGACAATATATGGAAGGTAGCTTCGTCTGATTATTATAGGCAGGCGGAAGTTGATTATAAAACATTATTAGAATATAAAAATGAGATGTATATTCAAGACATAAGCCTGGTTGCAAATTCTATTTTACATAGCAAAGGGTTTTCTTTAATAAAAAAACAAAGGAAAAGCAGATGGAAAAATTTTATTTGAGTGATTATTTGAAAGTTCAAAAAAAAGAGTCAGTAAAAGACATAAGTTTTTATAAGCTTTGCCAAAAAATTAATAAAGAATTTATAAGAGAGTGGGAAAATGGAAAGGATAATTTAGATTCTGCTTTACGTATCCAGAAAAAAGCGATCATCGGATACGAAAATGAGGTGTCATTTTTTAAAAGTAGGATTCGAGAAATAATTAATAAATACAACGCAGAACAGACCTCCTTTCCCAGTTGGTACCAAAGTCTGGAGGACGGGATCTATCATGAAAACTGGGGACTTGCAGGTGTCTCTGAATGGTTTAATGAAAAATTCAAAGAAAGCAGCTCTGCAAAAATAATTGGTGACAGGGTTTATTTCCTAGAGAATGGGCAAATGTGCCTGAAACCTCAGACTATAACAAAAGACCGACGAGAGCAGATGATTCGCTCATTCCTTCTGTTGACGCCCGAGGAAAGATTAGATAAAGAATTCCATGAAATATACATGCTGGATGGGACCAGAGTAACTATTTATGGCGGAAGTATGACAAAGAAGGGTCAAGATGTAATCATCTTTAGAAGATATATTATTCCACGATACAGCTTCGAAGAGCAGGCCGCAAGAGGAACGATACCGAGGGACTCGATTCTGTTGTTAAAGACCATGGTTAGTTTAGGATTTAATGTGGCATTTACAGGTGCAGTAAGAACTGCTAAGACAACGTTTCTAGCTACTTGGCAAAGCTATGAAGATAGAAGTTTAGAAGGTGTTATGGTAGAAACCGATCCAGAAATACCTATCCATACCATAATGCCTGATGCACCAATACTACAGATTATAGCTGATAATGAAAAACTCAAGCATTTATCAAAAAACTTATTAAGGAGTGATGCCGATTATTTCATTATAGCGGAAGCCAGAGATGGGATTGCCTTAGACACGGCTGTTAAGCTTGCAAGCAAAGGAACAAGAAGAATTAAAATCACATTTCACTCTAGAGATCCGCTTGATTTTTCCTATGATGTCGCTTTCGAAATTATAAAAAGTCTTGGAGGTGATCTTGAAAGTACAGCAAAGAAGGTAGCTGCGAGCTTTGACTATATATTTCATTTTATCCAATTAAAAAATAAGAATCAAAAACGTCTTAAAAGTATTTATGAGCTAGGAATTGACAGACGAACAAGAGAGATTACTATGAAGGAAATTTGCAGATATGATCATAAAAATGACAAGTGGGGCTGGAACAGTATAATGACTGAGGATAAACAAAGGATTGGGGAAGAAGAAAATCCTGAAGCTTTGGAAATATTTAAAAGAGAGCTTGCAGCACTTTCAGCCCATGGGGAGTATAAGGATGATAATTCAAATTGAAAAAACAGATTGTCTATTTATCATAGTTTCAGCAATTTTATATTTAATACTACTGTCAGGTATATGGTTGATTTACTCTGAGAGGCTAAAATGTGTTTGGATGAAGATAAAAATGTATAATCGGTTGAAGGCCAGGAAAAGGGCATTAAAGCCTGAGTCTAGGATTGAGCAGAACCTAAGAAAAATACTATCTATTTCATTAAAAAAACCAATAGAGCCGATAGTATTTCTACGATACAATATAATTGCATTTTTATTGATTTTGTTAGTTGGTGTACAAAATACTTCTTTGACATCTTCTGTTCTGATAGGATTGCTAATATGCGCGATGCCCTATCTGCTTCTACGTTTAAAGGTCGAGATAATACGCCGAAAAAGTAGCTATGAGGGGGAAAAGTTGATATCTGAGTTTCTTTGCCAATATAGGATGGCCGATTCGAATATCTATAAAACAATTGAACAGGTCATATTAGTTTCAGAAGACACGAAAATAACAGGAAAGCTACTATTTAAACTGCTAATAGAGCTAAGGAATACAGGTAACCCAAAACTAATAAAGGAGGCGACTGACCGTTTTTCATACGCTATAAATACTAATTGGAGCAGAATGCTTGCAAACTGTATTCGAATCTCTTCGTTAGACGGAACTGACGTGACATTGGCTTTGGAAGATATATTGATACAGCTGAGAGAAGCAAGACAGCTGTTCGAAGAGCGTCGAAGACTGAATTCAGAGTCTGTACGAATGGTTGTATTCCTTGCACCAGTTATCTTTATAAGTACCATAGTGATTTCAGTGAAATACATTGGAATACCATTTACAAAAGTAATGAAAAATCAATTTTATACGGAGCAGGGGTTTTTGATGATTCTTCTTATTCTGTTTTTATTTTTATTGAATTTAGCACTAATAGAAATTATAACAAATCAGCGCTTTGATTATTAATTAAATGAACGATGGAGCATACTATGAATTTGAATTGGTACAACGGTATATCTTTCGCACTGCTATCCTGCATATTTTTAGGCATCTTGCTTGCTAAAGATTTGCACCTTTCGAGGTGGAGTCTAAAACGCCGGGCATATTTCCGTAATACATTCAATACATACAGGATTAGGGATTATGGAAGACATATATTCTTTGATAACATGAAAAAAGGAAGACCTTTCTCATTCATTTCTAGGATTATCATTAGCTATAGAGAGCAGAAAATAGACCGAGAGATATTTGAATCAATTACGTTTCTAAGGAATCTGGCGTCGATAGATAGAGGAAGAGAGTATAATTCTGATACCATCATTGAAAAACTTTCAGAGCACGATGGGTTACTGCGTCCAATTTTTATTAAGATGCTTAACCTGCTTCGTATCAATCAGCCAAATGAAGCAGCTGAATTATTTTCTGAAATGACCGGCACTAGAGCAGGCAGGGATTTTGCTGTACTATTGATAAAATGGGACCAGTTGAATCCACCTGAACTTGTCGAAAATTTGCTTTCTTATGAAAAAAGTATGAAATCAATACGAATCACAGCCCAGAAAAGAAGGGATGAGATCATAAGTGAACTTATTTACTTTCCAGCGGTATTAAATATACTTATTATTTTTATCAATTTTATCTATGTTGCTTATTTTATAGAGCAAAAAGAAATGCTTTTAATGTTCATGTAAGGGAGGAAAAAAATGAAACAAATTATCGTTATGATATCAATGATTATTTTAGGAATAGCTATTGCAGGTGCCATCGGCAGTTTCGAAGACACTGCTAATACGATATCTCAAACAACAAATCAGCGTATTGTAAGTCTGAGTTCAGATTGGCAATAGTGAAATATTATATGCGAATTTTATTTAAAAGGGTAAAAGTAGTGAAACATTTTATAGTACTTTGCAGCACCGTAATTTTGGGCATAGCCATCTATAATATGATTATGGGGACGGGAGATGAGTCTTTAATTAACGTAGTCGGAGAATTATGGAGAAATGAGATTGAGACTAGGACAAATAACCCTTAAGCATGGTAGCTAGCTGCAACTCATGTATAATTTTTAGGTGTATTATGAAACAATTAATTGTATTAATGGGGGTTTTACCAATTTTATTGGTATTCATATCACAATATACCCTTGACCAAAAAAATAATGACAATATTAGCAGACTTCAAGAATGTGTTTATCAAGCAAAAGAACAAGCCAAACAGAGGGGATGTTTTACTGTGGAAATAAAGGAGGAAATGATCAATAAGCTAGAGAATTATTTTGATATTACAGAAGAGGAAATGGATATAGTGTTGGAGGAAATTCCCCGTTATAGGACCTCAGTTTTTGACGATAGGGAGCTTATATATTATAAAGTTTCAGTTCCTCTTAAGAAAATCATGGCAGGAAATAGGTTCTTTGGGATAACAGATGAAGAAAATATGGGCATGTATACGATTGAAAGCTGGACAGCCAGTGAATTACTTAGGGAGTAATCGTCAGTTGTCTAGACGTTTTTGCCTATCGCTTTCTTTAACATAAGGAGTCATTATGAAGGTATTTATAATTTTTTTGGCAATACTTATTATAAATACAAGTTTTTTGTCCTATCAAGGTGATATGGGCTGTTACATACGCTGTCAGAATTTTTTAAAAGCCGTTGCGGAGGAATGCGCTGCAGGAGCGGCTCTTTATTATGATGAAGCGGCTTATGCTGAAGGCTTGTTTCAATTTAGTTACGAAGAAGGGTATAAGTATATTGACTTCATAATAAATAATTCCAAAAATAAAATGCCTTTGCCGAAGGAATGTACTCTGTCATATGAAGTACTCTTTGAGGACGATATTTTAGGCTATGAAAGCGATAATTGCATACCGTCAGTTACAGTTATAATTACAGCTGTAACTGATGACCTTTTTGATTTACCATTTATTGAAGTAACTAAAGTTCAGCGTGCTGCAAAGTATGAATTACCGCAATGATTGCATTTCATTATCATTCAGCACTAAATTGTTGATGAATAGAAAACTTAAAAAGCAGGATGTTAATAGATATTGACATATTTATCAGCTCATGCAATGATTAACAGCAAGAGGATTTATCGATGAAGAAACAACAAACAAAATCATATGAATGGATAAAGGGTAAAGGTAATAAAAGGATATTAATAGTTATCATAGCACTATTATTTATAATAATGGTAATTAAGTTTATGAACTGGATCATTGAAGACGAAGGAGCTTGGAAGCCCGACTATCCGAAGGAGGACCTTGCCGAACTAGTTCTTAAGGCTCATCTGACAGAGGAAGACTATACTACCGTTTTTATGCAGACCGGATTAGGACGCGAGGCTGTGGATATTCTCTTAAAGTCAGAAAAATCGGATGACCTTATAAAGAGCTTTAGGAAGTTTCAGGATGATTTTTTTTTATCTGGGGATTATGAGTGCCGTGTTCAGGCTATAATTGTCCATGATGAAAGAATGAGGGATGAAAATGGACAACTAGTGAAGGGTTTTGAGATACTTGATGTCAGAAACGGAGATATCTTTATTACGAAAGGTACTCATTCGCTCGGATGGCGGCATGGGCATGCAGCTATTGTCACGGATGAAACTAAAGGTGAAACATTGGAAGCAATCTGTATTGGAGAAAAAGTAGTTCTTCAGAGTATTGACAAGTGGCGAACATATCCAAGCTTTATTCAGTTGAGGTTGAAAGACTATAATAGTATTAAAACAGCGAAAATCGCAGAATATGCTAAAAAAGAACTGCTAGGACTTCCCTATGGACTATTTACAGGCATACCAGAGAAAAAACCAGATAAGTTAAAAAGCACTCAGTGCTCCCATGTAGTTTGGTATCCATATGAACGATTTGGGTATGATTTAGATTCCGACGGCTCCTGGTTAGTTACGCCGAAAGATATCGCTAACAGCGAGCACCTTGAGATTGTACAGGTATACGGAGTAAATCCAGAAGAAATATGGAAATAGAACCTTTAACGCCATTATTTTTAGGTTTCAAGACGATTTTAGTTTTCTTGACAAATAATTCATATGACATATAATTATACTGTTAATCGGTTATTGAAACCTAGGAGGTATTTTATGATAAAAGTATCATTAAAGGACGGCAGTGTAAGAGAATTTGAAAAAGGAACAACAATTTTAGAAGCTGCAAAGGCAATCCATAAAGGATTGGAAAAAGAAGCTGTAGCTGGCAGAGTAAATGGCATAGTACAAGGCTTGAATTATAAATTGGAAGAGGATTCTGAACTTGAAATTTTGAAATTTGAAGATGAAGATGGAAATCATACTTATCGACATACAAGCTCACATATTTTGGCGCAGGCGGTAAAAAGACTGTTTCCTGAAGCGAAGCTGGGAATTGGTCCTGCTATAGATAACGGTTTCTATTATGATTTTGACCTAGAACATCGGTTTACAGACGAGGATCTGGTTAATCTTGAAAAAGAGATGAAGAAAATCATCAAAGAGAATCATCCTTTAGAACGATTTACTCTCCCCAGAGAAGAAGCTATCCGATTCATGGAGGAAAGACAGGAGCCTTACAAGGTGGAGCTGATTAAAGATCTTCCTGAGGATGCTGAGATCTCGTTTTATAAAGAGGGAGATTTTATAGATCTTTGTGCTGGACCTCATATGCCATCAACCGGTGCAGTCAAAGCAATAAAGCTCATGAGCGTTGCTGGCGCATATTGGCGTGGAAACGAAAAGAATAAGATGCTTCAAAGGATTTATGGTACATCCTTCCCAAAACAGAAGCTGCTGGATGAATATATTGAAAGATTAGAAGAAGCGAAAAAAAGAGATCATAGAAAAATCGGAAAAGAAATGGATCTTTTTGCAATATATGATGAAGGCCCCGGTTTCCCATTCTTTTTGCCTAAGGGCATGGTCATAAGAAATGAGCTTGAAGCATTCTGGAGAAAGGCGCATATTGAAAGAGGCTATCAAGAAATCAAAACCCCACTTATTTTGAGCGAAGCATTATGGCATACATCGGGGCACTGGGATCACTACAAAGATAATATGTATTTTACTAAGATAGATGACAATGACTTTGCTGTAAAACCGATGAACTGTCCGGGTGCAATGTTGGCTTACAAAAGAAAAATGTACAGCTATCGGGATTTTCCTATAAGAATGGCAGAAATGGGTCAAGTGCACAGACATGAACTGTCAGGAGCTCTGCATGGACTTATGAGGGTCAGGACTTTCACTCAGGATGATGCTCATATTTTCATGCTTCCAGAGCAAGTAAAAAGTGAAATTGCTGGTGTCATTGATTTTATTAACTATGTTTATTCAATTTTTGGCTTTAAATATCATATAGAGCTTTCTACTAAACCAGAAGATTCAATGGGCACTGAGGAAGAGTGGGAAATGGCGACCAACGCATTAAAGGAAGCGTTAAATGAAAAAGGAATCCCATTTATTATCAATGAAGGTGATGGCGCTTTTTACGGTCCGAAAATTGACTTCCATCTGGAGGACAGCATCGGCAGGACATGGCAATGCGGTACAATACAATTGGATTTTCAGATGCCTCAACGGTTTGATTTGACATACGTGGGTAAAGATGGTGAAAAGCATGTTCCTATTATGATACACAGGGTTATATTTGGCAGCGTTGAGCGATTTATTGGAATTTTGACAGAGCACTTTGCTGGAAAATTCCCTCTTTGGCTTGCCCCAGTCCAAGTGAAATTGCTGACCGTTACAGAAAGATTTGCTGATTTCGCAGAAGAAGTCGGAAGAAAGCTTAGAGAGGAAGGTCTTAGAGTTGAAGTTGACATCCGAAATGAAAAAATTGGATATAAAATAAGAGAAGCCAGAAATGAAAGAGTCTCATATATTGGAGTTATTGGTGAAAAAGAAATGAATTCTGGTCAACTGTCTGTGCGCTCCAATAAAGAAGGAGAATTGGGAAGTATAAAAATCGAAGACTTCGTTGAAAAGCTGAAAAAAGAAATTAAAGAAAAAGCATATTAGTATATTTTGAAGTGAGGAAAATAATGTTTAAAAAAAAAGACCGCAGGGAATGGAGAAATGGAGTTTATCTATGCACTGCAAGAGATAGCTTTGAGGCAGATCTCCTAGAATCCAAGCTAAGAAGTGAGGGAATTCCTTCCATAAAGAGGTTTAGAGGTGCCAGCAATTTTCTGGAGATTTTTATGGGAACCAATTCTGCTTACCCAATAGATATTTATGTCCCTGAAGACACACTTGATGATGCAAGAAATATTATTATTGCATTTCCATTATTAAGTGATGAAATACCCGATGATGCAATAGACTTTGATTCATTATCGGAAGAAGAGCTTGAAGAATTAATTGGATTTGAAAAACCGGATTTAGATAAGAAAAAAATGCATTAAACAACAATATCGCTTCATCATAACGGTGAAGCGATATTAGTTTTCCCACGGATGCGTTATAATAGGCCGTAATACGCAAGTATCCCATAATATATCCCCCTTGCAAAGCTTTGGGGATCACTTATAAGTAAGTTCAAATCAGTTGGGTTACTCATAAAGCCCATTTCTATTAGTACGGCAGGCATGGTGGTTGTTCTAAGAACATAAAGCCTGGTATTTATCATTACTCCACGATTAGGCAAGCCGGTCATATAGTTAAGACCTTCCAAAACTCGAGTTCCCATGTAATATGCAGGACTATCGGCGCTGTAGACATAAGCTTCACTTCCGCTAGCAGTTGGAATTTCGCTTACATTACAGTGCAAGCTGAAAAAGAAATCCGCAGGCCAGCTGTTAGCAGCATAAACTCTGGCTTGAAGACTAGTAGTTGTACTTGTACCCAATTGCTCTGTTGGATGGTTTCTTGACAGTCTTGCCTCAAAATTTGGATTATCATTTAATAGAGCAGCAAGTCTTACTCCCACTTCATAGTTTATATCTTGCTCTCTAATTCCTCGTACCTCAGCACCCGCATTTGGATTTACAGGATTATGTCCTTGATCAATAAATATTCTAATTGCCATATTGTTTCTCCTGTTCGCAATTACCAACATGTAACAGTATTTGTAAATGCCGGTAATTATTAATGATATGATATTCATTATATGAAAAACGGAAGAAAAAGTTTATTTTTTGCTGAGGTATTCTTATATAACTAAAAATGACTGTTCATAAGATATGAACAGTCATTTATGTTAAACCCCATTATTGAAACTCAATTAAAATATTCAAGGACATAGTCCGGAACATTACCTTCATTGAAGTAGATTTGCTTCTGATACTTTGAAGCCACAACTCTTCCAAATTTTTCGTCAAATCTTTCATACATATAATCATCAATATGTTGTTGTTGGTAATCACTGTCCCACCGATACACAATGACTCCAGAATAATAGTCATTATAATTGATATTAGTATATTCATATGAGTCTAATAGTTCTTGAATTTTTACTGGGTCAGTTATTTTCAAACTCTTCATCTTTACATTTTCTACGGTATTACCAGGATAGAAGTTTTTCTCATCACGATTATAGACATTATGGTACAATTCAATATACTCGACATCATTAGCCTTTTGAATGAAACGATCTCCGTAGCCATGCTCTTCAAGCCACTGAATTGTATTAGTATAATTATCAGTTATTGTATAAGTGACTCCAGTTTCCAATAGCTTTTCTGGTGTATCAGAATTTCTATTCTTATATTTGAAATTTATACCAACCGATGCGTATTTGTGCTTTAAACTAGCCATATCTTCAAATCTTTGTGATTTAAAGTCTTTGTCAATACATGCGATGAGCTCTTGCATTTCCGCTTTGTTTTTTATTTCTACAGGTTCAGCAAAAGGAATCTCCGGTACTATATAAATCTGGTTTAGTTCTTCATAATTAAGATTGCTCGGTGCATAAAAATTCTTGAATTCCTCTGACTCATATATCTTTTTAAACTCTGGGCTATTCCTGTAGAAATTGTAATCTACAGTGTATATTCTGCTTGTCGGCAAAGAAGAATTCGGATTGTAGATCAGGTGAACTCCACTTGTTAAGATACCTTTTATATTTTCAAATCGAGCTTTATTTTCAGTGAAGGAACGATGAAGTTCAGTGACAGCAGCAATGTTTTCGGGGTCTTTTAAACTAAAGATATCTTCTTCAGACGAACCCTTGAAAATTGGATGTCTCGTTAAGTATTGGTTATTATAGAAGCCATATTCACGGTTAAAATATTCTTCTATAATAAAGCTTCGAACTTTAGCCGGATCTGGCACCCGCTTTTCAAATCCCGTAACATCAAACTTTAGACCAAGTATAAAAACAACTGCGATTATGCAATAAATTCCAAAGCTTTTCAAGCCATTTATATTATAAATACGAGGAGTTTTCTTTACAATCATTTGACCTATGATGAAGAATATAACTGTGCCTGCAGCAAATCCAGCGTACATATACCATTCGGATTCACCCAAGACATCAAAGTAAAATCCCAGCATAGTCATACCAAAAAAGGTGATTAGATAGCATATAATCGGTTCCATGAATCCAAATACTAGTGCATCAGAGGCGCGTTCGAGGCGGCGTTTCTGATAGAGGAAACCTGTAATACCTAGCAGGATAAAGAAGCTGACAATATAAAATATTGTGGTGGCTGTATCAAATGAGCCTTGGCTTCTGAGAACATTCAAAAATGGTGAGATGCGCAGGCCAAATTCTTCCAGGTTTGTAGAAGTATCAAATCCATAAAGGTAACGAGAGAAATACGCCACAAACACAAAATACAACATAGTAAGCAGGAAGTTGAACCAAGCCGCTAATGCAAAATGCATTAGGGAATTGCCCGTAAGCATACCGGCAAATACTGACACGGCAAATACTACAAAAGCAATGATAAGTGAAATCCAAATCCAGTTTAATATATTCGCTCTTGCAAAAACATTTACTGTATCCAGCATGATACCCGTTCCTGAATAGTATTGGTTATATACGGGTTTGCTTATAGCAAGAAGAATTAAACCGTTAAGTATTATCGGCGCTACAATCATTATCAATCCGGATATTAAGCCACTGTTATAAAGTTTTGCACGTGTAAACGGCATAGAGTGCATGACCGATACCGAGCTGATCCCATGCAGGTATCGGAATATTACAACAGCAGCAGCAATTGGAAATACCAGGTGAGCGAACATATAGAAGGGCTGCTGGTTGTTAAGTGACATTGCTATATAGCTCGACAATGTATTTAAATTAGAGTATGCCATCAAAATAGGAAACACACCCGAAAGAAAATAAACAAGAAAGGCTAGTGCAGGTATTGCCCAGAAACGTCGTAGGTTTTCTCTTATCAAAGGTTTTGAAATACTAAAATAGGATGCTTTCAATCTCATTATCTTCACCCCCCAGTTCATATATAAATATTTCTTCCAGTGACAATGGAAGCATGTCGAATATAACAGGATGGTAATAGTGGATTTTTTTCTCTACCACATCTTTTCTATTTCTAACAATAAGCAAGTCGACAGTACCTCTTGATTCCTTATGGAGCACATTTAAGCCGGCATAAGGGTCTTCCGGGGTTGTTTTAAACGCAACTTGGATTTTGTGTATATCCGATTTCAATTCATCCAGATCACGCTCAATCATCATTTTTCCCTTAGACAGAATACCTATTGAATCGCAAATCCCTTCCAATTCACGTAAATTATGCGAGGACACCAGAACTGTCATTTCTCTTTCGGCTACATCTTCCACTATATATTTCCATACCAGCTTACGTATAATTGGATCCAGACCATCGATAGGCTCGTCAAGTATTAGATAATCAGGCATGGAGGACATTGTAAGTATAAAAGCAGCTTGTTTCTGCATTCCTTTTGAAAATTTGGATAGTTTTCGTTTTTCGCTAAGTGAAAATTGATTTACCATATGAACGTACCGCTCCTGGTTCCAGTTTGGATAGATGGAACGGTAGAATTTAGCTGACTCCTTAAGACTATATGTTGAAAAAAAATATAAATCGTCAGGGATGTAGCCTAGTCGTTCTTTTATAGTTATGTTTTCATGTACATTTTCACCATCTATGAATATTTCACCATCGTCAGGCTTATAGACTCCGGTGATATGTTTGATTAACGTAGTTTTACCCGCCCCATTAGTTCCTACCAGCCCATAAATTGAGCCTTTTTTTATATTCAGATTTAGATTGGATAGTGCTTTGAATCCATCAAAGGATTTATTGACACTATTTACTTTTATCATTCCAATCACTCCTTTCTGACAATAATTCATCGAGTATGCTTTTAATTTTTTCCAAAGAACAACCTAAATAAAACAATTCTCTGGTATTTTCCCGCAGGCGTTCCTTTATTTGTGCAATTTTATTGTCATCAATAGGAAGACCTGTATGGGCTGCTACGAATGTACCTAGTCCAGAGACTGTATAAATGTATCCCTGATACTCTAGCTCCCTGTATGCCTTTTGTATAGTATTCGGATTTACAGTGAGTGTTTTTGATAATTCGCGGACAGAAGGAAGTTTGTCTTCAGCATTTAGCACACCGGTTATGATAAGCTCTTTGACATTATCGACTATCTGCTCATAGATCGACTTTCGGTTTTTCAAGTCAATCTGAAACACGGTACTCACCCTCCTTTAATTGTAATAGATATCTTTGTGTTTATATGTATTACATTATTTATTACTTTGTACCTAGTGTACTATAATAGATAGTACACTGTCAACGGTTTAAAATTTATTTTTTTGATATAATTGACATACTTATAAAAATAGCAGAAAATATAAATGGTAGCATTACTTGAGAGGAGTAATATAATGTCAGAAATCAGAGAATATAACATAGAAGATATTGAAGCCAATAAGAAAAAAAATAAAAACCGGGGAAAAAAGAGTTTTATTATCTTTGGATGTATCATCGTAGGAATCATCATCTTGGCTATGATGGGAAATTTCGTGAAGAGTATTATTTTGGGGGAAGAAGAGGATATAACTGTAAAAGTACCTTATATTGCTACGCTTTACGTTAATGGTCTTATAACTCAGGTTCAGACGGATACATTTGGCATTCCTATTGGATATCAGCATAAGTGGACGATAAAAAAGATTGACGACCTTATGGCCGATTATAACAACCGAGGATTAATTCTATTTATAGATTCGCCAGGGGGCGGAATTTATGAAAGTGATGAGTTATATTTAAAATTAAATGACTATAAAGAAAAAACAGGAAGGCCGGTCTATGCAGTAATGGGATCTATGGCGACATCCGGGGGATATTATATATCTACACCGGCTGACAAAATCATTGCAAATCGGAACACCTTAACAGGTTCAATAGGAGTTACGATTGGAACATTCTATGATATTTCGGAATTTCTAGAAAGATATGGTATAAAAACAGTTACGATTACAGCAGGAGAAAATAAGGCTATGGGTAATATGGTAAAACCGCTGACTGATGAGCAGAAGGAGATTTTCCAATCTTTGGTTGACAATGCTTATGAGCAGTTTATAAATATCGTATCGGAAGAAAGAGAAATCGAATTAGAGCAAGTTAAAAAGCTTTCGGATGGTCGGATTTATACAGCAAAACAAGCGATTGATCTACAGCTTGTAGACGATATCGGAAACCTTGAGTATGCAGTGGAAGATATGAAGACAAATTATAATCTGGAGGATTGTGAAGTCATAGATGTGGTTTATCGCCGCACTTCTTTATTGGGATCCCTTCTTGGTGAAGTAAGTATTCCAGACATTAAAAGCAGTGATGTGACGGCTCTTTTGGACATAATAGATGGAAATGGCAGATTTCCAATCAGCTATGAATGTGAAATACTGAAATATTGAAAATAAAATAACGAGATAATGAAAGAAAAAAATAAAGAAAGAAATCCCGACATACTGGCAAGTATTTTCGCTTGACAGTATGTTAATTTTATGGTAAATTAATGTTGCATTGAAGCTAATTTGACTGTCACATCAGAATGGAGCCAGCTAATTATGTTTCAAAAAATGATTGAGATCAATATGTTATATGATTTTTATGGGCAGCTTCTCACGGCAAGGCAGAAGGAAATCCTGAAACTTTACTATGAGGATAACTTTTCTGTGTCTGAGATTGCAGAAGCGTTCTCAATCAGCAGGCAGGCAGTTCATGATACAATCAAAAAGGCTGAAAAAGCACTTCGTGAATATGAGAGTAAACTGGGGCTTGTTCAAAAGTTTGAAGCGACAGAAGAAGTAATTGCCGCCATCGATTTAGAAATCAATAGGCTTATTAAGGAAAACAGCCAAAATGAAAGGCTGAAGGAAGGATTGCAGAAGATTAAGTCTATCATTGATCAAATCAATGAGTAACATGACAGGATGCAAACTTAGTTAAGGAGATCTGGATATGGCATTTGAAGGATTATCAGAAAAATTACAGGGTATTTTTAAAAAGCTGAAGGGTAAAGGAGTTCTTACAGAAACAGATATAAATGAAGCAATGCGTGAAGTAAAGCTGGCATTGCTTGAAGCCGATGTTAACTTTAAAGTAGTCAAGAAATTTGTTGATAGCGTAAAAGAAAAAGCACTCGGACAGGATGTTTTGTCAAGTTTAACTCCGGCTCAGCAGGTAATAAAAATCGTTAATGATGAACTTGTAGCTCTGATGGGCGGAACCAATAGCAAATTGACTTATTCACCTACCGGATTTACAGTATATCTTATGGCGGGCTTGCAAGGTACTGGTAAAACAACAACCTGCGGCAAACTGGCAAATTATCTGAAGAAAAACGGCAAAAGACCTATGCTTGTAGCTTGTGATGTCTATCGTCCTGCTGCGATAGATCAGCTGGAGATAGTGGGAAAGAGTGTTGATGTTCCAGTATTTACAATGCGTGACTGTAAGGATCCTGAATTCATCGCAGAACAAGCGATGAAAGAAGCAAAATATAAGGGATATGATGTGCTTATACTAGATACATCAGGAAGATTGCATATCGATGACGAACTGATGGATGAGCTTGTCAGAATAAAAAAGAAAACAAAACCACATGAAATTCTGCTGGTGGTAGATGCAATGATGGGTCAGGATGCAGTGAATGCAGCTCATGGTTTCAATCAGATGTTAGGAATTGATGGTATTATTATGACAAAGCTGGATGGCGATACCAGAGGTGGTGCTGCATTGTCAACCAAAGCCGTCACAGGAAGACCTATTAAATTCATCGGTGTAGGTGAAAAGTTTGACGCTTTGGAACCGTTCCATCCGGACAGAATGGCATCAAGGATACTGGGCATGGGCGATCTGCTTAGTCTGATTGAAAAAGCTCAAGAAAACTACGATGAAAAAAAGGCTTCCGAACTGGAAAAAAAGATAAAGAATAACGACTTCACTTTGGAGGATTTCTTAGAGCAGATTGGTCAGATCAAAAAAATGGGTGGTCTTACGAAACTTATCGGTATGATTCCAGGCATCAATAATAATGCATTAAAAGATGTAGACCTTGAAGATGGAGAAAAGGAATTCAGACAAATGGAAGCAATCATCCAATCCATGACTATAGAAGAGAGAAGGAATCCATCGATATTGAATGCAAGCAGAAGAAAGAGAATTGCTGCGGGAAGTGGACAATCCGTTAGCAAAATCAACACTATGATTAAGAAATATGAAGATGCAAAGAAAATGATGAAGCAGTTTACCAATGCACCAAAGTTTAAAAGAAATCGTATGTTCAAAGGTTTCCAGTAAGTTGATTAGATTCAGACTAATGCTGTCAGTCATTTTGAATGCAGGATGTAGGACTGGATTTAACATATAAAAAGCAATTGAGCTAAAGAAGGAGGTGTAACATTTGGCAGTAAAAATAAGATTAAAAAGAATGGGAGCTCATAAGAAACCTTTTTATAGAGTAGTTGTTGCAGATTCTCGTTCACCAAGAGACGGAAAATTTATTGAAGAGATAGGTTACTATAATCCCTTGACTGATCCGTCTGATATTAAGATTAACGGAGATAAAGCAAAAGAATGGATTTCAAAAGGAGCTCAGCCTACAGAAACAGTAAAAAGTCTTTTAAAAAATCAGGAATCATAGAATAAAGAAAGCGGTGAATACTTATGGTAAAACTGGTTGAAGCTATTGCAATATCACTGGTTGATAATCCTGATGCGGTAGAAGTTAAAGAGATAGAAGGAAGACAAGGTATTGTTATTGAGCTAAAGGTTTCCCCTGATGATATGGGGAAAGTCATCGGTAAGCAAGGAAGGATTGCAAAAGCACTTCGTACTGTGGTAAAGGCTGCTGCGACCAAAGCAAATAAAAGGGTAGTAGTGGAAATCGTTCAATAGAGAACTGAAATACTGCGCTTTGCGGCACATATATTTGTTATATGTGCCTGTATTTCTTTTATACACTTAGATGCATTAGAAAAAAACATCGTGAGGAGCTATGGATAGAATATTAATTGGACAAGTTGTCAATGTGGTTGGTTTGAAAGGGGAGCTAAAAATTTATCATTATTCGGATAATAAAGAAAGGTTTGAGGAGCTGACGAAAGTATTTCTCGAGAATATCCCCTATGAAATTAAATCCGTTAGATATGTAAAAGAAACAGTTGTACTTAAGCTGCATGGCATTGATGACAGGAGTCAAGCTGAGAAATATAAAGGAAAAAATGTCTATATCGACAGAGAGGATCTAAGAACATTACCTGAAGATACGTATTATATCTTCGAACTTATAGGCTTGAGAGTTGTTGAAGAGAACGGCAATTTTTTAGGTACAGTCAGTAATGTGATACAAAACAGAGCACATGATTTATTCGAAGTTGAGTGCGTAAATCGTAGTAAATTTCTGATTCCATCAGTGGAGGAATTTATTTTAAATTTAGATATGGAAAACAGGACTATGACGGTAAGGCTTATTGAAGGATTATTAGATGAATAGGAAGAAATGTTATTATGAAAATTGACATATTGACACTGTTTCCAGATATGTTTACGCCTGTGACCCAAGAAAGTATTTTAGGGCGGGCAAAGGAAAACGGTATATTGAACATAACACTTACGAATATCAGGGATTATAGCAAGGATAAACACAAGAAAGCTGATGACTATCCGTTTGGAGGAGGTGCCGGAATGGTAATGCTTGCAGATCCGGTATTTCGAGCTTTATATGCGATAAATGCAAAAGGCAAACGGATTATTTATATGTCACCAAGGGGCAGGATTCTTGATCAGGAATTGATTCTAGAACTGTCTAAAGAGGAGGAACTTGTAATTCTATGCGGACATTATGAAGGTGTTGATCAAAGGATTATAGATTTCTGGGAGATGCAGGAGGTTTCTATCGGAGATTATATTTTGACTGGAGGAGAACTTCCAGCAATGATCTTGATTGATGCGGTGGCTAGAATGATACCGAAGGTTCTTGGCAGCAGCAGTGCTCATAATGAAGAATCAATCTATTCCGGATTATTGGAATATCCTCAATATACAAAACCCAGAAATTATGAGGGAATTGAAGTGCCGGAGGTTTTGGTTTCTGGAAATCATAAGTTGATTCATTTGTGGCAGTTTGAGAAATCATTGGAACTTACTAAAGAGAGAAGACCAGATCTTTGGGAAAAGTTCCTTAAAAAGGAAAAGAATCTTACGAAGGATGAACAAAAAATTCTCCAAAAGTTCTTGGACTGAAGCTTGATTTCATATATACTAAAAATTCAGAGGTATGTGATGAGGTGGGGGAACATTGAAAGTGAAGTGGAAAAAGAGATTAATATTCTTGTTTTGTTTAGCCCTGATTATTCTTTTTATCATCATATACGTATTTCCTAATGTGACTGGTGCATTAACACAAACAGAAATTATTGAGTATGGAAGCCTGCAGGTTACTGACCAGGTTACTGCTTATTTTGTAAGAAGTGAAAAAGTGCATTTTGCAGATAAACCTGGGACTATCCAATACTATGTTCAAGAAGGAGAACAGGTAAGAAAAGGTGTAAAGATTCTTGACATATCTCTGGGAACAAGTGAGGATAAGGAGAGCAGTTATCATAGAATTATGGAACGGATTTCCAGATTTAATGGTGGGGAAAGCATATTTAGTGACGATATAAAGAGAATAAGAACGCAGCTTTCTAAACTTGAAGAGAAGCGAGATATAGCACTTAGTGAAGGTGAAGCAGCGCAGGCTTCAAAGTTGGAGGAGCAGATTCAAAGACTGAATCAAAAGAAAGATTACATACTTGCAACCGATCAAGCTGCTAAAGAGGAAATATTCAGAAACAATATATCCATAAACGCAATGGGTAATACACCGGAAGACTATATAAGCGATTTTAAAGGTGTTGTAAGTTATTACATAGATGGCTACGAGTCTGAATTCACACCTGAAAATATGGCACTATTGAACAAGAAAAAGGTTCAAAATATGAGTTTTGATGAGGTACAAAATCTTGCACGTAAAAATACTTTAGCAAAAGAACCTTTATACAAAATAGTAGATAATAAAAGCTGGTATGTAGTCTTTTGGGTTGCTCAGGAGGATATTGTAAAATATGAAAAGGGTAAAACTGTAGCTATTAACCTGCCATTAGGACAGGTTGAAGGAAAAGTCTACGATATCATTGATGATAATACGGAATGGCTGGTAATCCTTGAATTTAACAGGTATTATGAAGAATTTGCACAGATAAGAAAAATAGAGGCGGAGGTGGTCACTTCAGACTACACGGGGCTGATGATTCGAAATGAAAGCATTACATCAAAAAATGGACAGCCAGGTGTGTATGTCAAGGCTAAAAGTGGAGAATATGTTTTTAAGCCAGTTAAAATCATTACGAATGATGGCGAATGGTCTTTGGTAGAAGGGTCTTATTACTATACGGATAATGGGGCTACGAAGGTTGATACTGTGAATATCTATGATGAAATATTAAAACAACCGAATAAAACTAACTGACATTGAGTTATAAATTTGCAGAGTAATAATGGAAGGCAGTATGTAAATGGATATTATTAGGCAAAACATTGAACATATCAACAGAAAAAAAGACGAAATAACGATTCGAACGGGACGTGAGCCTGGGGAGGTCTTACTGGTTGCGGTAACAAAGACCAGAACAGCGGAAGAGATAAATGCGGCCATTGATGCTGGAATAACAGATATAGGTGAAAATAAGGTTCAGGAAATCATCAGTAAATACGAAAAAGTAAAACCGGTTCGATGGCATATGATTGGACATTTGCAAACAAATAAGGTAAAATATATTATCGATAAGGTTTATCTAATCCATTCTGTTGACTCCATGAAATTAGCACTAGAGATTGATAAAAGGGCGGCACAGTTTGGAATATTTATGGACATTCTAATACAGGTTAATGCGGCAAAAGAAGATAGTAAATTTGGTATTAACAGTGAGGAAACAGGGGACTTTATAAAAGATATTTTAGAAAACTGTAAAAATATCAGAATCAGGGGTCTCATGTGTATTGCGCCTTTTAAAGATGATCCAGAAGATGTAAGGGTCTATTTTAGAGAGGTTAAAGAATTATATGTACGATATTCAGGGATTAATCACCCGAGGTTAGATTTCAAGTATCTTTCAATGGGCATGTCACATGATTCTGAAATTGCAATAATGGAGGGTTCTAATTTAATCAGAATAGGCACAGCAATATTTGGGGAAAGAAATTATAAATAAGAGATTTTTAATGGGGATATAACGAGGAGGAAAAAATGGGAGACGGATTTTTTTATAAACTAAAAACATTGATTGGAATTGAAGAAATCGAAGAAGAGGATCGTTTAGATGAAAAAACGCCAGCATCGTCTTCCTTGGAACGGCAACAAGTAGATCCAAGAGGAGCCTATGCAACTGCAAGGAACGAAAACAGGGAGGCTAAAGAAACTAAGGATAACAGGGTTCTCCCCATTCAAAATAAAAGTATAAATCCAAACACAAACCAATTTAAATTGGTAGTAATAGAACCAAAAATCTTTGATGAATGTCCAAAGCTTGTTGATAACCTTAAAGCCAGGAAACCAGTAATTATTAACCTTGAAAAGGCTGAAAGCGATACAGCAAGGAAAATCTTCGATTTTCTAAGCGGTGCTACATATGCTCTGAATGGTAATGTCCAGAAAGTTGCTAACAATATATTTATTTTTGCACCAGAAAATGTGGATGTTCACGCTAATATAGATCAAAAAAGCCTCGACTTTAGTGGTTCGCCAAAGAATATTTGGAGATAAGTGTATGACAACAATACTATTAATGAGAGCAGTTAACCTATTTTTTCAGGTTCTAATATATTTAATAATAGGAAGAGCAATACTTAGTTGGTTTATAAGAGCACCTTATGGTAATTTATACAGGTTTTATAACGTTATTATACAACTAACTGAACCAATACTTGCTCCATGCCGAAGTATTTTAGCAAGGTTTGGACTTGTAGGAGCTATTGACTTTTCACCAATTTTGGCGATTATTGGTTTAACAATGATTAATGGATTCATTATTAACATTTTAAGATTATTTATTTTTTAGAAGTATGAATAGTAAATTCATGAATAGTAAATTTGTGAAATTAAATACAATAAATGTCCTTTGAGGTAATAAAACTATGATTACTCCATTAGATATTCAAAATAAAGAGTTTTCTAGGGCAGTTAGGGGATATAAGGAAGAGGATGTCGATGGATTCCTCGATCTTCTAACTCTGGATTTGGAAAAGATTTTGGAAGAAAACCGCAGGTTAAAAGAACAGATAAAAAATTTAACTGCTGAGTTAGAGAGGTTCAAAAATTCAGAAGAGACAGTATTGAAAACTCTTGAAGCAGCAAAGGCTTTAATGAGCGATATATCTGTAAGCGCAGAAAAGCGTGCAGAGATATTATTAAAAAATGCTGAATTAGATGCACAGTTGATTCAGAGAGAAGCCAAGGAAAATATAGAAAGACTAAATGAAGAAATGCTAAAGTTGAAAAATAGTCTAATTATATTTAAAAGCAGATATAGAAGTCTCTTAGAATCTGAACTTGAGAAGTTTGACAACTTGAGTGAAGAACTTTTTGGCAATAAAGAATTAGGAGATTTAAAACCATATACAGAAGATAAAATCAAATCAGAAGATGTCGCCTCTTTTGAAAAGTCAACCATCACAAATTTAAGAAAAGGAGAAGGGGTTTAACAATTCCACTGGGATTATATGTATTTTATCATCATCGCTCTAGTTGTACTTTTTGACCAATTGACGAAGTATCTAGTCCAGTTAAATATGGAGTTGAATACTTCAATTTCTTTGATAGACGGTATATTTCATATCACATATATTCAAAATCGCGGTGCAGCCTTTAGCTTATTTGAAGGTAAGATTGAATTTCTGCTGGTGATACAGCTGCTTGTTATTGGAGCTATATTTATTTACCTATTAAAAAGACGCAGAAAGGGACATAAAGTTTTGTTGATGAGCCTTTCGCTTATTGTAGCTGGCGGGATTGGAAATCTTATAGACCGCGCTGTAAATGGGTATGTAGTTGATTTTTTGGATTTTCGAGTTTGGCCAATATTTAATGTGGCGGACATATCCGTTTGTATAGGTTGTGGGTTGCTGGTCATTTATGTTTTGTTGATTGAACCGAGACTAAATAAGATAGAATCGCAAAAATAAATATGCACTTATAAAGCTTATAAAAAGGAAATATGAAAAAGTCTCATAAAAAAGGAATCATAACAAGGGATCAAATAAAAAGGAACCATAAAATGGATAACATTATTGAGTTTATTGTTGAAGAAGAAATGCAGGGGACTAGGCTAGATGTGGTCCTCTCTTTTGTTATTGAAGAAGTATCGAGGAGCTATCTTCAAAAATTAATAGAAACGAAGAGAGTAGAGGTAAATGGCTTAATTGAACAGTCAAAAAAATACAAAGTTAAAACTGGGGATATTGTCAAAGTATCGATTCCTAAGCCTGAAACTTTGGACGTTGTACCGGAGAATATTCCTATCGACATTGTATATGAGGATGGAGATGTTTTGGTAGTAAATAAGCCGAAAGGCATGGTGGTTCATCCAGCTGCTGGCAACTATACCGGAACCTTGGTAAATGCTATACTTTTTCATTGTAAAAATCTTTCTTCTATCAACGGAGTGATTCGCCCAGGTATTGTTCATAGAATTGACAAGGATACAAGTGGGCTGTTGATGATAGCAAAAAATGATGCTGCGCATCATTCACTTGCCCAGCAACTTGCAGAGCATTCCATTACGAGAGTATATCATGCTATTGTGTATAATAATTTCAAAGAAGATGAAGATACCGTAAATGCCCCCATTGGAAGAGATCCTAAGAACCGTTTTAAAATGGCCGTAACTACATTAAACAGCAAGGAAGCTGTGACACATTATAGAGTCTTAGAGAGATTTGGCTCCTTTACCTATGTTGAAGCCAGGCTGAAGACAGGTAGGACACATCAAATCAGAGTACACATGGCCTATATAAAACATCCACTTCTCGGTGATGGAATATATGGACCAAAAAAGAAAGTACTAGGTGTTGATTATCAGATGCTCCACGCAAAAATTCTTGGTTTTATCCACCCTGTTACCGGGGAGTATATGGAATTTGAAAGTGACCTTCCCGAGGATTTCAATAATGTGTTGATAAAATTAAGAACCCAATCTTCGTGCTAAGCCGGGAAAATGCAAACAAAAAGGCTGAAACGGAATGTATCAGCCTTGTACCACAGCCGCTAGAATTTTACGGGATAAACGAGTTTATTATTATAGAATTTTCTATGAGAGAAAGGGATCTTCTTATATAGTTTTAACATATTGTAAGCAGCTGACACAAATATATCCGTTTTTGAAGCGGATAATATTTGAATGTCCGCCGCATAAGGCGCAGCATAATTCTCCTGTCATGCAAATTCGATCCTTCGTAGTTTTACTGTTTCGCTCATTCATATGTATCACTTCCTTTGAATCGGTATTTTTCCCCTGTAATTTATGGCAGGAGAATTTCGTTCATGCCTAAATAATATAAAGCGGCTGTGTAATGTAGGAGCATTTTAATTTTATGACAAAATTGGGAAATTAGCAAGAATAAATTGTTAAAATGTAATAATAAGTGTATTAAATGTAATAATATGGGATAAACTAATAGAATTTCAGTAAAAACATAAATTGATATGAAGAAATATGAATATTTAGATTGAATTTTGGGGGTTTACATAAATAGTTTTATTGTTAGTAAAGATAACCATTCCAGGCTTGGCCCTGGTGGGCTTTTTAACATATCGGACCTGTGTATAATCTACCGGGACGTTTTCTGATTCACGGCCCTTACTGTGATAAGCAGCCAGGGAAGCAGCTTCAAAAATTGCCGTTTCAGTTATGCTTTTTCCTTCAGTGATAAGAATTACATGGGATCCGGGGATATCTTTTGTATGAAACCATATATCCTTACCAGAAGCAATTTTAAATGTAAGCATGTCGTTTTCTTTGTTGTTTCTTCCTACAAGAACTTTGAAGCCATCACTAGTAGTATATTTGTGAGGTGTAGGTTTGCTGCGTGGCGATTTAAAGCTATTTTTCCTTTTCCTTAGATAACCGCCTTCAATCAGTTCCAAGCGCAGCTCTTCAATCTCTTCAACGGTTTCAGCTTTTTCAATGTAATCCAATACAGATTCAAGGTAAGCTATATCAGCGTTTGTTTCTTCTAATTGTCTATTTTTTTCCGTAATTGCTGTTTTTGATTTACTGTATTTTTTAAAATATCTTTGAGAATTCTGAATTGGTGTATACCGTGTATCAAGGGGGATGATAATGTTTTCATTGTTATAATAATTAAACAGCTCAACTTCAGAGAGTCCGTGTTTAATCTGGTGGAGGTTAGCAGTTAATAATTCACCATATAGACGGTAGATATCAGACTTTTCCGCTTTAAGCAAGTCTTCAGACAGCCGTTGTTTCTTAAGGTATAACTTATCAAGGCTATTTATTGTTAACTTGACCAGATCAGTAGATTTTTGCTTTACTCGGTTTGAAGCGTTTTTATTTGAATAATAGTAGGATATTGCTTTGCTAATATCATTAAAAACTATTTCACGATAGTACCCGGACAAAAAACTGAGCGGGAACAGGTGAAAATCAAATGGTGTTCCGTCCTCCGAAAGATATACTCGTGGAGAAGGTGCATCATCATCGATATTGCTTACCATATCTTTAAGAACATTGAAGATATCATGTGCATATGTTCGGTGTATGGTATCTGATTCGGATAAAACAGGAATAGAACCCGATTTTTCTTGTTTTTGAAGATTTGAGCGGTAAATAATTTCTTCTGCAATTACAGGGCTGATTCCCTGGATATTAGACATCAAGGATTTTGAAATGTTTTCAGTACTGCCTCCTATAAAGGATTCTATTTGTGTTTCCGTAATTTCATAATACGGGATCTTCCCCTGAGAAGGGGGGTAGACATATATATGTCCAGGAAGCAGTTGACGGAAACGGTTGACGTCTATAGAGACTCTCTTGATACTATCTATTATTTTGCTTGAAGCAATATCTATCAGAATTATGTTACTATGCTTTCCCATAATTTCCACTATTAACTTTTTATTGATAGAAAAGCCTAATTCATTAATAGTATCTATTGAAATTTCTACAATTCTTTCGGAGTCTTTTTGGAGTATTTCAGAAATGCGCCCACCTTGTATATGCTTGCGGAGTAACATGCAGAAACCATACGGACTCAAGGGATTAGAAGTTGTTTCACTAGTTAGATGAATCCGAGCATGGCTGCTGTTGGCAGATATATATAATTTTTGATTCTCCCTGGCGGAACGAATATTTAAAATGATTTCGTCTGGCTCTGGCTGGTATATTTTCTCTATCTTTCCGCCTATTAATGCTCTTTTAAGCTGATGAACAACTGCTCCAATGACCATACCGTCAAAACTCATTGTGACGTCTCCTTTTTTGATGTATAATGATACAATAATAACATACGTACGAAAAATAACAAGACAAGGTAAGGAGTACTTTGAATGATCAAAAGCATGACCGGCTTCGGCAGAAGCGAATACACAGACGGCAAACGGAGTATAATTGTAGAAATAAAATCAGTAAACCATAGATACAGTGATATCGTATTTAAAATGCCGAGGCGGTATTCTTTTGCAGAGGATCGCCTAAAGAGTTTAGTAAAGGGTATAGCAAGACGAGGAAAAATTGATGTATCTATTATGGTTGAAAATATAACAGAAGGTGACACCAACGTTAGGTTGAACACAATGGCAGCCAAACAATATTATGACAATCTAAAGGAATTGCAAAATAATTTTAAACTTTGCGGTGATATTACTCTTCAATTTTTAGCATCACTTCCCGATGTACTAAAAACTGTTCCAGATTTAGAGGATGAGGAGGCAATTTATAAGAGCTTAGAAATACCCGTGCTAGATGCAGCTAATAAGATGAACGAGATGAGGGTTAAGGAAGGAGCCAAATTAGCAGAGGATATTATCAAAAGAGGAGATTATATTCGAAGCTGTTTGAAGGAAATTGAAGAGAGATCTCCTGAAGTTACAAAAGCCTATGCGGAAAAACTAAAAGAAAGAATTAGAGAATTAATTGGAAACAATGTAACAATCCCTGAAGATAGAATTCTTGTAGAAGCAGCTATTTTTGCTGATAAATGCAGTATTACGGAGGAGCTTGTCCGTCTTGACAGCCATATCATACAATTAAATAACATTATTTTAAAGAGTAATCAGCCTGATGGAAAGAAGCTGGACTTTTTAGTACAGGAAATGAATCGAGAAGCAAATACTATCGGAGCTAAGGCTAATGATCTCAAGATCACAAACAAAGTATTAGAGATAAAGAGTGAAATCGAAAAAATCAGAGAGCAAGTACAGAATATTGAATAATTATATAAACTATTGTAAAATGTGACATTATGTTATATGGTATATAATTACACGATAAAAATTTATGAAAGGAAAAAATATGCCTAAAGGCCTTTTATTCGTTGTTTCCGGTCCGTCGGGAGCTGGAAAGGGGACAATCTGCAGAAGGTTGCTGCAAAAAATGGATATTGACCTGTCTATTTCTATGACTACCAGAAAACCAAGACCTCAGGAAGTCGAAGGGGAAAACTACTATTTTATATCGGAGGAAGAGTTCCTTGAGATAATCAAGAATGACGGCTTTCTCGAATACGCAAAGGTTTACGGTAATTACTACGGAACACCTAAAGAAATGGTCACGCAAAAGCTTGAAAATGGCCGGGATGTAGTTTTAGAGATAGACATCCAAGGGGCACTGCAAATAAAAGCATCCTACCCTGATGGAATATTCATTTTTATTCTGCCTCCATCAATGGCAGAGTTGCGCAAAAGAATCACTGGAAGAGGATCGGAAACAGAGAACGACATTAATCTAAGACTGGGAGAAACATTAAAAGAGGTAGCATATATTGATAAGTATGATTATTGTGTCGTAAATGGCGAAATCGATGAAGCAGTTAATCGAGTTGCTGCAATTATCATAGCTGAGCACAGCAGGGTATCGGAAGACATTTATGAATTGATAGAAAAGTATAAGGAGGAGATATAATGTTATATCCATCAATTAATGTTATAAGGCAAAAGGCTGACAGTAGGTACACTCTTGTAATATTGGCGGCAAAGAGAGCGAGAGATATTATCGATGGAAAACCAAAGCTTACAGAGGTAGATATTGAAAAGCCTGTATCTATAGCAGCGCATGAAATAGCTGAGGATCTTATTACTTATAAAAGGGAAGGTTAAACATTAGTTCATACGTACATGCATCTCGAACGCAGTAAACCGTTTCGAAGGTGCATTTTTTATTTTAAAGAGAGTTTTTAATTTATTACTTTACAATTTTAGCACACTAAAGTATAATTGTAGCATAAGATGTGATAGGAAATGGAGGAGATTAAAAATGTTTAAAAAAGTGAGTATATTGCTGGTACTGGTACTTATTATTAGTACATTTGCAGTTGCCTGTGGAGGAGCTGAGGAAACACCTGCTGGTGACACACCGGTAGTTGAAGATACTTCCCTTAGCGATATTCAACAAAAGGGAACATTAGTTGTAGGAATTGACGACCAATTCCCACCAATGGGCTTTGTAGGTGAAGACGGAGAAATTACAGGCTTTGATGTAGAGTTGTCAAAATTAGTAGCTGAAAAGCTTGGTGTAGAAGCTGTAATTCAGCCTATCGAATGGGCAGCAAAAGAAATGGAATTGAACAGCGGAAATATTGATGTTATTTGGAATGGTTATACGATTACAGCAGATCGTAACGAACAGGTTGAGTTTACAAAACCGTACCTGAATAATGAACAAGTATTGGTGGTAGCTAAGGATTCTACATATCAGACGAAAGCTGACCTCGCAGGTAAAATAGTAGGGGCTCAGGCGGAAAGCTCTGGATTGGCAGCTCTAAAGGCAGATCCTGAATTGTCTGAAACTGTTGCTGAAATACCAGAATTTGATGATTATCTGATGGCATTGATGGATTTAAGCACATCCAGGTTAGATGCTGTAGCAATCGATAAAATTCTGATTGGATATACTATGTCAAAAAATCCTGATGATTACAGAGTGCTTGACGAAAGTTTGGCAGACGAGTATTATGGTATTGGTTGTGCTAAAGGTGCAGTCGCTTTAAGAGAAGCAATTGATAAAGCCCTTGACGAATTATACGAAGACGGAACCATTGAAGAGCTATCGATCAAATGGTTTGACGAAAACATAGTTATACGTGATGTAGATAAGCTTACAGCTGAAGATTTCGAATAATATGTTCCGTTAGTTAAGTAAAAGAATAGGGCTTCTGCTGCGGCAGAGGCTTTATTCATTACAGGCTTATAAAGAAAGGCGGTTAATACTTGGAAAATCTTGCAAATATTACTTTATTTATATTACAAGGTGCAGTAATCACACTAAAAATATATTTTGTTACAATTATTTTTTCTATACCTCTAGGCATGCTTTGTGCTATGGGAAAATTAACAAAAATTCCTCCTCTAAGATGGATTTTAGGGGTATATACCTGGGTATTCCGAGGAACACCGCTATTACTCCAGTTACTCTTTGTTTACTTTGGACTTCCTTATTTAGGCCTAGAGTTGAGCAGAGAGATGGCTGCTTATGTAACATTTGTCATAAATTATGCCGCATATTTTACAGAGATATTTAGAGCTGGTATTCAATCTATAGACAGGGGACAGTACGAAGCAGCCAAAGCTCTTGGGATGAACTTTAGAATGACTATGAGGCGAATAATTATTCCCCAGGCTATAAAGGTAATTCTTCCCCCGACGGGTAATGAAGCAGTCACATTGGTAAAGGATACTGCCCTTGCTTCAGTTATTGCATTGGCAGAAATTTTAAGAAATGCAAAGTCTATGGTATCGCGTAACGCAAGTATAGAAGGTTATATTATCGCTGCGATCCTGTATCTAATGATGACATTTGTAATAATCAATATATTCAAGCATATAGAGAAACGTTTTGCATATTACCAGTAGGGAGGTTCTGAATGGAAGAAATAATTAGAGTTGAAAATCTTCATAAAGGATTTGATACACTTGAAGTTTTAAAGGGTATTGACTTTTCAGTTAAGAGAGGGGAAATAGTTTCAGTAATTGGTCCTTCTGGCTCTGGAAAGAGTACATTGCTTCGTTGTCTAAACCACCTTGAGGTAGCAGATAAAGGAAGCATCAGCTTTAATAATAAATACATTGCAAAAGCAGATGCAACTGGGAAGGCAATATATAAGAGAAACAAAGAAGTTCTTGAAATATGCAGAAATATTGGCATGGTATTTCAGAATTTTAATTTATTCCCACACAAATCTGTCTTGGAGAATATTATCGAGGCTCCCATAATGGTAAAAAGAAAACCAAAAGAAGAAGCTATAAAGTCTGCTGAAAATCTTTTGGATAAGGTAGGGCTTAAGGATAAAAGAGATGCATATCCATATCAGCTTTCTGGAGGTCAGAAACAAAGAGTTGCAATAGCAAGAGCCTTGGCAATGGATCCTGAAATAATGCTTTTTGATGAACCAACTTCAGCCTTAGACCCAGAGCTTATAGGTGAAGTACTTCAAGTTATTAAGAATCTGGCTGAAGAGAAAATGACTATGATCATTGTTACGCATGAGATGAGCTTTGCCCGTGAAATATCCGATAGGATCATCTTTATGGATGACGGAAAAATTGTTTTCGACGGTGTACCGGACGATATTTTTGTAAATCCAAAGCATCCTAGGATTAAAACTTTTCTCAATAAAGTATTGCAGTGAAATAAAAAGGCTCTATGTCAAATGTTGTGGTGTAGAGTTCTCAAGTAAAATAAAATAAATAAATTTATTTTAATCCAACGGTGACCCCATCGTTGGATTGTTTTTTGAATATTTTAGTTTTCAGTGCA
>DUPP01000177.1 GCA_012838265.1 Clostridiales bacterium
GGTTTTCCTTTTGGAATTAAATGTTAAACTAGATATATAGTTCCATATTCCAGGGGTGAAACGGTTTTTTTGTAAATTTGAAACCGGCTTATTCACTAGCCTGTAGAATATGAAATTCGCTCAATTATCTAAATAATCTTTTAGCTCTTTATATTTCTCATGGTATAACATTTTGACATCGTATGATTCATCAATATCATTATTTAAATCAAATAGAAAAGGATGAACTATCGTTTCCTTATAAACTGCATTCTCACTGTTAGTGCCCTTTAAATATTTAAAATTATCCCTTGATCTAGCTGCATATCCCGGACTTTCTAGCAAATGTGGATTAATATATATCATATAATCATGAGGACTCTGCTTACATTCTCCTCTTAACAAATGTAATAGACTTCTTCCGTCAATAATCCTATCCTTGGAAAGCTCAACACCCGCCAATTCGCAAAAAGTAGGAAAGAAATCTATATTCATTGCCTGTTCATTAATGACTCCCTGTATTATTTGATTTTCCCAATAACAAATCGTCGGTACAATCTGCCCACCATTAGAATTATTCCCCTTCCTGCCTCGATGGCAGCTTGGCGAGCCTTGATGTCATGATCCATTATCAGAAGTAAATACTATAAAGGTATTGCTTAGTATTCCTTTCGACTTTAGTAAATCAAATAGCTGTCCTATACTGTGATCAAATTCCTGTATACAGTCACCATATAGCTCTGCTCTCGAGCTTCCCTTAAACTTTTCCCCGCAAT
Source organism: Clostridiales bacterium (assembly GCA_012838265.1). GTDB lineage: Bacteria > Bacillota > Clostridia > Peptostreptococcales > Anaerovoracaceae > Anoxybacterium. The sequence continues at coordinate 756 of DUPP01000177.1, forward strand.
TCAACGGATGATGGGGCCAAGGCGAGGCGTAATAGACAAAGAAAGGCTCACCCAAATTTTCATCTATAGATCTAAATAACTCTTTATTTAATAATTCTGTCATTTTACTTTGATCAAAAGGTGCTTTTACTGCTATTTCTTTATTCCTCCAAAGATGATACGGATACATATCGTTAGAATACAGCACACCGTAAAGTATTCAAAACCTTTATCATTTGGAAGATGTGGGCTCTTGTCGCCCAAATGCCATTTACCAAACATTGCGGTTTTATAACTTCTTGCTCTTAATACTTCTGCTATAGTAATTTCATCTGGAAGAATCCCTTCTACAGGCAAAGTAGAAATTTTATATTTTACTGCATCTCGGATGCTATCACTTATCATCTTAGTAAGTTTTTCATCTATTTCTTCTTCTGGAATGTCATCGGGTATAAACGCTCTAATACCCACATATTTTTCATCAATATCTACAGTAGAGAAAAAAACGTCTTTTATAAATCCTCTACACGGATACCTTCCAGTTAAACACCCAAATCTGCTTGGTGAGTATACTGGGCTAGACGAATAACAGTTTTGTAATACAACTCCTTCCTATGCCATTTTATCAAGATTAGGTGTGCTGATTGATTTTGATCCAAAGCAAGATAAATCTCCCCAACCCATATCATCCATCAATATAAATATGATATTGGGTATATACTTCTTTTCATTATCGGTTAATGGAGCTATCGATGAAAATAATCAGTATGAGCTTCTATTCTTATTGTCTTCTGAGATTTTTATTAATATTCACTTTACCACTCCTCATAATATAATAATGTTTATCGAGTAAGAGCTGAATAATTAATTTGTTCAGCATCCTCTCACGCCACCATACATTTCATTCTGTATACAGCAGTTCATTATACCCCAAACGCTGCTAATCTTCTTTAGGCTTCACAACCACACTTGCCTTCTTTGTCGTCTGACCTTCGCCACTTACATAAACCTTAAGTATTCCTGCCTTTTTTGCACGTACAACAGCCTGGGCTCTCCCATAATAAGTAGTAAAGGTTCCCGTATGATACTGCTCCTCTGTACATGGATTAGCGCTTCCAAATGCTAGTAATTCTCCCCCTTCTACTGACACATGAAGTTTTTGGTCTGCATTGCTCTCTACAACCCCATTCTCTCCTACCAAAGAAACATTCACGTAGACAATTTCATCTACAGATACTTTATCTTTTTCCGGCTGTACAAGAATCTGGGTTCTTCCGGTTGCAGAGGATAGCTGAGTTCGTCCTATTTCTCTTCCATTTGCATCATATGCAATTGCCATCAATGTTCCCGGTGCGTATTTAGTTTTGAATATTGCCTTATAATTTTTTATGCGTTTTTTCCCTAACGATTTACCATTTAAGAGCAACTCTACCCTGGCTGCATCAGCATATACCTCTACAATTGCCTTATTCCCTTCACAATTCTTCCAAGCCCAGCTGTCAATAGCATTAGTCCCTCGCCAAACAGATTTATAAGGTGATTTTCCAGGATGATTTACGGGACACACTCCAATATAGGGTTCTTTGCGTGTCCCCCATACAATTCCAGCATAGGCTGCCTGAGCACCTATATTTCCAAGAATATCTATAGCGCCCACATCTGCCAACAACCAAGGATATGGTTTATTAAACCTTTTCCCATCAGGGGTATAGGTCCAAGCACCAATACCAGCTTCACCTATATAATCCCATGCTGTCCACATAAAATCACCGATTAGATAAGGATATTTTTTTATCATAGCCCAGTTTTTTGCAATATCCTGTGGGAATGTTTCCGTCCCTAATACGATACGTTCAGGATGTTTCTTGCCATCTAAAGGATAGCGTCCAGAGGCATAGTTATAACCAGCTATGTCCAGCTGCTCAAATAGTGGAGAGGTCACCCTATCAGCAGATTTTGAATTACCAGCCTTATTCATACCAGTTCCTACCATGTAGGTAAGCATATTAAAAAGGGTACTACTGGTAGCCTTCTGCTTTTCAGGCTCCTCTTTGGCTAGCCCTCCTTCTTCCTTATAAATTCCCTTTCCTTTGCTTGCCATATTGATAATCATCAAGTTTACTCCGCATGTTACCGCTCGATTTGGATCTAATGAATGGATTAATTCCACCATCTCTTTTGCCAGATTAACTCCCTTTTCATCCTTGGGTTCTGAAACTTCATTTCCTATGGAATACATAATAACTGAAGGATGATTGAAATCACGAGATATCAAAGCTTTTATATCCTCTTTATACCAATGCATAAAGTGGGATGCATAATCGTGTTTACTTTTATGGAAATACCACATATCCCATAATTCATCTATCATATAGACCCCATATTTGTCACATGCCTTTAACATTGCCTTTGATGCAGGGTTATGGGCACTGCGTATAGCATTATAGCCTGCCTCTTTCATAATTCTTACTCTTCGTTCTTCAGATTCTGCAAAGCTACGTGCTCCTAAAATACCATTGTCATGATGCACACAGCCCCCACGCAAAAGAGTTTCTTTCCCGTTAATGAATAGTCCCTGGGGACTCCATTCTACCTTCCGGATACCAAATGTCTCCACCACTTCATCAACTACTGTATCACCACTGATTAAGGATACACGACACTGATAGAGCTCTGGTGTTTCATCACTCCAAAGTTTTGCATCCGGTATCTCTAATTCTAAGTTGTCGCCTTGGCCTTTTGCGACAACTTGGTCATGGTATAATATTTCCACATTGATATTTCCCCCTGTATGAGCTGTTTCCACGCGGATACGGGCCGGTTTATATGATAGCGTTGATATTTTTACACCTTCATGCTTAATATGTTCTTTGTTTGTCACATACATCCATACTGGCCTATAAATACCACCGCCTGTGTACCATCTACTATTCGGAATTTTACTATTATCAGCTACTACACGGATAATGTTTTCTTTACCATATTCTAGAAATCCATCCGCACAAACAGTAAATGGCATATATCCATAGGGGTAACCCCCTGCTTCCAAACCATTGATATACACTTTGGTGTTTTGATACACCGCTTCAAATTCAAAGAGTATATGCTTATCACGCCAGTCATGAGGGACGTCAAATGTTTTCTCATATATGTAAATACCA
>DUPP01000016.1 GCA_012838265.1 Clostridiales bacterium
AAGGTTCCCACGATGTTTAATCCATTGAATACCTTAAGCGGCATCATTATTCCGTATATGCATATTATTAACAAAGCATAATGCTGACCCTCTGGAGTAAAGTTGAAAATCCGAATAATAAATTGTGATGTTAGTATCAGTAATCCACCTGCTGCTACGCCTACCATAACGCCTATTCGCAATAGTCGCTTCGCCAAGGCAAAAGCATAATCTGCCTGTCCCATTCCAATTCTCTGACCAACTAAAATGAGAACTGCATCCGCCAGACTGAATATTGCCAGAACAAAAAGAGAATTCAAGGTACTGCTTGCCTGGATAGCCGCAAATTCGGTGACACCCATTCTTCCGTATGCCGCATTATAGGTAGCCATCCCCATGTTCCACATGGTTTCATTAATCATAACCGGAATTGCAGTCGAAAGAATCCTGACCAAAAGTGCGCGGTGCCAATCAAAGAACTCAGAAACCTTCCCTGCAATGACATTTTTTCTTCCGAAAATTACGTATAATATCAAAACTAATTCTATAACCCTCGAAATGACTGTTGCAAGTGCGGCTCCCTTTACTCCTAGTTCAGGTGCTCCAAAATTTCCGAATATAAACACATAATTAAAAAATGTATTCGCTGAGAATGCAATTGTACTGATTTTCAAAGGAATAGCCGTTTGATGCGTAGTACGCAATGCTGCAGTGAAAGGAACCGTAATGCTAAGGGTCAGAAAGCAGATTGAACCAACTCTAACGTAATCTTTTCCCAATTCAATGACAGCTGGTATATCAGTAAAAATTCTTAGTATATATTCCGGGAAAAATACCGCCGGAATAAAAAAGAACATACTGACTCCTAAACACACTGTAATTGCAAAACCCGTAACTCTCCTTATGCTGTGAGAATCCTGTTTTCCCCAAAACTGCGCCATAAAAGCAGAAGAACCGCTGGTGAAACCAAATATCACACCCCAGTACACAAAGTAAATTTGTGTCGAAAGCCCTACTGCAGCAAGCTCCACTTCCCCAAGGCTTCCAACCATAAGGTTATCCACCAGATTTAATGACGATGCTATAAGACTCTGTAATGCTATAGGGAGGGCTACTCTAGTCAGAGTTTTATATAAACCCTTGCTTTCAATCACTATGGGCTGCTTGTTGTTCATACTGCACCAATATTTCAATTATCCTTTCGCATGCATGACCATCACCATAAGGATTTGCAGCATGGGCCATCTTTTCATAAGCATCCTTATCAGTCAATAGCTCCTTTGTCATTCGATATATAGTGTCTCTGGATACTCCCGCCAGTTTTACGGTACCTGCTTCAATTGCTTCCGGCCTTTCCGTCTCTTTTCTGACAACAAGGACAGGCTTGCCTAAAGAAGGAGCTTCCTCCTGCATACCGCCTGAATCGGTGATAATAAGGTAGGATCTAGCCATAAGATTTACAAATGGTTGATATTGCAACGGCTCGATTAAATGAATCCTGCGTGTATTCCCTAGTATCTTTCTGGCTATATCTCGTACCTTCGGGTTCATATGCACTGGATAAATGATTTCTGTATCATCAAATTCCTCAGCGATATCCTTGATTGCAGAAAAGATGTGTTCCATGTTTTCTCCTAGGTTCTCCCTGCGGTGGCAAGTCACTGTGATGACTCTTTTATTTTCAAAGTCGATATCTTTCAATACTTCATTCTCAAATTCATAAGGCTTGTTTGCTACTTCAAGCAAGGCATCAATTACGGTATTTCCTGTAATAAATATCTTATCGTCCGGTATCGCTTCTCGCAGCAAGTTTTGTCTGTTTCTTTCCGTAGGTGCGAAATGAATATCTGCGATATTACCTGTAAGAATACGGTTCATTTCTTCAGGATAAGGAGAATATTTATCGTAAGTCCGTAGACCCGCTTCAACATGTCCTACTTTGATCCGCTGATAAAATCCCGCAAGCGCTGATGCAAAAGTCGTAGTCGTGTCGCCATGTACGAGAATCATGTCCGGCTTTTCTTTTTTTAATATCTCTTCCAGTCCAATAAGAACATTCGACGTAATCTGACTGATAGTCTGGTTGGGTTTCATAATATTTAAATCATAATCTGGAACTAATTCAAAAAGCTCCATAACCTGATCCAACATTTCCCTGTGCTGAGCCGTCACACAAAGGATTGATTCTATACGCGAATCTTTATTCATTTTTTTAACAAGAGGAGCCATCTTGATTGCCTCTGGCCTTGTTCCAAAAACAGTTAAAACTTTCATGCTATACCTCCCTGCGCATTTGTTTTTTCTTTTGTTTCTTTTCAGCTTTTTCAATCGACTCAGCGTTCACCGCTTTCAGGTTAAGAGCCTTGCTGCTTTGGTCCGTTAGAAATACATAGATAAAGGTGGCTGCTATTATCACCAGGAAAAAGGATTCAATAAACAGATCTCTACTCATAAGAATCGCTGCAACGCCCATAACACCACTGATTCCATACAGCATCAGTACTGTTCTCTTCTGTCCAAAACCTACTGCCATAATTCTGTGATGAAGATGTCCTTTATCCGCTTCCATAATAGGGCGTTTGTTCGCCAGCCTTCTCAGTATCGCAAAAGCTGTGTCGAAAATGGGCAAGCCCAGCACTAGAACCGGAACTATCGTCGCTACTATCGTGGCACTCTTTAGAGGACCTATCACCGAAAGACCTGCTATCATAAAGCCAAGAAAAAGTGATCCACCGTCACCCATGAATATTCTGGCTGGATTAAAATTATACGGCAGAAACCCCAAAGAACTGCCTGCTATAGCAAGCATAGCCATACATATTTCTATTCTTGAATCAATGTAAGCAATATACGCTATAGATATAGATGCTATAAAGGTTACTCCTGCTGCAAGTCCATCCAGCCCATCGATCAGATTTATTGTGTTTGTAATACCTACGACCCAAATTACAGTGACAATCAAGCTCACTATCCATGGTAGGAAATAATATCCTTCTCCAAAAGGATTGGTTATAAAGGAAATCCTTGTACTAAACAAAAACAAAATGATTGCACATAATACCTGAAATCCTAACTTTACCTTTGCAGGCATACCCTTGATATCATCGATAACCCCCACGATTAGCATTAAGGTTCCACCTGCGATGAGTCCCATCAAACTATTACTGTAAGGCAAAAAAATAAGCATTGAACCCACAGTTCCTATATAGATAGCCATGCCGCCAAACCTTGGCATAGCTCTCGTATGCATCCTTCGATTGTCCTTTGGTATATCTATAGCACCGATTTTAGGTGCCAACTTTATGGCTAACGGTGTAAATATAAGTACTAATGCAACCGCAGTTATAAATATCATTAAATAATGACTCATACTCTTCCTGTCCTTCCATAATCTCTAACCTCTACCAATAGTATTCATTAAAATACCTTATTTCAGTTCATCAAACATTTCTATTTTTAGTCCTGCTTCGCCAAGAATTTTAACAGCTAGCTCGTCAGGATACCCTTCTTTGACAATAATTCTCTTTATTCCCGCATTTATAATCATTTTTGCACAGATGACACAGGGCTGATGAGTACAATAAATAGTTCCCCCCGCTATACTCTGTCCAAGATATGCCGCCTGGATGATTGCATTCTGTTCCGCATGTAATGCCCTGCATAGTTCGTGCCTTTGTCCTGAAGGTATATTTAATTGCTGTCTCAGGCAGCCGCCTTGTTCCTCGCAGTGCGGTAGTCCAATCGGTGCACCGTTATATCCTGTTGCCATAATTCTTTTATCTTTAACAATAACTGCACCCACCTGTCTTCTCAAACATGTAGACCTCTTTTGAGTAACAAGTGCAATTTCCATAAAGTATTCATCCCAATTAGGTCTTTCCATACACTTCTCCTTAATTAATTATGTAGTATAATTTCAAGTTTTCCATTAATGGGCTTTATTTTCGCCTTTAAAAAAACGATTTGCTACCCTAACTGCTTCCATTGCATCTTTGCAGTAAAAGTCTGCACCGATTTTCTTAGCATAACTCTCAGTCAATACGGCACCGCCGACCATCGTAACACAATTTAATTCTGCATTTTTTAATGCTTTTATTGTCTTCTCCATATTCACTACCGTAGTTGTCATCAAAGCTGAAAGCCCTACCATTTTAATATTTTGGTCCCTTGCAGTTTGAACTACCGTCTCGATAGGAACATCTTTGCCTAAGTCCACTACCTCATAACCATAATTCTCCAGCAATACTTTTACGATATTTTTCCCAATATCGTGAATATCACCCTGAACAGTTGCCAATATCACTTTTCCATAAAACACCATGCCGCCCGTTGATTTCATTGCTTCCTTCAGTACCGCAAATGATGCCTTTACTGTATCAGCTGATTTTATCAGCTGCGGGAGAAAGATGTTCCCTACTTCATATTCCTTTCCTACGACTTCAAGTGCAGGAATTATTATCTTCTCAACTATCTCAAGAGGCTTCATTTCATTTAAAAGTTTCTCTGTGGCACTCGCAGCTCTGCCCTCAAATCCTTCAAGAATTATTTTTTCTAGTGTGAGCTCTGCTGCATCATCACTAACTTTTTTCTTGTCAGGAACTGTGGTTTGTGCCTGCTCTGCTTGTCCTCCATAATAACGGATATAATCATTAGATTCTTTATCCTTGCCACTTAAAGCTTCAAAAGCATGAATGGTATCCATATATTCAAATACTAATGGGTCGGTAATTGGAGCATCCAATCCAGCCTCCAGTGCCATTGCAAGAAATGTTCGGTTCAACAGTTTACGTTCAGGGAGTCCAAATGATACGTTGCTTACCCCTAATGTTGTTTTTACCCCACATTCTTTCTTTACCAGGCGAATGGCGTCCAATGTGTCTCTACCAGCATCCTGTTGTGCGGATACAGTTAAAGTCAAACAGTCTACTATTATCCTTTCCCTATCAATCCCGTATGACTCAGCCGTTCTTATGATTCTTTTAGCTATAGCGAGTCGTTCATCCGTATTTTTGGGCAGCCCCTTTTCATCCAAAGTCAATGCAATAACGCAAGTTCCATATTTTTTTACAATAGGGAAAACCTTTTCCATGCTTTCTTTTTTTCCATTAACAGAATTGATGATTGGCTTTCCATTATAATATCTCACCGCTGCTTCGATAACCTTAGGGTCAGCACTATCAATTTGAAGTGGGACATTCACCACTGAAGATACCCTTCTGATTGCAGCAAGCATCATTTCATATTCATTAATATCCGGAAGGCCAACGTTGATATCTAAAATTTCAGCGCCTGCCTTTACTTGTTTTATTGCTTCGTTCTCCAGATAAGATAAATCCTTCGCCTTTAGTGCCTCTTTCAATAATTTCTTGCCCGTAGGATTAATTCTCTCTCCTATTACTCGTATCCTATCATCTAGAATAACTGTTTTAGTCGAAGAGCTTACCGCCGTTAAACATTTTGCTCTGCTTTTATTTTCAGTATTAAATAGTGATATTGCCGGATAATCCTTTGACTTAATGCTTTCCGTCAATGCAGCAATGTAATCCGGGTTCGTTCCACAGCACCCCCCTGCGATAGCAATACCTTCCCGGAGCATTTCATGCATTGCATCAACATATTCTGCAATGTTAACTTGATAAATAGTCTCTCCATTATTTATAACAGGTAAACCTGCATTAGGCTGTACCAGTACAGGTACCCTGGAATAAGCAAGGAGTTCTCTTACAATACCTATCATCTGCTTGGGACCCAAAGAACAGTTCACACCAAAGGCATCAATACCAAGATCCTGAATAATATTGATAGCGGTAAGAGCATCTGTGCCCATCAACATCCTACCATCCTCTTGGAATGTAACCGAGCAGAATATCGGTAAGTCACAATTCTCTTTCGCTGCCAGGACAGCAGCTTTTAACTCATAGATATCGGTAAAGGTTTCAAAAAAAACGAGATCCACACCGGCAGTTTTACCGGCGAGAATCAACTCTTTATAAATATCGTAGGCTTCATCAAATGACATATCCCCTACAGGCTCCATAAGTTTACCTATAGGACCGATATCCAGGGCGACAAATTTATCAGCGGAAAGGCTCTCTTGTAAGTTTGTTTTACTTTCAGCATCCTGTATCTTTTCAGAAGCGGACCGAGCAATCTGCACTGCTTGAGCGATAACCTGATCAACTGTATAGCCTGTATTCCGAAGCTTTAACCGGTTACACCCAAAGGTATTTGTTGAAACAATATTACTTCCCGCCTTACAATAATCGCGATGGATCGCCTCAATTACCTCGGGGTGAGTAAAATTAAGAAGTTCAGGGATTTCCCCTGCATTCAGTCCGTATTGCTGAAGCATGGTTCCCATGGCGCCATCGCAGATAATAATTTTTTTACCAAATAAATCTGTTATACTCATTGGACAGTCTACCCACCTCTTTCCCCCATCTATTGGATACTACATTTACTAAATTTTGTTCCCTGATAACTGGAATTTTTTTAGCGTATGTATCATCTGTTCTGTAGTTTTCTAATATTCTCAATGTTTCCTATAATCCGCTTTGCTGTATCTGATTTGTTCATTGTATACAAGTGTATACCTCTTACACCCCAAGCCATAAGGTCAATAATCTGCTCGATGGCATAAGCCTCTCCAGCCTCTTTTAATGCAGCTGGATTATTCTCATAACGATCAAGAATCCTTTTTAGCTTATTTGGTAAGTAACAACCTGATAACTTGGTCATCCTCTCTATTTGATTCTTATTAAGTACAGGCATAATTCCTGCAGACACCGGTATGTTAATCCCTGCTAGGTCTATTTCTTCCATAAATCGAAAAAACAACTCATTATCAAAAAAAAGCTGTGTTATCAGAAAGTCAACTCCCACTGAGACCTTATCCCGCAGATACTTGACATCTCTGATTTTACTCTCGCATTCTACATGTCCCTCTGGGTAACAGGCTGCGCCAATACAGAAATTGCCCTCTTCTTTCACTTCACTGATTAAATCAGCGGCATACTGATAATGAAGCGGCTCTGGAAAATCAAAGTCAGGATCCTCCGGAATATCTCCTCTCAATGCCAGTATATTCTCGATATTGTGTCTACGCAGCTCTTCCAGGCATTCTCTTACTTGTTCTTTAGTCGAAGATATACAGGTCAGATGAGCCAAGCTTTCAATATTGTATTCATTTTTGATTTTTGCAGCTATTTCTACAGTTCTATCCTTTGCCTTCCCACCAGCTCCGTAAGTAACGCTGATAAAGTCGGGGTTGATATCCTTCAGCTCATCTAAGGTTTTAAACACCGTCTCGATCGGGGAATCCCATTTTGGCGGAAAGATTTCTAAAGATATAACAGTACTTTTAGTCTCATAAAGATCTTTTATTTTCATTTTACTCCTCCTTTCCATCCATCATTTTTATTGCTTCTAGCATCCGCTCTTTTTTATAGAACACTTCTGCAAGATAAAGGCCATTCGGTGGTGCTGTATGGCCGGCTAATTGTCTGCATTTTTTTGAGATAATATAAGGTATTTCGTCTGGAGTTTTTTTCCCAAGCCCTATATCTACCAAAGTACCAGCTATAATTCTTACCATATTATATAAAAATCCGTCGCCGATTATCTCCAAAATTATCATATGTGATGCGGGTTCCGCATAAATCTGTGTGCCGTACACTGTTCGAACTGTCGATTCTAATTCTTTTCCTCCCGCTGCCTGAAAAGCCTTAAAATCAAAGGTTCCAACAAAGCTAGCCGCAGCCTTCTTCATCACTCTAATATCCAGCGTTTTGCCGACAGAGTATGAATAATTTCTTTGAAATGGATCAGGCTTATGTGAATTTCTTATTTTATAAATATATTTCTTGCCCAAAGAATTAAATCTTGCATGAAAATCAATAGGAACCTCTTCTGCTGATAATATTGCTGCGTCAGCAGAAATTCGTCTCTTTTTATTGTTTCTGTCTTGAGCTACAGCAAGGAGTCTATTTGCTGCTACCGGAATTTTATCTATCGGAATACTGAAATCAGCCTGAAAGCTGGCACACTGACCGTAAGCATGAACTCCTGCATCGGTTCTGCTTGCACCATTGATCCGAATCGTCCTGTCACAGACAATACTCAATACGCGCTCAATTTCTCCCTGAACACTTCTTTGATTAGGCTGTATTTGCCAACCACAAAAATTTGTTCCGTCATATGTAATTGTCAAAAGAACATTTCTCATCGTTTCGATTTCCTAAAATGCAATAAGCCCTAATTTCATTAAACAATTATACTATCATTCCGAGCTCTGCGTCAAACCTATTTGCAGAGTGCCAAACCTCTCTCAGAAAGTTATGATTTCTGATTATTTATAATATTTTGAATTTTTATAAAAAAACACTTTATTTATTTATATGATATGTGTATAATAAGTTAAGTCCATCATTTTTATTTTCCTTTTGGTACTATCACTTCAAAAACTCATACGACAAGACAAAGAAAGAGACTAACTGAAAGTTGGTCTCTTTCTATACTTTATAACATCAATTAACAATAATTTCAATATAAATTAGGCGCTGCAGCCTAGATTATAGGTTTGCCAGCATCAATAGCTCGGGCATAAATAGAATATAAAGCGCTGCTGAGGCACAGATAAAAGGTCCAAGAGGTCGTTCTTCTCCATATTTGATTTTTCCTGCTATCAATCCTGCTACAAACACAACGGCACTAGAGAAAATTGTTAAGTTCAATATTATAACAGTGCCCTTTAAGCCTGACATCAGACCAATTGCCGCAAAAAGCTTTACATCTCCAAAACCTATAGCTTCTTTTCTAAATAGCAAACTCCCTATAATCCCTATAAGTAAAATACTGCCGCCCCCTATAAGAGCACCAAACAGCAAAGAGCGATAATCCAAATGAAATGGAATAAACCCTAATGCGGTCACTGCAAGAGCAATTACAAATTGATCCGGTATAATTTGGTATTTCATATCTGCAATTCCAATTAATAATAATATCCAAAGAGAAATAAGTCCTGGAAGAGCGTAAAGAAATCCTGTGTCCAGTAGCTTTAACATAGCAGCAGTAAATACAAGAACGAAAACTACAGTCCAGGGGCTTTTCTTTATTCTTACACCCCACATACCTCGATCAGGTTCTTGATGGTAATCGCAAAGCCATTTAGCAGGTATTCTATTAAATGAATAAACAGCCAAAAAACCAGCAAGCAACCCAGAGATGATTGAAATCACTATTTTAAGCAGTATAATAATTGTTTCCATTTTTATACTTACAGCCTCACAAGACTATATATTTTCTTACATTGGCAACTCTTGTCCCATTTTAGCAAAATACATATAAAACCACAATAGGGGATGGAAACCGAGTTGTTGTCACTATTTACTTTTCTTAAATATCAATGTAGAATTGTAAGCAAATGAGATATAAATGCTTTATGCAGCCTCAATTACCGGCAAAATTGGTAGACAGCATTAATTCAAGGGGGTCATGACATGAAAGCCCCCAAACGCTTACGGCAGAATAAATAGATAGCTTTAAATACAAGGGGGTCTTGTTTTCCTATGAAAAAATTAGACTTAAGCTTTATGGCTATGGCTATCATCACACTTCTCATAGTTTTAATAATTACGATAATGGCTGTCTTTGCATTCAGAAATGAAGTCCTTTCCATTGAATATCATAAGGATAGCATGTTAAGCTTTAACATAAAACATTATGTCTTAATTAACGATATGTCCTACAATGTAAAGCGATACCTTGCTACTAACGATAATGCAAATAAAACACAATTTTATTCTTTAAAAAACGAATACATGCAAAATGATAATTTGTCTTCTGAATATCGCATTTTTACGAAAGAACAGACTGATAAAAGTTTGAAAAATGTACTTGCTACAAACAATTTTACGATTTCCAGGCAACTAGAATACATTCAGCTTAAACCGGAAGAAGAGGAGCTATATAACGAATTCCTATTGCATTTTCATAAGATTGTTAACAGGATGGAGGATGCAATAATAAAAGATAGCTCCATCATTATGAGTACGGAGTTTGACAATCTTTATAATCTACAACACAGGCTCATGACTGAGCTGTCAAGAAAATATATAGAACGTCTGAATCAAGAAGAAGATGAAATCTTGATTCGTCAAAAGATGCTGGAATATGGCCTGATGGGATTGACCCTGCTTATTTTAACATTCGCAGCTGCAACCTTCTATTTAATACTAAAGGAAAATGCCTTAAATTCTTACTTTAGCAAGCTCTATAATACAGTTGTAGAAAATATCGACAGCGGAATTGCTATACTTGACAATAATTATCACTTTGATTATATGAATCCGAAATATAAAGAAATCCTGGGAATCAGTACAGATAATGTTAAGAGCAAGTCTATAAATGACACCTTTGACCAGCGCCTTGCTGAAATTATTGAGAATGCAGCATTAAATAACACCAGCAGCGAAAGCAAGCTTGAGCTTGTTGTCGAAGGAAAAAGAAAAAGCATCGTGCATAGATTCTTTGACATAGATGATGTGTATACAAACAATAAGTATGTCCATTTTATACAAGATATAACAAAGACAGAAGAACTGCAGCAGCAGCTGAAAAAACAACTGCTGGAAATTAACTTTTATTCAAAAGCTAAGGATTCTTTTATCGCAAACATTTCTCATGAGATTAAAACTCCCATCAATGCAATTTTAGGGATGGTACATTTTTTGAAGCGTACTCATTTATCAAATAATCAGAAAGAGCTTGTAAGGAAGATTGAAACTTCATCAGATATTCTATTGACTATTATCAGCGATGTGCTTGACCTGTCTAAAATCAAGAACGGCTCTCTCAGTTTATACCCTTCTGACTTTTCATTATACTCAGCTATAAAGAGTATCGAGGACATGTTTTCCAGTCAATTATCTCAGAAAGGTATTGAATGGCGAACTGAATATGATTTCAACGAGGACCTCCGCCTGCACTTAGACAAGACTAGACTTGTGCAGGTCTTAGTCAATCTTATGAGTAACGCTATTAAGTTCACCGATTCCGGTTATGTAAAGCTTTCAGTAGAGACATTATCTGAAACTAAAGACTCGGTCTTGCTTCAATTCTGTGTAAAGGATACCGGTATCGGCATTGCCGAAAAAGATATTTCAAAGCTATTCCGTGAATTCGAGCAGCTTGAAAATCATCTGACTAAACAGCATCAGGGTACAGGGCTGGGGCTTTTCATCAGTAAAAATATCGTTGAAAGCATGGAGGGTCGAATGTGGGTAAAAAGTACCCGGGGCAAAGGCAGCATGTTTTTCTTCACTATACCGGCAAAAAAATGCCTAGATAGTAGTCCAAAAGATATATTAAGCGCAAGCAATTCCCTTCTGGTTAATGGATCCGAAAGAAAAGCTCTTGTAGTGGAGGACACCGAGATCAATGCAGAAGTAGTGGTTGGGTTTCTAAATGATATAAACATCAGCTGCGATACAGCCGTTGACGGTATTACCGCAATAGAGATGTGCAAAAACAAATCCCCGGATTATTATAATGTAATCCTGATGGATATTCATATGCCAAACATGGATGGTTATACAGCAGCACATATTTTAAAGAATGAAATGGGAGTTACATCTCCAATAATTGCACTGACTGCTTCTGATATAAATGATTTAATCAAAGCTGAGCACGGCAAAAATTTCGAAAGCTTTCTCTTAAAACCGTTCAAGGTTGAATCATTGTATAAAGAGATTGCTCCATATTTTCAATTTGACAATAATGCACCACAAAAGCCCGATTCTGATAAAACGTCTAAATCTGACACTAATAAAAAGGATCCCTTTGCAGGTCGGGAAGAAGCAATTAAAAATTTGGGCTGCCATGAATCTATTTATAACAAGCATATTAAAAAGTTTAAAGCAAATTATTGTAAAAGCGCAGAGCAAATATCACATCTTCTTGAGGGGAAAAAATTTGATGAAGCAAGACGCCTTGCACATTCTATTAAAGGCCTAAGCGGTACACTAGGCATGTTAAACGTTATGGAGTCAAGCGCTGAGCTTGAAAGAGCAATTATCAAAGGAGAGGGGTACGATTTAAGTAAGGAGCTCGAAAACTTCGACAATGATCTAAAAGCAGTTATTGAAGAAATATAAAGCCAGAGACCTCTATCGCAGACCTCTGGCGAGGCAGTTCGATCTTATTTCTCAATCTCTGATTTTTCTCCGTCAGTCTTATTTCTCAATCCCTGGTTTCTCTCCGTCAGGATGAACCATTTTATTAGGATCTACAAATCTATCAAATTCTTCTTCTGTTAAAATATTAAGTGATATTGCAGCTTGTTTCAATGTCATGCCTCGACTATAAGCTGTTTTTGCTATTAAAGCAGCCTTCTCATATCCAATATATGGATTTAGCGCCGTCACCAGCATCAGTGAAGATTCCAGGTTCTTCTTAATTCTTTCTTCATTAGGCTTAATACCTGACGCACAATTCTTTTCAAAAGATATCAATGCATCTGACAGCAGACGAATAGATTGAAGCATATTATAAATAATTACAGGCATGTATACATTAAGCTGAAAATTACCCTGAGAAGCAGCGATGCCTATAGCTGTATCATTGGCCATAACCTGACAGCACACCATTGTCAGCGCTTCACACTGAGTTGGATTTACTTTTCCAGGCATGATTGAGCTTCCCGGCTCATTCTCTGGTATGGACAGTTCCCCAATACCACACCTTGGGCCGCTGGCAAGCCAGCGAATATCATTCGCTATTTTCATTAGGTTCGCAGCTAGTGCCTTTAGCGCCCCATGTAAATGTACCAAAGAATCCTTACTTGTTAATGCGTGAAATTTATTTGGTGCTGTTGTAAAACACACCCCGGTAAGATTTGAAATCTTTTGTGCAACACGTTTTCCGAATTCGGCATGAGTGTTAAGGCCTGTCCCCACGGCTGTTCCGCCAAGAGCTATTTCTTTTACATATGGAAGGCTGTCTCTGACCATTCTTTCTGCTTGTTCCAGCATCGATATCCATCCGCTGATTTCCTGTCCCAAAGTAATGGGGGTTGCATCCTGAAGATGTGTTCTTCCAATCTTGATTATATCCATATATTTCGTGCTTAAAGCACGGAAAGTCTCTGCCAGCTGTGAGAGGGCTGGAAATAGACGAGCTTCGATTTCTAATACTGTGGCAATATGCATTGCTGTAGGGAAGGCATCATTTGAGCTCTGACCTTTATTTACATGATCATTAGGATGAATCACCTTTTCTTTCATGAGCTCATTTCCGCGATTTGCAATCACCTCGTTTATATTCATATTCGTCTGGGTTCCGCTGCCTGTCTGCCATACGCTTAATGGAAAATGTTCATCTAGCCTTCCATCTGAGATTTCATCACATACAATTGCAATTACATCCGCTATCCTTGAATCAAATAAACCTAATTCCTTATTCACAAGAGCTGATGCCTTCTTTAGTATTGCAAAGGCGCGAATGATTTCCAACGGCATTTTCTCTATTCCGATTTTAAAATTTTCCAGGCTTCTTTGAGTCTGAGCTCCCCATAACTTGTCAGTCTCAACCAAAATATCTCCCATGGTATCATGCTCGATTCGAAAACTCTTTTCGTTGGTATCGTTACTCATCACAATTCTCTTCTATCCCTTTCTTCAACCAAGCTTCTCCTACTGCCTTTGCCACTGCATCAGCAACACCAGTGTCAAAGGCGTTCGGTATGATATAATCCACGCTAAGCATATTATCAGGTATTATTTCTGCTATTGCATAAGCTGCAGCCACCTTCATTTCCTCTGTAATACGGGAAGCCCTTACTTTTAATGCTCCTTTAAAGACTCCTGGAAATGCTAATACATTATTTATTTGATTTGGAAAGTCCGATCGCCCTGTTCCGACGATTACAGCTCCGGCATCCTTTGCCAAGTCCGGCATAATTTCAGGTTCCGGATTTGCTAATGCGAAAATAATAGGATCCTTCGCCATTGATTTTACCATTTCCTTATTTAGCATCTTTGGAGCGGACACTCCTATAAAAATATCCCTTCCTCGAACTGCATCCTCCAGGCTTCCAGTCAGAGCTTTTTTATTTGTAAGATCGGCAAGCTGCTGCTTGCTTTGGCTCATATTCTTGTTTGATTTAGAAATAATTCCCTTTGAATCACAAATAATGATATCTTCAATCCCTAATGCCTTTAGCATTTTAATGACAGCCGTTCCGGCAGCACCTGCTCCATTAACAACAACCTTTATCTCCTCTAGCTGTTTTCCGACCAGCTTCAGCGCATTAATTACAGCAGCCGACACGACAATTGCTGTTCCATGTTGATCATCGTGGAAAACCGGTATATCCACAAGCTCTTGAAGCCTTCTTTCAATTTCAAAACATCGAGGTGCTGCAATATCTTCCAAATTAATCCCCCCGAGAGTCGGTGCAATATTTTTAGCAATCATAATGATCTCTTCTGTGTCTTGCGTCTCAATGCAAATGGGAAAGGCATCGATATCCGCAAAGGCTTTAAAAAGCAGAGCTTTTCCTTCCATCACCGGAATAGCCGCTTTCGCACCAATATTCCCCAATCCAAGAACTGCAGATCCATCGCTGATTATTGCAACGGTATTACCCTTTGGTGTGTATTTATAAACCAACTCTTGATTTTTGCTAATCTCTAAGCATGGCTCTGCCACGCCGGGTGTATAAGCAATACTAAGATCCTTCTTTGTCTTTATAGGAACCTTGCTTACAACTGATAATTTCCCTCTATTCTTTTCATGAAGCTTCAATGACTCTTTATAATAATCCATGGTCTCTCCCTTTACAGCAAGTGCCGCATCGATGCGGCACTTTAATTGTGGTTAAAATATACTTATTTTTACGATATTTCTTATTTCTTCCAGGAACTCTTTAAGCCTACTATCTGGTTAAATACCTTGTTCTTATCATTGGTTAGCTTTTCATCTGCTATATAATAACCGTTCCGGAAAAATTGGAACCTTTCACCAGCTTTAGCATTATTCAACTCTGGTTCAGCGTATGCTTCGAAAGTTTCCATGGAATTAGGATTTAAAACATATTCTCCCTTTTCATTCTCAATCATAAGGTATCCGTAATTTCTTACTTTAACCTTTACAGCGGTTCTTGCATCTACCCAATGTATAGTTCCTTTAACCTTTCTTGCATTGAATCCACTTCCACTTCTTGTAGCAGGGTCATAGGTGCATCTTAACTCTGTCACATTGCCATCTGCATCTTTTATGACCTCATTGCATGTTATGAAATATGCCCCCTTCAAACGAACCTCATTGCCTGGAAAGAGTCTAAAGTATTTCTTTTCAGGGATTTCCATAAAATCATCGCGCTCTACATAAAGCTCTCGGGAGAAACTAACCTTACGGTTCCCCTTCGTTTCATCTTCTTTGCTGTTTTCTATCTCCATTTCCTCACTGAAGTTTTCAGGATAATTGGTAATCACTACCTTCAGCGGATTAAGCACAACCATACGTGATTCTACCTTGTCTTTTAGATCTTCACGTATACAATGCTCCAGCAAGGCTATGTCAACTGTACTGTTAGCTTTAGAAACTCCTATCCTTTCACAGAAATCCCGTATAGATTCCGGTGTATAGCCTCTTCTTCTCAAGCCTGCAATAGTAGGCATTCTAGGATCATCCCAACCCTCTACATCATTGTTGTCAACTAGAGCTTTTAAATACCGTTTACTCATCACAGTGTTAGTCAGATTAAGCCGCGCAAATTCTATTTGCTGCGGAGGCTCTTTCCATTCCAGTTCCTTTAGCACCCAATCGTATAGCGGCCTATGATCCTCAAATTCAAGTGTACAGATGGAATGGGTAATACCCTCTATAGCATCCTCCAAAGGATGTGCATAATCATACATTGGGTATATGCACCACTTATTCCTTGTATTGTGATGCTCTGCATGAGCAATTCTATAAATAACCGGATCTCTCATATTTATATTCGGGGATGACATGTCAATCTTTGCCCTAAGCACTTTTTCGCCGTCTTTATATAATCCCTGTCGCATCTTCTCGAAGAGTTCCAGGTTCTCTTCAACAGTTCTGTATCTGTACGGACTTTCTTTTCCAGGCTCTGTCAGCGTTCCTCTGTACTGTCTGATTTCTTCAGCCGATAAATCACAGACAAAAGCTTTTCCCTTTTTTATCAGTTCAACGGCATACTCATACATTTTATCAAAATAATCAGATGCAAAAATAAGCCTATCCCATTGAAAGCCCAGCCATTTTACATCTTCCTTTATAGATTCAACGTATTCCGTATCCTCTTTCACTGGATTAGTATCATCAAAACGCAGATTACATTTTCCATTATATTTTTGTGCTGTGGTAAAGTTTAAACAAATGGATTTTGCGTGTCCGATATGGAGGTATCCGTTTGGCTCTGGCGGAAACCTGGTATATACTGGTCCGCTATAAGTCTGGTTTTCTAAATCCTTCTCTATAATATTGTGAATAAAATTTGAAGATATATATTCACTGGATGCTTCTACTTTTTCCTTCTCAGCCATATGGTCTTCCTCCTTGTGAAAAATTTGATTATGATTCTATTTTGATAATGATTCTATAATATTAGGTCTAATGCATTGCGTTTTCTAATTATACCATCGAATAATATTATGTGCAAAAAATTATTTAATCAACAATAACTTATTTAGTATTGATATATTCCCAAAAAATTGCTAAAATGAAGTAGAAAAGAAGGTGGTGATCTAATTGGACGCAATAGATTCTAAGATTTTAGAAGTTTTACAGGAAAATTCAAGAGTATCAATATCAGACCTTAGCAAGCAAGTCAACCTGTCTTTATCTGCAGTTAGCGAAAGACTAAAAAAGCTTGAGTCTTCAAATATTATCGATAAGTTTACAGTCATTTTGGATTCTAAGGCACTTGGCCAAGAGCTGTCCGTATTGATGAATATCAGCTTAGAAAATCCCAGGGACACAGAAGAATTCTTAGAAATAATTAATAACGAAAATGAAATCTTGGAATGCCACTATGTCACTGGTGAGTACGATTATATATTACGGATTACTACGAGAAATACGGCAACCTTGGAAGCATTAATGAATAGAATCAAAGCAATACCTAAAATCAAGCGTACTCAGACCAATGTAATTCTTTCTACTTTAAAGCAAAAATACAGTGTATCTCCCAAGAATGCTGTAAGCATAAACTATAAATAATAATAATCAATATAAATTATTAATAATAGTTTATTAATTAACCAACCAAAATAAGTTAGGGTATATTTCAATGTACATTGAAATATACCCTGTTTTTTTGCTTGGATTTTAAACTTATTTGATATCGGTTTTATCGCTCTACGATAAGTGTAGTACCTTGCCCGCCACCGATACATAAAGTTGCCATACCGTACTTGGAATCCCTCTTTATCATTTCATAGATAAGTGTAACTAGGATTCTTGCCCCGGACGCACCTATTGGATGACCTAATGCAATTGCTCCGCCATTAACGTTAAGCTTTTCTAAGTCAAATCCTAGATCCTTGCCAACTGCTACTGACTGAGCTGCAAATGCCTCATTTGCCTCTATAAGATCAATATCATCCATTGTCAGGCCTGCCTTTTCCAAAGCTTTGTTGGATGCTGGAACAGGACCGATACCCATAATTGCCGGTTCAACTCCTGCAGAAGCATAGGACTTTATTTTGCATAAGTAATTCAATCCCAAAGAATCTGCCTTTTCTTTGGACATAACTATTAGTGCTGCTGCGCCGTCATTGATACCGGATGCATTTGCAGCAGTAACGACACCATCCTTTTTAAATGCTGGTTTTAACTTACTAATGCCTTCAACGGTTACACCTGATTTAGGAAATTCATCCGTATCAAATACAATTGGATCCCCTTTTCTCTGAGGGATTTCTACAGGAACGATTTCATCCTTGAATCTTCCTGACTTTATTGCGGCTTCTGCTTTATTCTGAGATGCAGCGGCAAATTGATCCAGCTCTTCTCTTGTCAATCCCCATTGTTCAACGACGTTTTCAGCTGTAATACCCATATGATAATTATAAAATGCATCTGTAAGTCCGTCTTTGATCATAATGTCGACCATTTTAGTGTCGCCCATTCTTGCGCCCCATCTTGCCGCGGGCATAACATAACCGGATTGACTCATGCTTTCTGTTCCGCCTGCTAAAATGCAATCTGCATCGCCAGCTCTTATTATTGAAGCTGCAATCCCTACTGTTCTAAGTCCTGAACCACAAACTTTATTAAGTACCATAGCTGGTACTTCCTTTGGAACTCCTGCAGCCATAGCTACTTGTCTTGCTACGTTCTGCCCAAGTCCACCTTGTAGTACATTTCCTAAGATTACCTCATCGATTATTGCAGGATCTATTCCTGCCCTTTTGATAGCTTCCTTTGCTGCTACAGCACCTAACGTTACTGCAGGCATGTCTTTAAGCGATCCACCAAAACTTCCTATTGGCGTTCTGGCTGCACTTACAATTACAACTTCTCTCATTGAAATCCTCCTATAGTAAAAATAATTGTTGACAAAATTAATAATAACTGTTATAGAAGATTCGTTATAGGTCCTCTTTAAATATTGCAATATGACATTCCACTAGCTTGCAAGGCTTATATGAAAGCTTTGCTTTTCGCAGTCCTGGAATACCCATATCCTCTTCCCTATTAATATATTTAATATGGGGTGCGACATGCTTGCAGAATTCATTATTGATCAACTGATAAAGCCCTCTATAGTTAATATTAGCTTTTTCAATATGGACTGTAACGGTTTTTCTGTTTAATTGGCCACCTATACATAATGCTTCTATCTTGCTGTTAATTAAAATGGCTGCCGACAGATAGCCTACCTTTTCTAAATTGTCGAAAACATCGGACATAGCGACTTCTTCCATTTTAAGAAGTGCTATTTCGTGTTCCGATAAGTTCTTCTTTCTTTCATTGAATTCGCGTATAAAATGCATAGCCTGTTCTGCCATGTCAGAAGTTAAAGTGATATATTCAAATTGATAATTATTCAAAAAATAATTTAAATGATTCTTTTTACTATGATATTCTCGACCTTTAAGTAATATAAGATCCCGTTTTCTATATACGTAATCGTAATTCGGTCTATCATCAAAAAATTTTAATTGACCAGGCAAAGCACTTTCCAGTATTTCCATCATTTGGAATGGCATCAGTCGGATACTGAACTTATAACCCTTGGATTCAAAAATTCTCTTTGCCTCTTTTATTGTAGCACTTAACGATTCAGGATCATAGCTGCCCGTCCTGGTAAGGGGCGGAAATAAAAACGGTTCTTTTGTTTCGATTTCCAGATGGCTAAGCCCCGCAATACAAAGATAATCCCCGATGATTTCCCAACTGAAGTAATTGACATTTCTCCACATAAACAGGGAGGTAAAGCTTAATCCAGAGGTACCATAATTGAATCCACCGAGATATTCCTCAAGTATTGGTCTATCCTCAATCGTTATACGGTTTTCAAACATGAACATCATTTCACCAGTGCTGAGATCTGCTTAAATCCAGGCTCCTTTGATCCCTTTAATAATTCAAACAGTATGGATTCGTAAGTTGTACAAAATGCTCCTGCATCTCTCATTCTGCGTTGAGCAATTTTCATATCTTCGTTTTTTCTCGAAGATATGCAGTCATAGGCTACAAAAACTGTATACCCTTTGTCTAGCAAGTCAATCACAGTTTGCTGAACGCAAACATGAGCTTCGACGCCTGCAATAATGACAGTCTTTTTACATAACTTTTCTAACGCCTGAATAAATGTTGGTTCTCCCATGGCACTAAAACTTGTCTTTTCAATAATTTGAAATCCCTCAGATTCAGGTATGTCTCCAAGATCTTCATTTAAAGCTGAAGCAATAGCCGAAACTGTTTCTCCCAGCCCCTTTGTATACTGTTGAGTCATTATGATAGGCACACCCAGGATTCTGCAGCCCTTTATGAGTTTCACGACGGTATCCTGTAGCTCTTCATTATTATTTATTGCCGGCATTAGCTTATCCTGAAAATCTATACCTACTAATACAGCATCTTCTTTTATTAGTTTTAATACTTTATCCCCCATGATTTTACCTCCTCAATTAATTTATAGCTTGTCAAATCATAATGAAGTGGCGTTATACTAGCATAACCGTCCTGTACCGCAACGACATCAATATCATTGGGTAAGTTCTCATAGACTACAGGGGTACCTGAATACCAGTATTCTAATTCCCCATTGTCTCCTTTTTTAGGCTTAAACCATTCTTCATATTCTCTCGCACCAAGGCGTGTTATTTTCATACCCTTGACTTCTGATACGGGTAAATTTGGTATATTGATATTTAAAACAGTATTTGAATCAATTTTTCCCGTCGATGCTTTTACAGTTTTGACCGCTATTTCACAGGCCGCTTCAAATGTAATAGGGTTACGGTCGTTGACTGATACTGCAATTGCCGGAAGCCCGCAGATACATCCCTCAATAGCAGCAGAAACAGTCCCTGAGTAAAGTGTATCAGTTCCAAGGTTTCCTCCATGATTAATCCCTGAACACACCATATGAATTTTAACTCCTTGATCAGACAGCATTCTTAAACCTAGCTTTACACAGTCTGCTGGAGTACCTGTAACTTCCCAGGCTCTTTTTACGTTTGGAAATTCCACTTCACGCATACTAATTGGTTTTCCAACGGTAATTCCATGTCCGCAAGCACTGCGCTGTATATGTGGTGCACAAACGTAGATATTAGCAATCTGTGACAAAGCCCGCGCTAGTTCCTTAATACCTCTTGCACCAATCCCATCATCGTTGGAAACTAAAATGTTCATTGTCAATCTCCTTTGCATGTTATAAAATTTTCTAGCAAACCCATTTCAGGTTTCGGATTAATCTTAGCTTTAAAATCCGTATAGAACGTATAGAGTCAGAAAGTACAATTTATTATACCACTAGTTTGAACATTTTAAAAGTATAAAGGACGATTTAAAGTATAATGAATAATTAATAATGTAAGGATATACTTTACAATTGTATAATTCGTTGAAATTACATGTTATTTATTATATAATTAATCAATTTTAAAAATAATAATTATACTTATATTACCATATAAATGTTTACATTAAATGAATGGCTGCCGCTTATAAAGGTGATTTAATGAAATCAAAACTGTTTCTTCAGTTAAAAGATGCGCTTATATCTATTCTGCCAATTTCTGTTAGTGTTTTGATTATTAACTTTACTATTGCACCAATGCCTTTTCATATAAGAA
>DUPP01000178.1 GCA_012838265.1 Clostridiales bacterium
AATATTGCCTAAGGTTAAGGAATATAAAACTTCTTTGACAATTTTTTTGGCTGCAATTTTAATGTGTGCCATAAATGAAGAAATTCCCTCAAGATTAAAAAGAAAGCCTGTAGTATTAAGCATTCCCGTAAATCTTAGAAACTTTTATTCCTCACAAACAGCCCGTAATTTTTTTGGAGTGATAAACGTTGACTATAATTTTGCTGAGGGAAGCGGTGATTTAGAAGATGTAATAGAAGTTTTAAAGAAAAAATTTAAAGAAAATTTAAAGCCCGAAATTATGGCAAGAAGAATTAACAAGTTATCATCCTTAGAGCATAATTATGTTTTAAGAGTGATTCCGCTGGCAATTAAAAATCTGATTTTAAGGATTGCATATGCAATAGCAGACAGAAGCTATACTTCAACATTGTCCAATGTGGGAATTATCAATATGCCTGATGATATTAAGCCTTTCATATATTCATTTGATATATTTGTAAGTACTGACAAAATACAGGCTTGCGTAAACTCTTTTGAAAATATACTTAGAATCAGCTTTACTTCTGCATTTGTAAGTACCGAAATACAAAGAAGGTTTTTTAAAACATTAACCGATATGGGAATAAACGTAACAATTGAGTCCAATATAATTGATGAAGAAGAGGAGGTGTTGTTTTAATGAGATATTGTAACAACTGTAATGTAAACGTCGTTGGAAAAAGAAAGCTCTGTCCTTTGTGTCAAGACCGGCTGATAGGTGACAAACCTCAGGAAGAAGTTTTTCCGAAAATCTCATTTATATATAAAGAATACTCTTCGTTTTTCAAAGTTATGCTCTTAGTTTCAATAATAATTGCAACTGTTTCAGTTGCGGTTAATATATTGATACCGGAAAGCGGAGCGTGGTCATTTTTAATATTGGGAGGATTGGGCTCAGTTTGGGCAAGTCTTATTAACCTGATAAACCAGCGCAAAAATATTCCAAAAAACATTGTATACCAGGTTATGACCATATCCGTAATATCTTTAATATGGGATTTATTAACGGGTTGGAAAGGTTGGTCAATTAATTATGTAATACCTTCCGTATGCGTGTTTGCTATGATATCAATGGCTATAATTTCAAAAATCAGAAAACTCTATATTGAAGATTATATTTTATATATAATAATAGATGCATTGTTTGGGATAGTCCCCATAATCTTTGTAATTTTTGGTTTACTGGACGTTTTGTACCCGTCAATTATTTGTATATCAACAAGTATTATTTCACTGTCAACAATTATAATTTTTGAAGATAAAAAGCTGATAGCCGAAATAAAAAGAAGACTGCATGTTTAGAGGTAGGAGGACACACCTCTACACCTCAGCTTATTCACTGACGGACATTTTATTTATCAATGTAATTATCACTAAGCATACAATCATTGAAGCCGGTGCTATGTAGAAGGCTGCATAGGTTCCGGCAAAATCATTTAATGCTCCGGTAATGTTAAAAAATATCATATATAAAATATTGCCAAAAG
>DUPP01000179.1 GCA_012838265.1 Clostridiales bacterium
GTCTCGTCCATCTCTTCGGCAATAGGCTTTATTTCATTTTCCGCGAAACGACGGAACATTTCTTGCTGAAGCAAATGTGTTTTTGATAATTTAAAATCCATTTTTCTTTTTCCTCCCACATAAATAGATGATTGGCATTATTATGTATAATTTGTAGAAGCAATAACCATGCCAAGAATTGTGCTCTGTTTATTGTTATGGAATAAAAAAAATGGATGTCACTCTAAATTTTTATTATGTTACTTAACAGTTGCTCTCGAAGAGCCTAAACTTAAAGGCTTTCATCACCTATATATAAAAGGTAATAGTCTTTAATTTCTTTTCTAATAAATGAAAAAACCTATAATTATAGGTCGTTATAAATAAATTTAAACATAAAAACATTTTTTGAACCATTTTTGATTCAATATTTATTTTAAGTTAATAATTTAATTCATAAAGTAATTTATTTAATTACTTTATGAATTAAATATGGTAAAAACTATAATTTTAATTCAGCAATATTCAGTAATATATTTTATCTCAATAGCATCCCCTTTTTCCTGAATTTCACTCCTACATCATCCCTGGTTTTGCTCATTAACGCTTTTCCGCAATGTTCCGTCCATCTATCACTAGTCTCCCCGCCTGTGCGATCTATATAATACTGCTTCATTGTTTCATTATAAGCTTCTATATTTTGACTTTGCCTGCTGTTATCATAGTAATCGATTTTATGGATTTCTTCTTGTGGGAGTCGGGGTTTAAGTCCTGGTGTTTCATCTGGATAACCCAAGCATAATAAAAATAATGGTGCAACCATATCCGGCAATTTGAATTGGTCTGACAAGACCGCAACATCATTTCTAATTCCACCGACTACAACGCCTCCAAGGCCAAGACTTTGTGCCGCAATAAACGCCTTTTGCATGGCAATAGCTGCATCTATAACAGCCACAGTATAGCATTCTGTATTACCGAACACGGCTTTATCGGTATTTTCAAAGTATTCACTTCCTCTATATAAGTCAGCGCAGAAGAGTAAAACTAATGGTGCTTCCTTCACCCATCTTTGTCCACCGGATACCTCGTAAAGTGTATCTATTTTTTTGCGATCTCTTACTTCAATGATCGTATATGCTTGGAAGTGGCTTGATGTAGGCGCCATTTGAGCACATTTAATAATCATATCAACAGTATCCCGATCGATCGGTTTGTCCTTATATTTTCTTATTGACGTATGATTCAAAAGCATCTTTACCGTTTCATTCATTATAATTGCTCCTTTCACGAGAACACTGTGTCATTTTGTAAATCAATAAATACATCCGAAACAAAACCAAAAAGGTTTATATAGGTTTTGTCTCCGAAATTGTATTTATTATAACATATATTAATAAAAGTACACCTCAAATTTATTTTATGTTAATATCTTAAAATTAAGAAACCAATAGCGATATACATTAAATTATTGTTAAATTTTTATTAAATAGTGATATATCTACCAGCAGAATAAGAATTGCTCAGTATGCTATAATATGGTATGATGTGTTGATATTTGGAAAGAGGCGTTGAAATGACAGTTGAAATGACATATAAATCAAAGCAAATGGGTATCGTTCTAATGCTGCTGGCAGCATTATTCTTTTCTATATTGCAGGTTTGCGTAAATTTAACTGGAGAGAATATTCCTCTGATGGAGCAGGTTTTCTTTCGCAACATCATTAGTATGGTAATCAGCTTTATTATCATTAAGAAAAACAACTTGTCTGTGTTCGGAGAAAAAAAATATCAGCCATTATTATTCATGCGTTCATTCTTCGGGCTTCTTGGACTAGTTTCATTGTTTTATGCCGCTCAAAGAGCAGCTCAGGCTGATGTTACTATTCTAAGCAAGTTGTCTCCATTCTTAATAACTATACTTGCATATGTTTTTCTAAAGGAGAAAATTGCGAGAATTCAAGTCCCAGCTTTGATTATTGCTTTCGTCGGAGCTTTATTTGTTGTGAATCCGGCATTTCAATCAAATTTATTCCCTCTTTTCATAGCCTTTTTATGTGCTGTCTTTTCTAGTGTATCATATACACTTCTTGCATATTTTAAGGATAAGGTCGATGGAATGACGGTTATCATGCACTTTTCGACCTTCTGTGTAATATCTTCTCTTCCTTTTTTTATTATGGATTTTACCATGCCAAGCCTTACTGATTTTTTACTGCTGCTTCTCATTGGAGTTTGCGGTGCTTTTGGTCAAATTGCACTAACCTATGCATATCGAATGGCTCCTGCCGCAGAGGTGAGCATCTATAACTACTCAGGTATACTATTCTCAGCTTTGCTTGGTTATTTCATTCTTGGGGAAGCATTACCTATTTCTTCTATTATAGGTGGAATACTTGTAGTTCTCGCTTCCTATCTCACCTACCGTTATTCCTTCTTACCTTCCGAATAAGAATGCTATATAACATGTAGTTTAATTAAACATATGTTACACCTCCGAATAAGACCAATATATATCAGTTGACGGGGTATGAAATGCTATATGTCAGTTGACGGCGTTTTTAATAAAGGTATATAATAACCTTATTAATTATAAATATAAAGCAAACATTAATATGACAATATATAAGAAAGGCAGGCTCACTTTTATGCTAAAAGAGGCATTAAGACCGGCTTGGGCTGAAATTAATCTAAGTAATCTTGAATATAATCTAAAACAAGTTAAGAAAAAGGTAGGGGGACGGGAAATAATTGGTGTAGTCAAGGCGGATGCTTATGGTCACGGGGCAATTGCTGTATCTAAAGTTTTACTTCAAAATGGAGTAAAAGCCTTGGCCGTCGCAACACCACATGAAGCTGCTGAACTGCGTGAAGCGGGTATAACTTGTCCTATTATTATGGTTGGTCTTGTACCAGAGATCTACGCTCATACACTTCTTAATAATGATATCATCCCAATAA
Organism: Clostridiales bacterium; assembly: GCA_012838265.1. Lineage (GTDB taxonomy): Bacteria > Bacillota > Clostridia > Peptostreptococcales > Anaerovoracaceae > Anoxybacterium. The sequence goes on from DUPP01000179.1 coordinate 2,941, forward strand.
CTGCTACTTACCGACATGCGGAAGCAATCTCCAACGCAGCTAAATCTGTTGGAAAGATTATTGAAGCCTTCGTTGTCGTAGATACTGGAATGGGACGCATAGGCTTCCTTCCCAACGATGCAAGTGTTGAGGAAATAAAAAAAATAAACAGTCTTTCTAATCTTAAAATTAAAGGGCTCTTTTCTCATTTTGCAGCTGCTGATGAGAAAGATAAGAGCTACACAATAAAACAGATTTCCCTTTTTAAACAATTTTTAGAAAAGTTGGAACAGGCGGGAGTTAATATCTCATACCGTTCAATCGGCAACAGTGCGGCTGTAATGGATATTCCAGACGCTTATTTTGATGCGGTACGCCCCGGAATTATACTTTACGGTTGTTATCCTTCATCCGAAGTGAATAAAGACCAACTTAAGATAAAACCTGTGATGTCAATAAAAGCAAATATTATTTATTTAAAAAAGATTCCTGCCGGGTATTCCATAAGTTATGGACGTAAATTTACAACAAAACGAGAAAGTCTGATTGCAACATTAACTCTCGGTTACGCTGATGGTTACCCAAGATATCTCTCAGGAAAGGGTCGTGTAATTGTAAACGGAGTTTATGCTCCTGTGGTAGGAAATATCTGTATGGATCAATGCATGGTTGACGTAACCGATGTGCCTGGTGTTTGCCTTGGCAGCGAGGTTGTGGTAATGGGAAAGCAAGGTGATTTAGAAATCACTGCTGATGAAATCGCAGAAAAAACGGGAACGATAAATTATGAGATCATCTGTGGATTCGGCCAAAGACTGCCGAAAGTATATGTGAAATAAATTTAAATTCTCCGCTTAGGTGAATGTGTGTTCACTATTCTCTTACTTTTCTCGGCAATAACCCTATCATATAACATATGATAAAGGTGAAAAGGTTCACTAAAACTATGCTGGCACCTGCTGGGGTATCAAACTTATAGGATACTATCATTCCAAAAAAGAAGCAGATCATTGAAATTATGGCAGAGGTTATGATAACGCCGCGAAAGCTTCTGAAAATCTGCATGGACGATAATGCCGGGAAAATAATCAGACTCGAAATTAAAAGAGCCCCCATGATTCTCATGCCAACCACAATGGTTACCGCAGTCAAAAGAGCAATCATCATATTATAAATACCAACATTAGTTCCGGTTGCACGCGCAAAATTTTCGTCAAAGGTCACTGCAAAGATCTTATTATAGAAGAAAATAAATAACAAAAGCACTATAATAGATAGTAATGTGCTCAAAAAAACATCCTCGTTGCTCATAGCCAAAATACTTCCGAATAAAAAATTATAGACATCTGCATTCATACCTGTTGTCAATGAAGCAATGATGACACCTATTGCGATGAAGCTGCTTGAAATCAAAGCAATAGCAGCATCTCCCCTTATTTTACTGTTTTCGCTGATTCTAAGCAGCAAAAACGCTGCAATAACAACTACTGGTATCGATACCTTCAAAGGGGCAAGGTTCATTGCCATTGCCACAGATAAAGCACCAAATCCTACATGAGACAATCCATGCCCTATCATCGAATATCTTTTGAGAACCAAGCTCACTCCAAGTAATGCAGAGCACAGTGCTACCAGCATCCCCACCACAAAGGCACGTAATATAAACGAATATGACAGCAATTCACGAATCAGATCTATCATTTTCGCCTCCCCAAAGAAACATTTTTCCTGTTTTACTTTTGAGATAATTCTCTGTTGTACCGAAAAACACTAGATTTTTGTCAAGGTGCAGAATTTTGCTTGCATTTTTAACTGCTGCCTTTACGTCATGGGATATCATTACTACTGTTATTCCTGACTGATTTAGTTCCTTTATTATTTCGTAAAACTCGGTTGTTATTTTTGGATCTAACCCAGAAACAGGCTCATCCAAAAAAAGTATCTTATCAGTTGCACAAAGAGCTCTTGCAAGAAGGACTCTTTGCTGTTGACCTCCTGATAGTGTTTTATAGGATTTATTTTTGATGTCCAAGATTCCCAATTGTGCCATATTACTTTTAGCCTTTGTTTTTTCTCTGCTTGAATAAAATGGCTTTAATCTCATTTGATTTAAACATCCTGATAAAACCACTTCAAAAACAGAAGCAGGAAAATCTTTTTGCACTGGATTATACTGCGGTAAATATCCAATATGGCTCAACTTTACTCTTTCATCGAAAATAAGGGATCCATTTTTTATAGGGATAAGTCCCAAGATTCCTTTCATCAGAGTCGTTTTCCCAGAGCCATTTTCACCAACAATGCAGATGTAATCTCCCTGCTCAACGTCAAAGCTTATATCGCTTAATACAGGTTTTCTATCGTAGTATACTGACAAGTTTTGAACGCTGATTAACGGCATCTACTTCAAGCCCTCCTTTAAGTTTTCAGCGTTTTGCCTCATTAATGATAAATATGTGGCACCGCTTTCCAACTCTTCTTTCGTTACGTTATGACATGAATGAAACAGCAGCATTTTTTTCCCGGTTTCCCTACTTATACTTCTTGCTACCTTTGGGTCTTCCATTTCAGCATAATATATGACATGTATATTCTCTTCCTTTATCCTATCTATCAAGTCTGCTACCTTTCTTGCGCTCGGTTCCGTTTCAGAAGAACATGAATCAAATGCTGATCGATATGTCAAACCATAACGTTTTGCAAAATAATATAGCGCAAATCTGCTTCCAAATATGATTTCGTTTCGATGTCCATCCCTTACTATTGCTTGAAATTCCTCATGAAGTGCATCTAATTCTTCATTGTAACGAGCAGTATTTTTTTTATAATAGGCCTCGTTTACAGGATCTATCCTGCAAAGAGCTTCATTTATTTTATTTACCATTATTTTTGCATAAATTGGATCCGTCCAAATATGTGGATCAAAGACGTGACTTTGGCTGTGCCTGTGGTTATGACTTGCCCCGGTATTGTGATCATGCCATAGTTCATTATTGTGTTCATCCCATGTTTCATAGTCATGATCATGCCCTGCTCCACCGTTATGAACACCCCTTGCTTCTTTGTTCTTTTCATGTTCCGCTACTGTAGGCTCAGCGCTGACTAAATCAATTCCCTCAGACAAATCAAGCACTAAACTCTTGGAATTAGAACTCTTCATGCCATCGATGATTTTTTGTGACCAAATCTCCATATTTTTACCAGTATATATAAATAAATCTGATTCATTTATTTTTATAATATCTGAAGGCGTAGGTTCATAAGAATGACTTTCCATGCCTGGCGGTAAAAGAAGGGTTACTTCTGCCTTATCACCGGCAATTTGCCGCGCAAAATCATACTGTGGAAAAAGAGTTGCCACAATTTGAACCTTGCCGTCTTGAACCTTGTCATCTGTGGTACTTTTCACTACAGAAGCTTCATCATCAGGTACACATCCAGCTAACAGAAAAGCCAAAAGTACAATAATTACAAGTATATATAGTTGTTTTTTCATCCCTTACCCCTTTTAAGATTCATTCGTACAATTACTGCAACAGCCATACAAAACTGTTTTTGAATGATCCACCTCAAAATCATGATGGAATTTGACATGAGAATCTAATTCTTCAAGGTATTTACATTCAACATGAATCAGCTGACCGCATTCAATACATTTTAAATGATAATGCTCCCCGCAATCTTCATTCTTCGCTATATACTGATAGCAAGCACTTTTACCCTCTTCGATAAAATATTTTCTCACTATTCCCTGTGAAACAAGCTTGTCCAAATAACGATAAACTGTAGCCTTGCTCACAGGGTTTCCACCTTGTTTCAAAGCTGTAATTATTTCAACGGCAGTTATATGACGATCCTTGTTTCGAATCAGACAATCCAAAATCTGATCCCTTTGCTTTGTTTTATACTTTGTTACAGCAGTCATGATAATTCTCCTATCAACCAATGTTTCAGCTAATTAGTTCCTCGAGTTATTCATTTGATTTATATTAACAATAGCTGTATTTTCCTAGCCTTTCTTAATTAATTCCTCAAGTTATTCATTTGATTTTGCTCTGAAATTGAAACTGAGTTTCATTTTTATATTATAGCCTGGAAAATGTTCTGTCATGTCGAATAACCAAGACAAAAACGTTCAATAATCGGCAATTAAAGTAGCTTTGACACTAAAAAATCCGGGTATCTATGATCCCGGATAATTAGTTATGAGTATGATAAAACTTCTTTGTTCACAATTTTTTTGCAATTATTATTCACAATTTTTTTCTACCCATTTCTTTATTTGCTGAAATGACTCTTGGCTTATTACATGCTCGATTCTGCACGCATCAGCAACCGCAACTTTTTCATCTATTTGCAAGGCATTTACCAAATACTTAGTAATCAGCCTATGGCGTTCGTAAATCTGAGTCGCTCTCTCATATCCTGCTTCTGTCAGATGAATTTCACCACTTTCTTCCATAGTGATATATCCTGCCTTTTTTAAGATACCCATTGCTCTACTAATGCTCGCTTTCGTGTAATCCAGCTCATTGGCTATATCGATAGAGCGAACGGAGCCGTTCTTATTTTGCAAAATGAGTATTGTCTCTAAATAGTTTTCACCTGATTCCTTAATTTTCATAGTATCCCCCGTAACAAAATATACCTTGATTAGTATATTATCATAAAATTATACTATCATAAAATATTATGCAATTCAATGTGAGCGGAAGTTCGCTTTTCTTTGTTCTAAAAATCATTCTTTGCCATGAAATCCATTTACCTTGAAAATTTAAAAACAATTATGGAAATATATTGACAAAATATCATTAATAATAGTACACTATATATGAGTTAGCGGCGGCTAACTCGGGGTATATTTAATATAACAATAGCTAATAGCTTGAAAAATTAAATAATATTGTCAAATCATCAAAATAAATTGTCATAATAAATTTAACCGATTTATATTACAGAACTCAGAGTTCTGTAAATTTTCGAAAAGAAGTTAGCTTATGCTAACTCTAACGTTAAAAAAGAATATTATTTTTCAGAGTAATAACTGAGGGTATACAAAATGATGACTTTAAAGGATTGTAGAAGAGGAAATGTATATATAGTTGAAAAATCTATGCTCAAACAACCAGGGAAGCGAAGATTGGAATCATTGGGACTTACAGAAGGAACTTTAATCAGTAAACTTAACGAAGCGATAGATGGTTCTATCATTTTTCTTGTAAGAGGTTCTAGGCTTGCTATTGGTAAAGATTTAGCCGACGATATCATTGTTCGTGATATGACGGAAAGTGATATAAGAGGAAAGAAAAACGGCTGGGGCAAGCGTAGGAGGAATCGTCATGGCAAAGGCGGAATATAACAAAACTCACAACGGTTCAGATAATAATTCTCCTCAAACTGAGGAACTACAAGTAGGCTTTATTGGTAATCCAAATAGTGGCAAAACCACTCTTTTTAATGCTTATACTGGGGCAAAGCTAAAAGTCGCTAACTGGCCTGGTGTAACTGTTGAGAAAAAAGAGGGAGTTTTTAAGTCACATAACCATTCATATAAATTAGTGGATTTACCCGGAATCTATAGCTTGACCTCTTACTCTATAGAAGAAAAAGTAAGTCGACAATATATTTTAAGTGATGACGTAGACGTAATTATTGATGTTGTTGATGCGTCTAATCTTGAAAGAAATCTTTACCTGACACTTCAACTGATTGAAATTGGCAAACCTGTTGTTTTAGCACTTAACATGATGGATATAGTCGAAGAAAGAGGAATGGAGATTGACTTACATCGCATGCCTGAAATGCTAGGAATTCCGGTTATTCCGGTATCTGCCAGAAAGAAAACTGGACTAGATATTCTGATGCATGCTGTATCACATCATACAGAAATCGAACCTGAAAATGACCCTATAGTGGTTTATAGCGATTTAATTGAAGATAAAATAACTAAGATAACAGAAAGACTACGGGAACATAATCCTGATATATACAATCCACGTTTTTATGCAATAAAACTATTGGAAAAGGATCCTGAAATAATGGACACTTGTCCTGTTGATGTTTCTGATATTTTAGATAAAAGTTACGAAACTGAGATTATAAAGCAAAAGTACGATTTTATCGAAGAAGTAATCGAAGAGGTTCTTATAAACAGACAAGAAAGAGCAAGGCGTACAGATAAAATTGACAGGGTTCTGACACATAGAATATGGGGAATGCCCATATTTTTTGGAATTATGGGGCTTGTGTTTTTACTGACATTTGCCCTTGGTGACGGAATAAAGGGAATATTTGAAGGCTGGCTTGAAAGCTTAAGTATATGGGTAGATAGTAGTCTTTCAGCAATTAATGCAGGACCCATCTTGATATCTTTAATTGTAGATGGAATTATTGCTGGAGTCGGTACTGTTTTAACATTCTTACCTAATATTGCTATTCTATTCTTAGCATTAGCATTTTTAGAAGATAGCGGCTATATGGCAAGGGTAACTTATGTCATGAATGGAATCATGAATAAAATTGGTCTGTCGGGAAGAGCATTTATCCCAATGCTTCTTGGATTTGGTTGTACTGTTCCTGCAATTATGGCAACACGTACCTTAGAAAATGAAAGAGATAGACGAAAAACAATACTTATTACACCATTTATGTCATGCAGTGCAAAGATACCGATTTACGTTTTGCTATCCGGTATGTTTTTTGGCAAGTTAGCCTCCTTAGCAGCTTTATCAATGTATATTATTGGATTAGTAGCAGGGCTTTTAACTTCATATGCAGCTACAAAGGTAGAAAATAAAATAGACCAATTAAAAGCACCAGGCGAAAAGCCAGAAGTAAATCAGTTATTAATTGAACTTCCTGAATATAAGAACCCTAATTTATATAGCATCTTAATATATGTATGGGAAAACGTAAAAGAATATTTAGCCAAAGCAGGAACAACGATTTTCGTAGCTTCTATAATACTATGGTTTATCTTGAGGTTCAGCACAACAGGATATGTAGAAGATATGTCCCAAGGTTTTGGGGCTGCCATTGGACGTTTCTTAGTTCCAATACTTGAGCCGGCAGGGCTTGGATTCTGGCAGATAAGTCTTTCATTAATTGCCGGTTTAGCAGCAAAAGAAGTAGTTGTATCAAGTATGGGTATCCTGTTTGGAATCATTAACATCGATGAAGCAGGGATTAGCACAATTTATCAATCATTAGAGGCTATAGGATTTGGTCCATTAAATGCATACGCAATGATGATTTTTGTACTATTTTATACACCCTGTATTGCTACACTTGGAGTAATCGCAAAAGAACTTAAATCAGCAAAATGGACAACATTCGTAATAACATTCCAACTTGCATTTGCATGGTTGGCATCCGTTATAGTTTATCAAATATTTAAGTTAATATTATATTAATACAATTTTTGTAAAAAAGCCTCTTTTATGAGGAAAGGAGAGCATAAATGATCGATTTCATAATAGGTACACTAATTCTTATCGCTGTAATCTTAGCTGTTAGAAGCATTAAAAATAAAAAGAGTGCAGGCTGCTGCAGCGGGTGCGCTGGCTGCCCCTCTTCACGAGATAAATGCAATGTATCTGAAGTCTTTGAAGCAGAAACCAGAAAAAATCTGAAGAACAAGGATCAAGGATAACAAATAAAACAGGAATCAAACTTTACTCCGATTCTTTTGAAGTTTTCGGCGCTTTGATCTCTATGGCTGTTCTGAACAATTTCTTCATTCCTACATGTGAACAGCCTCCTTTTATGTATCCACTAACCTACAAACCGTTTTGCATTCCATTCACTCTATGATTTTTACCCTGACTCCTTCAGCGATATCATCACCGGGCGAAAGTATAACTGCTTCTCCTTCTGAGACCCCTGATATTACTTCTAAGTAATCCTCTCCCTCAAGACCTGTTTCGATTTCACGCAGAACCGCTTTGTCTTCCTCAATTACATAAACACAATTTTTCTTTTCCTTTTCAAAAACTGCTAAATCTGGAATACGCAAAACACTATCTTTTTTCTCCACGATTATATCTACATCCACATTGCTGCCAAGACGAATTTTCTCCGTGGTTCCAAATGAAATTTCAACAGTTACTCTTTTCTGGTTTACTCCTAGATCAGACATTTTATTTTCAGCCTTAGGATGAATCTTTTTTACGGTACCCTTTTCATCAGAAAAACCTGTATTTTTATTGTAAATTCTAACTTGATCACCCTCACGGATCAAATCTGCATCTTCTGCAATAAAATCCGCTTTTACATAGATTTCATTTAGATCTGAAATTTCAAGGATAGGTGTGCCCACAATAACAGATTCGCCTTCTTTGACATATACTCCGGTAATAACCCCATCAACAGGTGCACTTATCCCCGAAGCTCCTGAAGATACAATATAGCTGTCAATGGAGTACTGCATGGAAGATATTTGTGCATCCAGCTGTTTTACTGCTGTGTTGGAGGCATTATATTCTGAGTAACTCAAAGCACCCTGCTCGTAAAGTATTTTATTTTTATCTGCCAGCTCTTTTGCCTGTTTGTATTGTTCCCTTAACCCGGATAACTCTGCCTGTAAGCTTTTTATATCCAACTTGGCACTGGTTCCATCACTGCTTATTAATAAATCCCCTGATTTTACACTTTGCCCTTCTTCAACCAGCAAGTTATTGATTTCACCTGAATTTTTTGCAGTTACTATGATAGACCGTGCCGACTCTACAGTTCCACTCTCTTTCAGTATCTTTTTTACTTCCCCCCGATCCACTGTTGCAGCTTTAACATATACTTCTGTTTTCATAAAAACAGCAGCTGATGCGGCGGCAAGCAGCACCACGGCAATTATTAATAACCACTTTTTATTTGTTTTTAATTGCTTCATAATCCTTTCCCTTTCTGGCATATTAAAGTTAGAATTATCTAAGTGCCTATAAAAAATTCACGACATGCAGCTTTTATTGTGTATTATGCTTCTATTGATTCTATTATTTATTAAGATATTAAGATTCTCTATTTTTCAACGCCTGCAGGAAATCAAGCTTCTGTATTTTTCTGTAGGTTGCCAACTGAGCAAGAAAAACGCATACTACAGTATAAATCCCCGCATATACAAGTGCTGTTAGAGTCGGTGTCATATCCACAGTATAAATATCAGTACTGAACGCAGCAGCGCTATATTCAGACATCAGAAATCCTAATGGAATTCCAAAACCAATACCTAAAATTACGAGAATATTATTTTCTCTCACGATCATCATAAATATTTCCCATTTACTAAACCCCAGTACACGCAATGACGAAAACTCCATTTCTCGTTCACTAAGGCTAACTATAGTGGCATTATATACTATACTAAATCCTAGAATTCCTGAAAAGAGAACCATGATGCCTATGGATATGTTTACCATCGTCATATATTGTTCATAAGCACTTCTCATATCTGCAATAGACATGACCGGGCCGATATTAGCAGCTTTAATTAACTTTTCGTTTATATTAGGGTCGCTGGAATCGATATATACTCCATTGATAACGTTCTTTTCAAGCAGCAGCTTCCCCATTGTATCAATATCCATATAAGCATTCATACCTAAGGATTGTCTAATTACGCCTTTGACCTGGACGATAATATCTTCTCTATTGGGAATATAGTTATTTACTTGTATCAAATCACCCTTTTCTATATCCAATGCCTTGGCCAGATTCTCAGTGACAAGCACTCCCTGCCTTGGTAGGTTTATTTCATTTCCCTTATTGTCAATAAAGGTATAAAACCTTGTGTCTCTGGAGAGCCCTATTATATTTACTGCTTTCTTTTTGTTGCCGTTTGTCAGCTCGAAGGGATATTCCAATTTTCCCTCAATGTAGTTCGCATCGATCAGATGCTCCATATCTCTTACTGTATTATAATGAACAGGACTTGTAAAACCTATATTGTAATCCATCTTTTGGAATTCCTTGAAATGCTCATTCATCATCTGGTCCATGATACTAGGCATGCTGGTGCTGAACAGCATCATCGCATATGTCAAAGAAATCCCAGCCATTACAAACAATGTCCGTTTCTTAATCCTGAATATGTTTTTATTGATCATTTTACTGCTAAAGGACAATCGTTTCCAGAAAAAAGGGATTTTCTCCAGCAGTATTCTTTTTCCCGATTTTGGTGCTTCCGACCGCATTGCATCGGCAGGAGTAATCTTAAGTGCACCTCTTGCTCCAATAAGTCCAGAAAGAATACAAAAAGCAGCTGATAGAATGATCGCTATGATAAGATATGAATAATAAAACTCAACCCGAAGCATAGGAATATGAAAATACTCAAGAAAAAGTCTCGTAATAGCACCAGCAAGCAGCATTCCAAGAACCGCTCCTACAGCTCCTCCTATAACACCTGCACTCAAGGAGTATTTTACATAGTGAAATAAAACCTGCCCGTTCCTATATCCAATTGACTTTAGAACTCCAATTTTAATTCTATCCTTTTTAACCATCCTGGAAAGCATCATCATAAGTATCAAAGCTGCCACAACGAGAAATAGGATTGGGATCGTACTCGCCATATTATTTAATTGGACTAATTCCTGATTGATTATAGCATTGCTCAATTGATCCTCTCGCTTTATGGTCTGCTTTACGCCATAAAGATCCAATGCATTCTCTACATCATCAATTAATAATTCTTCATCCGCATAGACATCATAACGTATCAGCAGTTCATTATAGCTTCCGATCAATCCAGAGGCCTGCTGCCCGAACTCCTCTGTCACATAGCAAATACCGAAGTTTTTCTCTGCCGGTAAAATAGACTGGTTGTTTTCCATTATATAAATAAATTCCGGATTGGCAACAATACCCACGACCTCTAAAGCGTACTGTTTTCCTCGAATTTGAACATTAATCTCATCACCTGTACCGATTCCCCTGGCTTTAGCAAACTGTTCAATAAGTAAGGCTTCTCTCCCAGAGTCTGAAATCAATTTACCTTCCAATAATGTAGAACGGTTAATCTCATTCTCATCACCAGTAGTTGTAATTAAACGCAGGTTTACCCTCTCGTTTTGATTATCTGTAATCATAGGTACCTCAAGAGTAATTCTGCCCATAGCTTGATCAACACCATTAATATCCTCAAGCTGTTTTACCTTTTGGTATGGAATTGCAACAGTTTGAATAAAAAGATCTGCAAAGTTGTTTTGTTTGTAATAGGCATCAACAGTATTATTCATATTTACAGAAGCCATGTTTAAAGACGTAAATATCGCAACCCCCATGGTGATAATGGTTAATACGGCAATAAACTGCCCCTTCGAATGATTTATCATTCGTATAAGCATAAGGTCAATCTTTGGGAGCCTATGTTTTCTTCTATGACTTACCATACGATATCCTCAACATCTATAGGATTTTCATTGATTATATCCTCTATGATACAGCCGCTTCTCATTTTGATAATACGATCCGCCATATAAGCGATATCCGAATTGTGAGTAATTATGATGACTGTTTTCCCCATATCCCGGTTAAGCTTACGCAGCAAGCTTAATATTGCAATTCCTGTTTCAAAATCCAGTGCTCCTGTAGGTTCATCGCAAAGAAGTATCTCAGGATTTTTAGCAACGGCTCTCGCTATCGAAACACGCTGCTGCTCGCCACCGCTTAATTGAGATGGAAAATGATCTTTTCTTTCTCCTAGACCTACAGCCTCCAGTATTTCGTCGACGGGTAAAGGATTTTGGGATATTTCCGTCGCAAGCTCTACATTTTCTTCTGCAGTCAGGTTAGCCATAATATTATAAAACTGAAATATAAATCCAATTTTGTTCCGGCGATATTCTGTCAGCTCTTTTTCGCTATATGCGGTTATTTCTTCATCGCGTAAAAACACCTTGCCGGAAGTCGGCTGATCCATTCCGCCAATAATGTTAAGGAGGGTACTCTTTCCAGAGCCGCTTGGCCCTAGTATCACTATAAATTTTCCCTCTTCAATTTCAAAACTAGTTTCCTGAAGCGCTTTTACTTCTATTTCCCCCATTTGATAACTTTTTGTCAAGTTCTCGGTCCTTAATATAACCATATTATACCTTTCCATCTTAGGCTAAAAAAATATCGCTTATATATTTTTGTTTCAATATATCACAACAGGGACTGCATAAGCAATCCCTGTTGTGACCCCAAGTCTTATTAACGCACTTTTATTAATTATATGCAGCAGAGCTTTCTGAAATAAAAAACTGGGTACGAACGATCAGCTCCAGTTACAAACCTGATTAATCCTCTCTGTAGTTCTCATTATAGATAACTCTCTAAGCTTGTACAATTTTTTCTTATTTAATGACCCTTTTAAAAAGTTTAGCGTTTTTTCTTTACCTTTAATCTTACCTTCTCTAAATCTTCGAATCAGTTCTTCCGGCTCTAGGTCGATAAATTCTACACTTTCTGCATAGTCAAATATGTAATCTGGTATTCGTTCTTCAAAAGGAATCTGAAGAGTATCGTTTACAACCTGGCTTAGACTTTCTATTTGATGCGCATTTACAGTTGTGTATACACTTATTCCGGCTTCCAACAATTCTTCGATATCCTGAAAGCGTTTCTCATGTTTCGAGCCTTCCGCATTCGCATGGGCCATTTCATCGATTAGTATTATCTGCGGCTTGCGGAATAAGGCTCCCTCTAAATGAAACTCCGAAATTATACCTTTACTGCTGGCAATCAGCTTTAACGGCAAAATCTCAAGCCCTTCCATCAACTCTTTAGTTTCATTACTAGAATGTGGGGCGATGTATCCAACCAATACATCGACTCCCTTTCTTGATTTTTCATGTGCGTCTTTTAGCATTTTATAGGTTTTTCCAACCCCTGGAGAATACCCAAAATAAATTTTTAAACTCCCTCTTTTGTTCATTTTATTACCCCCTGATTTCCAGTTAAAACAATTGATTGTAATTTTGCCCTTATACAAAGGCTACTGATATCAAATCCATCCATACTCCCAATTTCCTTAGCTTATTCATTACTTAATTACAGCATATCGTAAACTTGAGATATTTTGCGTCATAATTTTACACAATATTTCGACAATAAAACACATAAATCCCCCTTGTGTCATTCATTAATGTCACAAGAGGGATTTTTAGATTTATTTATTATGTTGGCTTATAATGTTAATATATCACATTACATTTATTACAGGTATGCTATTGTCTCGATTTCTACCAATACGTCTTTTGGGAGGCGAGCAACTTCTACTGCGGAACGCGAAGGGTATGAACCCTCCTCAAAATACCTGGCATATACTTCATTCATAGCTACAAAGTCCTTAATATCCTTCAAAAATACTGTTGTTTTGATAACTTTGTTCATAGAGCTTCCTGCTTCTTCAAGTATTGCTTTTATATTCTTCAGTACCTGTTCTGTTTGTTCTTCGATTGAGGTTCCAACAATATCTCCCGTTTCAGGGTTTAAAGGAATCTGACCTGAGGTGAAAATCAGATTATTAAAAATATTTCCTTGTGAATATGGCCCTATAGCCGAAGGGGCCGCCTTTGTTGATATTACTTTTCTCATTTTATTATTCCTCCTGAATCAATAAACATAAATTTTTAATGTTATGCGCATTACTCGGACGTGCTGAGGATCTCTTTGTTTTTTTCAACCTGGCTTACCTTCATTTTATAAACGTCCTCGGGTTTAACTTCTTCCAGAAGGCCTAAAACTGAAGGACCTAGGAATATGGTATCGAGCACCCTATCGTCTATGGATATTTTGCTGTAAGGAGTAAAATTCGTTCCCTTGATATAATATTCATTTCCAACTTCAACTACAGCTTCTACTTTAATCTCTCTTATACCCATTTGCAGATCGGTAGGTTCATAAGGGCATATTCCATCAAAAATATATCCTTTTCCATACAACATATCATATTGAAGCGCCTTTAAATTTACCAGGTAATCTAAATCCTGACTATGGTTTTGATGATATTTAGTTAGTATTCCTTCATGAATATTTATCCTATTAAGCACCTCGACACTGAGCTGATATGCAAATAAGTCCTTGTCTTCTTTTGATAATCCAAAATTATCCCATATAATATACTCTGTTTCGTATATATTTTTGTTAACCAGATCATTTGCACTGATGTTGAGGCTTGGCAGATGATCTCCAAAAATAACAAGCACTGTGTCCTCTTCAAATTGTTCAAGGGCAGCCACCAATTCTCCAATAAATACGTCCATTTCATAAAGCTGTTGGATATAATATTCAAAAGCCAGTGCATCTTCTTCTATTCCTATTTCATCAACAGTGACTACCGGGTCATCAAAAATTCGTGAACTAGGGTACTTTCCATGACCCTGAACTGAAATCGTATAAACCAGATCCTCGCTTTCAGTGGATTGAAGAGCAGTTAGGATTTCTTCTTTTAAAACACCGTCTTTAGCCCAGTTTTTTGGTGTTTTTATAACCCCATTCATATATTCCAAAGAGGTAAATGTATCGAACCCTAAATTTGCCAAAACATTATTTCTTCCATAAAATGCTCCTCTATGATTGTGTATAACATGTGTTCCGTATCCCAATCGCTTTAGATTATATGCTATGGTTTCGCATGTTTTATCCTTTAATATAGATTTGTAAGGGTATTCCCCTGGACCAAAAAATCTTACACGCATACCGGATAACACCTCAAATTCTGTGTTAGCCGTTCCTGCGCCTACAGATGGTACTGTCAGAAAGCCTGAAGAATATTCGTTTTTGAGCTTACGAAAATTGGGGATCGGATCGGTTGAATACTTAGTTTTCTCAAGCAAAGTCGGATCAAAAAAGGATTCCATTTGAAGCATGACTACGTTTGGCTTACGTTCATTTGTATCATTTGTGCTTATGCTGCTTACCGGAATGCTTTCTAATTCCTCTAACTCTTCAGGTGTAAAGATACTAAGTATTTTTTCTCTAGAATAGTCTGGTTGAGCCGAAATCCCTGTGTTCAGCCATGTATTCATAAAACAGTACGGAAGGCCATAATCCCTATAAGCATACCCTAAATTACCAAAATGGGTTGACACCCAGTTTTGACTGATTGCGATATTTGTAAATCCCCATAAGGTTATCCCTAAAACGAAAATACCAAAAATACTTTTTGTATATTTTATTTTTCGTTTATGTTTAGGCATAAAAATAAAAACAAGAATAAGAGCTGTGATGATCAATATCGCGACAGACACCGCAAGTATGATTTCTGATGTGCTGAGATAATTAGGAATTATTGATATTCCTGATTCTAGCAATGCTAAATCGGTAACCGTAAACGGTGTCATTCTGAAACTTAGGATTATACCATTAGTTATCCCTATAGCAAGCCAGAATATGGAAACCACTACGTAAACAAAAATTCTGCGTTTTACCAAATAAACAATGGAATAAGTACAAAAAATCAAAAATGTATTATAAAGAAAAGTCATGGGAGAATTTATAAAATAATCTAGGCTTTCCCATAACGACTTCCTGCTTACAGATTCAATTATAATATTTATAGTTATTGATAATACCACGCACAAGGCAATGGAATTATAAAGATATCTATCAAAAAAGTTTTTCATTAAAGTCGTCTGCCTCCAGTCAATTGTTTTTGGGTCGAATCATATTTGCCAGCGCTGCAAATTCCTGAAGCTGAAGTGTTTCTGCTCTCCGAGCCGGATCAATGCCTGCATTTTTAATTATGGAACCGATTTCATCCTTCGTCAA
Source organism: Clostridiales bacterium (assembly GCA_012838265.1). Lineage (GTDB taxonomy): Bacteria > Bacillota > Clostridia > Peptostreptococcales > Anaerovoracaceae > Anoxybacterium. Next base: position 18,670 of record DUPP01000179.1, read on the forward strand.
CCCGTAAATTCCTGTCAGCGAATTCAAAAGGGTTTTCCTCCTCTGTCCAAAGCCAGCCTTTACAACTGCAAAAAAGGCATCCTCATCATTAAGTTGAATATGCTTTTCATTTCTGAGGTCCAAACGAATCACTGTGGAGTCAACCTTAGGGCGGGGAAAAAAAACTTCTTTCGATACGTTAGCCACATGAGTAACAGTACAGTAATACTGCACTGCTACGGAAAGTGCCCCATAGGCTTTGCTTCCCGGTTCAGCTACAATACGGTCCGCCACTTCTTTCTGCATCATAACGGTGATACTGTCTACCGCTACCCTATCCTCCATAATTTTCATTATTATTGGAGTTGTAATATAATACGGCAGATTTCCAAGAATCTTAACCCTCTTGATTTTTTGACCGTTTACCTCTTTGTTTTGTTCCAATACCTTTTCTAAATTGGTTTTCAAAATATCATTGTTTATTATTTCAATATTGTTATATTCACTAAGGGTTTCGTTTAAAATTGGAATCAAGTTTTCGTCAATTTCTATGGCAATAACCTTGGCTGCCTTTTCAGCAACAGCAGCGGTAAGTACTCCAATCCCCGGTCCTATTTCTATTACCAGGTCCTCTTTACCTATCATAGATTTCTCGATTATTTTATCAATAATATTTTTATCAATTATAAAGTTTTGACCGAGACTTTTTATAGGTCTGATGCCATACTTTTTAATAATCTCATTTATCGTCGTAGGTGAATATAGTTTCATCTTATATCCTTTTGTGTTTCATTTTTTTGAATCTATACTATTATCTTTTTCATCTTGATCTTGTTTACAGTCTTTTTGCTTGTCCACCTCAATCAAAGCATCTAAAAATTCTTTACGTTTAATCCCATATTGGTTTAGTCTGTTTAGAAGAACTTTTGCATTGCCATAGCCTATACCTAAAATCTTACCCAGCTTGTCTCTTTTTTCTGCAGCACCCGCCGCTCCCACAAGCCCGTACTCCTGTAAATCCTCATAATTAAACTCACATCGTTTATTTGCGATAGAAGGTCTGGCCTTTTTTATTGCTTCTTTAATCATTTCAGGCGTAGCATTTTCTACTCCTATATCGCCATTTTTCAATGCGTTTTCCCTTGATAAAAAAGCATGCTTCCCCTCTGGGAATAGTTCAGTAAGCCTTTTTCTTATTTTCTCTCCTGCAAAGTCTGGATCGGTGAATATAATGATTCCTTTTTCAGCATAGGCTTTTTCAATACGCTTAAAGGTTTCTGCCTTGATACCAAAACCATGGGTAGCTATAGTTTCTGCCTCAATCGCTCTTTTTATAGCTGCTTCATCATCTCTTCCTTCTACAACTATGATTTCTTTAATCATAAGATCTCCTAATTTGGAACAATACCTCCCTTATTCTCCTTCTCATCCTCATCGGGAAGTACATATAAAATCTCTTCTGGTTTAATCATTCTCAGCTGATGTCTAGCCTGCTGCTCAATATATTCCGGACTGTTAACCTGGATATAAATTGACTCAAGCATAGCCTTCTTATTCAGTAGTTCCTGCTGTTCTTCCATCACTCTGGCTTCAGCAAGCTTTAAACTAACAATATTAAAAATCGAAATTCCAATAATAATTAAAATAAAAAAAGAAATAAAAAAGTACACCATTCTCCGGCGAGCTTTTTTAATTGCTTGCCTCTGGGTTAAGGTCTTTTTTACTTTTCTGCGATTGTTTCTTTTTGCAGCCTCGTCTCTTTTTCGCTTTCGTTCCTGTCTTGCTTCTTCTATACTGATTACCCGGCTATTATTCTTATATTCTCTGCTGCGAAGTTTTTTTCTTTTCCGCATGAATCCACCTTTAGCTGAATTAATGGTTTTAATTAGCTTTTATCCTTTGGTAGTAAAGCCGTCTTTGGAACAGATTTTACTAGCTCATTTTAGCACAAAAGAATTTTTTCCACAAGAGAGCGCCGGTTCCAAATGCAATGAGCACATGAACGCTTAGCCTTCCGTAACAGCAATAATAAAGAAAGGATGAGGTAACTATAGCCGCAAAAATCCAAAACAAAATATCCTGGAAAAAGGACATCCCTCTCCCCGGCTTAAACCTTTTCTTAATTCTTACAAAGATATCGTGAAACAGCATAATAGTCATACCTGCAAATAGCATGATGACAAATTCGAAGGATTGATCAATAATTAATGGATTAATTTCTGGATTCATTTCAAAATCTTTTTAAGGAACCCCTTTTCCTGTTTATCTTTTTTTTCAGTATAAACTGCCGAGCCTATAGCACCTGAAATAAAGACCACTCCTTCATCCAAGTCCAATTTTTGTACGTGGAGACCTTCTCCTTTGATGATAAGTCCACCGTTTTTTAGAATCAGCAGTATGACTTCCTCATTGAAGCTCTCTATGTCAGTAACCCCTGTAATAGAAATCTTTTCTCTATTATCGATGTTAACAACATGTGAATCCATAAAAAAACACCCCTTTACAATATATTATTAGGGGTATCTATTTATTCAAAGTTAACAGTATATTATGTATTACTAAGATTGATAGGGTTTTTTTAATAATGTTTTGTTCCTTATACTTATTCAATATTTTGTTTTCCCCTTGTAATTGACAAGGGAAGAGATATTGTTACTTTCGTTCCTCGTCCTTCCTTACTTTCAATTTCAATACTGCCTTTATGTTCCTCAATGATTTGCTTTGAGATAGCCAAGCCTAAGCCTGTGCCACCCATCTCTCTTGATCTTGCTTTGTCCACTCGAAAGAACCGCTCAAACACTCTGGACTGCTCCTTTTCTGGAATACCTATACCGTTATCGGTAATGATAATATGAGCATTTTTTCCCACAGTCAATGCATCGATGTCTATTCTCCCGCCCTCCTGTGTATATTTGATTGCATTGCTTAGAACATTAAGCAGCACCTGCTCTATTCCATCCCTATCGGCTACTGACATGATTTTCTGGTTGTCGTTAAAAATATAATTTAGATGCTGGTTCTTATTTTTTGCTGTCATCTCAACTCTAGTCACTACTGACTTAATAAGAGGAATCAGATTAATCTCCCTCATGTTCCAATTCTCCTGCTTATAATCTAATCTGGAAAGCTGAAGCAGAACCTTCACAAGGCGATTCATTCTGTCTACTTCCGTATCAACTATCTTCAAAAACTGATTAGTCGTTTCCTTGTCATCAACCTGGCCGCACAGCAAGGTTTCAGTGTAACTTTTTATAGTTGTAAGCGGCGTTCTTAATTCATGTGATACATTAGCTACAAAATCCATCTGCATATTTTCAAGTTTCTGTTGGGCAGTAATATCCTGTAGAATCATGATAATCCCTACATCCTGTGCGTTTTCATCCTTAAATCTGTCGTATCTTACAGCAAAGATAGAACCGCCGTAAGAAAATTTATCCGCAACTCCTCCATCTTTACAATTTTCCCTCAAGCGCTCGAAAATCAAGTTTTCATTATAGTCTCTTATGATATCATCGTAATGTTTGTTTGCTTTATCCTCCTCGCTTATATTAAGCATAGACATAGCGGCAGGATTGGCATGGATGATATGGCCGGATAAATCAACTGCAATCAATCCATCAGCCATATATTGCAAAATTGTCTCCAGTTTGCTTTTTTCATTAGATATTTCCGATAAAGTAAGGTTGAGTTGTTTTCTAAGCAGATTGAACATTTCGGCAAGACGGCCGATTTCGTCGTCCGATTTGACGCTGACCTCCTGACTGAAATCTCCCTGTGCCATCTTTTCTGCCTTTTCCGTTACATCATTGATTGGTACGGTTATACTTCTCGCTATAAAAAAGCCAAGAACAACCGTTATTAGAAGGGCTATGGCCATTGCTCGGACAAATATAAGCTTTGATTGATCTATAGTTTCGTAAACGCTGGTCATATCTTCCCTAAGGTAAAGAACCCCTTTGATGTTATCCTCTTCCCCAATTGGAAATACCATATTTTTGACAGGAATTTCTTTGTTTTGCAGTTTAATTATTCCGTCTGCTTCCGCAATTTCACCGTTAAGGCCGCTGAAAATCAAGTTCTGGTCCAGTAAAGTGACAGCACTCTTTAATATCTGTTTCTCATTGTTTGAAGCAACAATCGTAAAATCATCATCTACGACGAATATCTCCTGCTGAATCCCCCTTGACCAATTTATAATATTTGACTGGATTCTTTCCTGATGGCTGATCAAATTATCATATTCCGTAAAGGAGGACAGTAAAGTTCCTTCCAAAACTAAATTTGATATATTGTCACGTATAGAGTTCTTATAGTAGGCCTCTAATTGGCTCATAATAAAAACTCCAATTATTGTTGTTGCGATAAAGACAAGAAGAAAGTATATCAATACTATCTTCCACCTTATACCAGACCATCTCTTTTTCGCAAACATAAACTTTACGGCCTCCTAAAGTAATATCCTATTCCTCTTTTGGTCATTATGTACTTTGGATTGCTAGAATCATCTTCCAGCTTTTCTCTTAATCTCCTTACTGTTACATCTACAGTACGAATATCCCCGTAGTATTCATATCCCCAGACTTCCTCCAATAGTTGTTCTCTTGAAAATACTTTATTTTCACGTTCTGCCAGGTATTTTAATAGTTCAAATTCACGTAGTGTAAGCTCCAGCGCTTTTTCATTCTTTCGCACTTCATATCTATTTAAATCAATGGCAAGGTTTCCAAAATACTTAATATTGGAAGGTGCATCCTTAAGGTCCTTCATCAAATCTGTTCTGCGTATATTCGCTTTAATTCTTGCTATGAGCTCTCTCATACCGAATGGTTTAGTGATATAATCATCGGCACCAAGCTCAAGGCCAAGAACCTTATCCACTTCTTCCTCTTTTGCTGTCAGCATAATAATAGGTATCGTATTTGTCTCCCTTATTTTTTTGCATACTTGAAAACCATCCATTACAGGCAACATCACGTCAAGTAATATCAAATCTGGCTTATTAGACAGAGCTTTTGAAAGGCCTTCCTTCCCGTCATATGAAGTCTCAACTTCAAATCCTTCCTTGACTAAATTGAATTTAATAATATCTGATATAGACTTTTCGTCTTCAATAATCAAAACCTTTTTAGAGTCCATAAGAAAATCCTCCTAACTATAGACCTCGACCGTTTAGACTCCATCAAATAATGGATTTAAAGGCATGACTAACGGTTCCCCTCGTAAGGTGATTCACACAAACAGCTCAGTTATTATATCAAAAAAAAACGTATTCGTCAAAAATCCGCTCCTTCCAATTTTTCGTCTACTCACCTTGCCCAAGCCCTTATTCATATTATGAGGCGAGGGAAGTGATTACAATGTATTCAAAGTATTCAAATCATGGGGAAATGATCCCCGTTATTATATATTCAAAACATACTATCAAAGAGATAAGAGATTGCATTATTGAAAGCTATGGTCAAATTAAATATGAATTGCCTTTCATTAATGCCGTTTCGGTTGAAATCCCAAAAGATAAAATTAAAACTTTATCAAACAATATAATGATAGCCTCTATCAGGAAAGATGCTATCGTATCAAAAACTCCTCTCTTTTCGCGCGCAAAACCCGTTCAGGCTGCATGTGGAGACTTTGAGAGGGATATAGAAAGAATTTATTGCAGTACAGAAAGAGGTAAGGGAGTGGGTGTGGCCGTTATTGATACCGGTATTTCTCCCCATTATGACCTTGTAAAACCGATGAATAGAATTGTTGCATTCAAGGATCTTCTTGCCAACAAAGAGATGCCCTATGACGATGACGGACACGGTACACATGTAGCGGGACTTATCGCAGGTAACGGCTATACATCATGCAAATATATTGGCACTGCCCCTTGCGCTAATATAATCTCCATTAAAGCTCTCGACGATTCAGGTAATGGTACGGAATCTGATATACTGGCTGCTCTTCAATGGATTATCAATAATGGACGACTATATAATATTCGAGTGATTAATTTATCGCTTGGAGTTAAAGTAGAACCAGATAACGAAGGTGACTCCTTGGTTAAAGGTGCCAATGCAGCTGTCCGGCATGGTTATACTGTAGTTACAGCAGCAGGAAATAACGGTCCTGGAAAATGTACCATAAACTCTCCTGGAATCAGTCCTATGGTAATAACAGTAGGGGCAGCAGATATGACTAAATTTGATGAAAGCGGCAACGTAAAGGTCGCCAGCTTTTCGAGCCGTGGTCCTACTTTTTCCGGTATTATCAAGCCAGATTTAATTGCTCCGGGGGTAGATATCTGTTCCTTGGACGCAAAAAATCCAAAAAATTATTCCATTCAAACAGGAACTTCTATGTCTGCACCTTTAGTAAGCGGTGTAGCGGCTTGCCTTTATGCTTCTAACCCCTGTTTGACACCTGCGCAAGTGAAACGGATCCTGCTCCGTGAGGCTATCCCATTAAAAAATGAAGACCGCTGCGCACAAGGCTGCGGTCTATTGAACTATAGAATGTTCTTAAATTTATAAATAATTTAATGGGTTTTTTGCCTTTCCATTGACATGTACTTCAAAGTGAACGTGTGGGCCGGTACTTCGCCCTGTATTCCCTACATTGGCGATATGCTGGCCCTGATAAACTCGCTCTCCTGCTTTGACATGCAGCTTGCTGCAATGTCCGTATACAGTGACCCTGCCGCCACCATGGTCTATTTTAACTGTATAGCCCAGGGCTCCGTTGTATCCTGAAAAGATAACCTTGCCGCCGTCAGCTGCTTTAATTTTCGTTCCGGTGGGGGCTGCCAGGTCAATTCCTTTATGCAATCTTCCCCAGCGTGTTCCGTATCGTGAAGTAAGCTTTCCTCTGATTGGATAGATGAGCTTTCCTGTGCCGATCAACGGCGGTGGTTCCTTAGTACCAACTAGTACTACTTGTGGTACTGGTTCTGTTATAATAGTTGACTTGATTTCTTTTCGGCTAACCTCTATTCCATTGTGTCTTATTATTTCGGCAACAACATCCTTTTCTCCGTTGATGCCCAAGGATTTTACTGTCTGTTCATTCTTATAAAGGCTGCTGGTATTTTCATAGGCGATTTCATAAGGTATCGTTTCCTTGTATTTTGCAACCTCTACTGTTTCAACCGTAACTAACGGTACGATTTGATTAAGACAAATCTCCTGACCAATTTGAATCTTTTCAGGTATCACCTCAGGGTTGGCTCTTTGCAGTTCGCTTAATTGGATGCCATATATCTTTGAGATTTCAGATAAGGTCTCGCCCGATTGCACAGTATGAATCTTTTTCTCGATTGATCCCGACATTATATATTCCAGAGCCTGGTCCTTCTTCTTAATAGAACCCAGCTTTGTTTCGACTTTTTTGATCTCAACGTTTTCAGCAAACCCTACCTCTTTTAACTCGATATCTTCATCGTTCGGCATAAATTTATTTTTTACTTCATGTAAAACGTTCTTGGCTGCTCTTTCACTTTCAAGAACAGAGACTAATCTGCCATCAACAACAATTCCATAGCCGTTTACTTTCATATCACGCATATAGGTCAATTTGTTCAGGATGTCCTCTTTGTTATCAATCTCCTGATTAAGAGCAATGACCTTGTTAAAACGTATGTCTCTATCTTTGTTAATAATAATCTCCGCATCATATTGATGGCTCAGCTTATCACCGATAACATCGACGATCTTGTAAACATCCTCCTGATTTTTGGCAACACCAAGAACTTTTCCATTATAGATATATTCGTATGCTGTCATGCTCCCTATTGTCATGGTGATTGCTGCATATACGATAACGCCCGCACCAAAGCCGACTATAAGCTTCTTTCTGTTATTTTCACCAAACTCTCTGACTTGAATTGAACCTCTATGAATTTTTTTGCATATATGACTGGCAAAACAACTTGCCGCATCATTCTTCATATCAATAAATTCAATAAAGGTATACATCTTATCAGTTGCATTTTCTATCTTTTTTGCTAATGAAGAATTAATGCTATATAGCTTATTTTTTAGTTCTGCCTTGTCCTCTATTTTCATAAACAGCGGCGTAAGTCTCTTATGTAATAAATGTTTGGCATTATGATATATTTGAACCAGTCTTGCTATGTTCGTCCCATAAAAATCAAACACCTTGTCAATAGCTGAGTCAAAAGATGTATTGACCTCTTCTTGAGAGGAATCGAACATGGAAATCTGACCTTTAATTGGTTCTTCGACTGCTTTTTCCTCAGGGATAAAGGTCTCAGGCTGAATCTCATCAAAATTAAGAGTAAATGCCTCTGGTAGAATCTCACCATAATTAGGGGTATTGGCCTCTGATCGAATCTCATTAAAAATGGAAGCAGGTTTAAAATCCTCAAAGCTGCCCTCATCCGTTAAGATGATCTGCACTTCTTCAGATTTCTTTTGCTTCCTTTTATTTCTTCTTTCGGCAATGCGTTTGTTAGCATTTACCATTCGTCTTTCTTTTTCAATAATATCAAAATCAAGCTCAAAAAACTCCATTGCGGAAACTTTTTCCAGCTTTTTATTGATAAGCCTATCAATTTCTGCTTTGGCTTGTTCCTTATTCATTCCGGATAAATCCAAGCTTGAAACTGATGTACAGGTGCTATCTATGTCTTCAGATTTATTGTTTTTGTCTTTTTTATTTAATCTATAATTAACGCCTGAAGCTATGCTTGTCCATAAGCAATACATCTTCTTACCAAGGCTTTTAATATTTTTCATATGCTTCCTCCCAACCACCTCACGTGGGTATCTTCATATGCTGCCGCAAATGTTATGCTTGCAAATAGCATTATATCTTTATATTCGAGTTTTTTCAATCCGTTTTTTGAATGTTTTTAAGCTTCTCGGCAAAGCAGCTGCAGCGTCCCCCCGTATCAAGTGTGCCTGTGTCCTTGCAAAGGGGGCAATCATACGTTAAATCCATATAATCAATTGTAAAGTTATTTTCTGTCATTAAAAAGGCTTTTTCTGCATTCAGGCGATCTATTCTTGCCTTCATAGCTTTGATTTTACTCTTTACATCGTTTGTACCAGAAAGCATTATCTTTGAAATCTGCAGTCCGATATTACGAGTTTCTTCTTCAATTTCTCTCACTCTGGGTATATTTTTATATACCTCTGCACGCCTTTCTTCAGCTTCTGCCTCATGCCTTGCTCTAAGTTCTTCATAATATCTCATTACTCTTGCTATGTATCCAGAACCTGTTTCACCTTTATTGGATGAAGTCCTTTCATTCCCGCTACTCCACGCTTTTAATACGGTATTGATATAATTAATATTGGGATTGGATATGCCTGTGGTCTTCTTACAAGCTTCAAGCACCCTGTCAATGGTGAATCCCATCTGGTCAAACCATGTGTCCATTATTCTTTTTTCTTCTTCTGTAGCATTACGCAGTAAACCTAATGCCCGAAGGACTCTTTTATACAAATAGTGGCGATTATCTATTTCTTCAAGATAGTCTTCTATTTGCTCTGCTGTTTTAAGCCCTTGATTTGCCCACTCCTTAACGACCGCTGCTACATACTTATGGTTGCTGTGACCTTTTTTCTTAACACAGTAGGAATAAGCATACAATATCATTTCAGGCGTTGCATTATAATCCGTAATCCAAGAAAGGATCTCCATTGGCTCATTTCCTTCGAATAGTCTTCCTGTTATCTGCTCGATTCTACTGTACATTTTCTTAATGTCTTTATTGTCCATAAGACCCTTTAATCGATCCGGTACCTTTGAATCCTGTTTACGGGCCTTTGACTTCTTTCCGTATACAAGACCCTTTAGATTGATGAATTCCACCTGATAGTGGAATTTATCGCCTGGTTTTATAAAATGTTTTCGGATCACTCCCAACTTTTCCCAATAGGTCCATGCCTTTAAAACGTCTTCATCCTCCATGCCCAAGTGTTTCGCAATAGTCTCGTTCGTCATATTCTTGTCAAAATCAGCATACATCAGAGCAAATAAATATACTTTAACATAATTGCCTGGAGCTTGGGGCATATATTCATTTATAAAAATATTTTCAACATGAGTGTCTCTCAGATAAAAATCTTTGTTAATCTCCTTTTTGAAATTCATATCTAAAATTCCTTAACTAATCATTAGCACTGTATGTATTTTATTTCTCACTAATATTACTTTTGTCTACAAACCTGGTGTACTTTCCTAGCCAGGTAAGCTCAATGGTTCCAGTTGGACCACTACGATGTTTTGCGATGTTTACCTCACATATGTTAGGTTTTTCGGTAGTATCAGGAAAATAGTACTCATCCCTATACAGGAACATAACTATGTCTGCATCCTGTTCGATAGAGCCTGATTCTCTAAGGTCCGAAAGTATCGGTCGATGGTCAGCTCTCTGCTCTGGCGCACGAGAAAGCTGGGACAGCACAAGTACCGGGCAATCCATTTCCCTGGCCAACTGCTTTAAATACCTGGAAATTGCCGTAATTTCTTGCTGTCTATTTTCAGTTTTCCCTTCAAAGGTCATTAACTGAAGATAATCTATGACGACCAGATCCAGTCCCTTCTCCGCCTTAAGCCTTCTGCATTTATTTTTAATCTCCATGGGAGTGATACCTGGCGTATCATCTATGTAAATACTAGTTTTGGAAAGGGTATCCAATGCGATATGAATCTGATCCCAATCCTGACGTTCCAAATTCCCTGTTTTCAATTTTTGTATTTCAATTCTGGATTCCATACTCAGCATTCTTTGGCCTAACTGCTCCTGCGACATTTCCAGACTAAATATCAAAACCTTTGCTTTTCCTTTTATCGCGGCCTGCTGTGCTATATTTAAGGCAAATGCAGTTTTTCCCATACTGGGTCTTGCTGCAAGGACGATTAGATCTGATCTTTGCATTCCCGAAGTTTTTGCATCTAAATCGATAAAGCCAGTGGTCAAGCCGGTGATATTGCCCTCCAGCTTTGACATTTCATCAATCATTGTGATATTGTTCCATAAAACATCCTTAATTGCCTGATAATCTTTGTTCTGTCTAGACTGAGCAATTTCAAAAATTACTCTTTCAGAGTAATCTAAAACCTCGGCAGATTCCATCTTCTCTTGATATGCATTTTCAATAATATTTGACGATGCGTTAATCAACTTACGGAGCACTGCTTTTTCAGCAATGATTTTCGCATATCCTCCTACGTTCGAAGTAGAAGGGACGACTGACGACAGCAATGCAACATATGCCCTACCTCCTACCATTTCTAAGGTTTTCCGTTTTTTTAGTTCTTCTGAAACAGTAAGAATATCTATAGGTTGACTTTTTCTATATAGTTCTATTATGCAGGAGTAAATCTCCTTATGTATTTCACTGTAGAAATCTTCTGGCTTGAGAATTTCCAGCACTTCATAAAGTGCTTCCTTGTCAAGAAGGATTGAACCCAACACAGATTTCTCAGCATCATCGTTATGTGGGGGTATTCTTTCATATTGGCTCATAATATACCTCTTTGAAGCGACGTTCATAGGTGCTGCAACTGAGAAAATACGTAAACTTACTGTCCTGATACTGTTACTTTAATCTTTGCTGTAACCTCCGGGTATATCTTTACATCCAGTTTGTACTCGCCCATTTGTTTTATCGGGCTTTCTAATACGATTTTTCTTTTATCTATGCTTATTTTATGCTGATCCATTAGAGCATCTGCGATATCCTTGGAAGTGATAGAACCAAACAATCGTCCTCCTTCTCCAGACTTTGTGACGATTTCAACATTAAGCTTAGCCATTTTTTCGGCCAATTGTTTTGCCTCAGCAAGTTCTTTTTGACGCTGTTCCTCCTGAATCGCTTTTTGTTTTTCTAAAATCTTAAGATTAGCGTCGGTCGCTTCTTTTGCAAATCCACGAGGAATCAACATATTTCTGGCATATCCGTCACTTACCTTGACGACTTCTCCTGCCTTTCCGACTCCCTTAACGTCTTTCTCTAATATTACAATCATTTTTCACCCTCCTATTATGCTTCTGCCTCGCTAACCAGCTCAATGATGCGATTCATAGCCTTTTCGACAGGCATTTCTATCTGTGCTCCCGCCTTTGTCAGGTTGCCGCCTCCACCCAGCTTCTCCATTATCGTTTGAACATTAATTTCACCTAAAGATCGCGCACTGACCACAGTAAAACCTTCCTCATCTTCTCCAACAACAAAGCTTGCTTTTATACCTTTTATGTTCAGCATTTCATCAGCTGCTCTTGCAGTTATGACCTGTACATCAGCATGACGACCTTTGCATCTTGCTATAGCTATACCGGGAAGAGGGGTGATAGCACTGGATACAATTTGAGATCGTAATTTAAGAGAATCAATATCTGTCTGAAAAAATTGTCTTACATTTGCTGTATCTGCACCCATTCTGCGCAGCCATGACGCTGCCTCAAAAGTCCTTACGCCGGTCTTAATTGAAAATCGGTAGGTATCTACTATTATTCCAGCAAGAAGTGACTCTGCTTCAAACTTATCGATATCTTTCTTTTCCCCGCTATATTGGAGAATTTCCGTAACTAGCTCTGAAGTAGATGATGCATAGGCTTCCGTATAAGTAAGTGATGCATTTTCAATGAATTCTTCTGTTTTTCTGTGATGATCAATGACGACCTGCTTATCTGTCTTTTCCAGTATTTCAGGGCATTCAACCATGCTTGGACGGCTCGTATCCACAACTACAACCAAGGTATCCTTGCTAGTTATCTCTATGGCTTTTTCATTATTAATGAAATTATAGTTCCCTGTCGACACAGCTATCTCATACATCTCTGCCAGGGATTCGTTATATGAATTGATGATTATATAAACAGGCTTATTCCTATTCATCGCAATTCTAGCGATGCCAAGAGCCGCTCCAAATGAATCCATATCAGGCTTTTTGTGACCCATGATAATAACTTGCTCTGACTGATCGACCAGCTGCCTTAGAGCGTGTGCCATGATTCTGGACTTTCCTTTATTTCTTTTCTCGACCGTCTGTAATCTGCCGCCGTAATATTCAATCTTGCTTACCCTTTTCACTACTGCTTGATCGCCTCCCCGGCCAAGAGCCAAATCTAAAGCGGCGGCAGCATATTCGTCTCCTTGTTGTGGTGTCTTTCCTCCGACTCCTATTCCTATACTAAGGGAAACCGGGAAATCTGCATCTGTCTCAATTTCCCGTACTTCATCTAAAATTGAGAACTTTCCAGCTTCCAACTTTTCAAAATGTTTTTGCTCAAAGACTACGAAATATTGATTGTTTCTGAATCTTGTAATCGATGCGGACATTTTTGCTGCCCACTGTCGGATAGTTTTATCGATTTCTGCCGCTACGATGGACTTTCGATCGTCCGGTGAAGATGAGATGAGTTCATCGTAATTATCAACTATAACATACGCATAGCAACTTTTTTCATCCTTATATAACGTCTTTACCAGCTCATAATTTGTCATGTCTATCCAGTAAAGCACTGCACTTTTATTTTTGTCCTCATCCAAATAAGAGGATACAACCTTATAAGTCTTTCCATTATGAGTAACCATGACTGGTTTCTCTATGGGATCCTCCGTAAAGAAATCTGATGCTTTTAATCCTGTCACACGAGTAATCCCATCATTGATTACATCTGCTTCTTGATAGATATCTGCAAATTTTTTGTTATACCAAAGAAACATTCCTTCAGAATCTATCATGCATAATGGTAAAGGATGATTGGATATGGAATAGCTCATGGTTTTATCGACTATTTGAAAGATATGTTCTTTATATGCCTTCATTGAGTCGATTCTTTTACCAGGAGCTTTAAAATAAGCGTAAATTCGGTCTAATATTGATTTTTCACCCATTCTGACTCCTATTTCTTTCTTCTGTTTTCACTATCATTTTTCTTGATTGTGCAGAATATTATATCATAAGCGCAATCTGAATCTTGGCTTGTTTTGCTGAGACGCAATAAATGCATCCAAATAAAACTGGA
>DUPP01000180.1 GCA_012838265.1 Clostridiales bacterium
ATAAACCAATCAAAAACAAGCATGATAATGAATATAATTATTGAAATAACTCTTTTCAAAATGAATGTTGAATCCTTCTCCATAATCTTATTTCTTAGGAACGTTAATGATTAAAAATTGTACGGATGTTGTGACTTCTACAGTTTTCTTTTTTAATGAACGCCAACGTTTGCCGGTATGCGCAGTTGCCGTTTCAAGGCGCTTTCGTGTCGGGTTACCCGAAAGATATCCAAAGGAACCAACTTTAGCAACCCCGGGGTCCGGCAATTGCGTATGACCGGCTGTTAGGCACTGGCGGTTTTTATCCACTATCTGTTTATCTATCATATTTGCACTGTCTCTCAGTCCAGCGTCGGAGCGGGACGGGCGAAAAGGCTCTTTGGCAAAATTTGGTTGAAGCGTTGGCTTTGTGCGTTTTGCCAATGTGCCTTGCAGCGAAGGGACGGTGTGGGTTGCAATCATTTTATCTTAATTATTTTAATCTCATTGTTTGCATTAAATGTCGGGAAATACATCAACTCAATCTTTGCAGGATTAATTGTATATGACCCGGAATACCGTGAAATCAAGTCTATTTCAAAAGTATACTCACCTTCAGCCAAATAATCACAGAAGATGGTTGTTTCATTCTTAAAATATTCTCTGTGCGATTCATTTTTTAAGTTATTTTTCTTGTCAGCATATGAACAACCTCCCGGAATAGGAATGTTTATCATAACATATTCAGCGTCCTTTTTAACAGTTACTTTTATGATTAATTTGGTCTCTTGTCCAGCTACTAATAATGATAATGACCTATTGTCAAAACTTGTAGAAATCTCAAAGTCCTCATATTTTAAAGTAGGTGAATTATCCCAATATCTTTGATAAGATGTGAAATAAATCGGGAAATCTCCTGTTTTTGTTAATTCAATCTTTTGAGTTGGATTTATAGTCATTTCAAAAGGAAATTCAGAAACTGTTTTGTTAATGTCTCCTTTTAATGTCAATTCAGGTTTGCTTAATTCAGATTGACCTTTTAATAAATCGGGCAATATTGTTTCTATAATTTGGGCTGATTCATAAGTATTTCTCCAATAACCATTTTTCCTGTTTTCTAAAAAGTAGTTTTGAATATTGTTTAACTTTTGACTATCAATTATTGAATCAGTCTTAAATATTTTGTATGCAAGTAATGTGTTTTGAATATCGTTGTTTAACAAGTTCGTTGTATGATTTTCATCGGAATAGTAAGTGTTTCCGAATAAGGTTGATTTTCTATAATAGTCCAGCGTGTCCAAATTGTAATCAATACCACAAAGCTGTTTCAATTCAACGATACTGAGTAGCCCATTTAACGAAATATCCTTAGTGCTCTCCAAATCGGAAATATAGGCTTGATTATTTATTTGAGTTCCTAAAAGATTCAGAATTTTAAGTATTCGTATTTTCTCATAGAAATCGCGAGAACTTTCTAACTCCCATATAAGCAATTCTGTAATCTGATTCTTATTAATTGATATTCTATAACCAAGTTGCTCAGCATGTGTTAAGGCCTCTAATATGTGTAAACTAATCCATATGCTCTCATCTGAGTTCTTCCACCAACCCCATAAACCATTTTCCTTTTGATTTTTGTTTAATAACCTGATTAGTTTCTCAATCTCATTATCATTATTGAATTTTTCACCTTTGTAATATGCAATATTCTTTTCTGCCAGCAGAGCTTTCAATTTTGATGCAATTTGTTCATTACAAGAATATTTATATTTAATCAAATGGCTAATTTCATCTTCAATAACACCAAGAATATCTGCCCGTGCATAAAGACTTACTAAACCTAATGTAGAATCAAACTGCAACTGAATAGTAGTATCTTTATCAAGCACATAAAAATTACCTTTAGTTGCTTCAAGGCCTTTTGGAAAAACGGGAATATTTCTTTGTTCACCATCATAATAACCGTCTTTTGTCTCAAGAAAATATTTCAATTCCATAGAATCAGTCAAAGCAAAGAATGGTAGCGTATCAATCAAAGAGTTGTTACAAAATCTTGAAGTAATTAGCAATTCTTTCCCATCAACTTCAAATTTTGTTTCAACCATAACCGAATCGGGGGTATAGTTTAGTACTTTACCTATTGCATATGAAGTATCGCTTTGAACTAAAAATCTAGGAACCGCAAGTTGAGCCATAAGTGGTTTATATGATTTTATAAGACCCTCTGATTGTCCTGATTGTCTTTTATCATTCATGGCAAGATAAAATGTTTCCCAACTGGTAACATCATCGGGGAAAATGACTTCAAAACTTGTTTTCCCTTCTTTATCCGTTATTAAGCTTGGTTGCCAGAATGCGTAATCTGAAAAATTATTACGGATAGAGCTTGCCTGGCTTGCTGCTTCCAAAAATGTCTCATCATATTCAGCACCTTTTAGTGAAGCTTCAGTAGTTTTAAAAGTTCCTGCTTCCGTTTCAATTATAACAACTCCATTTGCCCCTCTTGAACCGTAAATTGCTGTGGCACTTGCATCTTTTAAGATTTCAATATTTTTAATGAATGCAGGGTCTAACTCAGAAATATCGCCAGTATAAACATTTCCATTAATGATATAGAGAGGGGGTTTATCAAATTCAATAGTTGAAGCACCTCTTATTCTTATTTCAACGGCACTCCCAGGAGCTCCACTATTAGATGAAATAGAAACACCTGCAACTCTCCCTTGTAAACTCTCAGAAATATTTCCACTTACTCCGGGCATACCACTTAGAAGACTGCTTGTGGTTACTGTGGAAACGGAACCAGTTAACATGGATTTCTTCTGAACACCATATCCAACAACAACAACTTCATCAAGATTTTGAACGTCCTGTATTAGTTCAATATTTTGCACTCCTGCATATCCGACTGGCACTTCCTCTGTCATATAACCAACAAAGGAGTAAATCAACAGGTTATGCCCAACGGGCAATTTAATAGAATAATAACCATCTAAATCTGTAACGGTACCATATGTTGTACCTTTTACTACAACAGTTACACCAGGTAGTGGACTTTTATCCTGTGCGTCATATACATATCCTTCAACAACATCACCAACGCCGGTATATTTAAACTGTTGCTGATACATATTATAAATCTGCTTTAATTCTTTTTCCTCATTTTCATAATATGGATTTGGTTTAAATAACATTTCTTCAATATCATTAGTTACATACAAACTAAAAGTATCTTTCTTATATGAAGTTGGTTGTTCAAACTCATAATAATTCAATCCATTCGGTTGAATAAAAATTGAATCTTCAATATGGTATTTCGACCCTGAATAAAAGAATATTAATTTGTGATAACCTTTTTGTAATTCATGTATAAATGAAGTATTGCCCGGATAAACTCTCAGAAATTCATGATTATCATATCTAAAAACCAAAACATTCAAAGGTATATCTTTAATAGGCTCATCATTCCCTCTAAAATTTATTAATAGTTTGCCAGCTCCCTGACTGGTAGAATTTGGATATTTGTATCTCGCCGTAAGATATCTTTTTGAATCCAAGTAGTCCTTCCATTGTCTTTCAACTAATTGTTTGGTGAGTACAGCATCGGTCAAAGTATTGTTAGCTTTATAGCTATATAAGTATTCAGGATATCTTTTTGAATCAATGCTACGCATTTTTAATAATGCAGGTAAAAACTCATATTCAAAAAACGGTTCATGATTAAATGTAGTCGAAAAACTGTCTACAATTTGAAAAGTTAAATTACCACCAAGAGGCCCGGCAAAATTGTTTCTTTGATATTTTGATTCAGGAGTAAGTAATTGAATATTTTCGTTTTGTTCAACATAAGCATATTGTTCCCCGAAGTTATTCCTATATGGAACGATGTATTTATAAAGAAGTCGTTTTTCAAAATCACTAAGTTTTGCTTCAACCTTATTTATTTTGATGTTAGCATTTTTTGCATCCTGCTCTAAGCTAAAAATCAATTTTTTACCTTTTTTAAAATGCAAACTGTCAATTGTAATTTCCCTGAAATTAGTTCTGAGTTTTATTTGATGATAGCCACTATCAATATTAAATGAATAGGGACGGGTATTTGTAGACCAGCTAAAATAAACTGGCTTACTATCAACATAAATAACATGAACTGGTTGAATTGCACCGTCTGAAATAACAAAAGGAGCGAACTGGGTTATTGAATCTATTGCGTTGTACTCAAACCGATAGATGGAATTTTTCGGATAACTAAATTTATAATATTCAATGGAATCAATGCCTGCCAGAATTTTCCATGCATCATAGTCTAATTGCAAACCAGAATGTATATTCAGATTGAAGTCTTTAAAATTGAAATTATTAATTACACTTTTGTTTTTCTTTGTTTTTCCTAAATAGGGTAGCTTAGGTGCAGAATAACCAAATTTCTTTGTTAATGAAAATGCTGTTAAATCAACTCCTTCAACTGGCTTTCCTTCTGTATCTGTAACCAAAATGTCAATTCTTGATTTTTGACCGGGGTAAACAATTTTGGGTTGAGTAACTGAAATATTAAGCTTTTTATCAATTAAAGGTATTCTGAAATTTTCTTCCTTAACTTGGCCACCCCATAAGTAACGAATTGACACAAAATAATTTTGCTTGGAAGATGTTTTTTTATGAATATCCAAAGAATCGGTGTAACCAGATGCTTGTTGGCTATTCTTTTTGTAAATATTGTAGATAAATGGAATCTTACGAGGATTATTAACTACAATATAAACTGAATCTGTTGTTCTTTCTGAAAAGCATTGTATTAATGATGATTCTTCTGAAATATTTATAGTTTCTGAAATAGAATCAGTTTGAATTGTATAAGAGGAAAAGTAAGGGTTTAATTCGATGCTACAGGGTGTAATTCCATTATAAACCGGTGTTATATTTCCAAAATTGTCTTTTGAATTTATGGTTACCTGTGTTGATTCTATTTCGCCATTTTTTAAATATTTAAAATGAATGGAATCAGATTTTACTTCAATATCGAATTTTTCTGATTCGTAGAAGTATGAAATCTCTTCATTTTCTGAAATAGATTCATTATCAGAAGTTAGTAGTCTAACAGTTATTGTATATTCAAAATTTACTTTAGGAAACGTTGAATCTGATATAACTATTTCGGTTTCATCGGTCGGATTAAGCTTCTTTTTGTGGAAGAGTAAAGTATCAGGAATGAACACATGATTCTCAAAATACTTATTGATTGATTTTGGAGTCAATAATACTTCAATCCTTGCATCCATCAGGTTCAAATCATTCTCATCTGTACCTTTTGTATAAAGAGTAATATTTTTATTTCGAAAATGTTCCTTTTTATCAACTCTCAATGAAAGTTGATTCTTTGATAATTCGTAGTCTTCATATTTAAAAGAACCATTTATATATTCTTTTCGGTCGTTAAGTTCCAATCGAATTGTATAATTTCGGTCAAGTTGAAGTTGTAATGAATCATGTAAAAAGAATTCATATTGATAACCACCACTTCGATAAGGAACTAATTTTGTTAATTCAATGTCTTTTCTGTTGTTTTGTAATATTACTCGTACATTCTTATCAATTGCCTTGCCCTTTTTCGTAACTACAAAAGCTTTAAACTTCACAGTATCACCAGGTAAGTACTTAGGCTTATTGAACACCATGTAACCAGTTTGCTTATTCCTGAATTTGTTATTTGTGTAAGAATCGCAGTAATAATCATCTAACAAACAGGCGATTTTATTAAAGGATTTAACAAAAAAGTTTTTAGTTTTATAAATCGTGCCCTGAGGCCAACCTTTTACAATTGATTTTACTCCATCAATTGGAAGAAATATTACAAAATTTACCGGCATCCAAACATATTTAATGGGAGTGCCATAAACAACTTTTCGAGTTCCTCGCTTTACAAACGAGTTGTTATATTGTCTGGAAAGGTCATAATAGGCTGTAAATCCATTATGTGTTACCTGTAGCAACCCTTTTTGATTAGATTTTCTATCAAGATAGGACTGTGTTTTTTTATTGAAACGAAGTTTTTTCAATCGAACACTAACGTCTGCATTATCAATTAAATTTCCCTGCAAGTCAAATACCTGGATACATAAATCAGTGTTGTTGTTAAATATAAAAACATCAAAATCCTGAATAGTAGTTATCGAAAGTTTTTGCTTCTCTCTTTCAGCAAATGTTTTCAAATAGTGTCCTTGGGGTAGCTTGTTTTGATATTGACTGTCTGTCGGAAAGGAATCAACCAATGTATGAAAAAAGGCGGTATCAACTTTCCAAATATCTTTTTTATAAATCTTTTTAGCTTCATTGCCAGTGATTTTGTATATGTATGTGTAATAACTCGTTTGTCGGCTTTCTATTAATTTTTGGCCATAAGAGCTGAATGAAAAAAGCAAGGTTATTATCAGGAATAATGCTTTTCGTTTGTGAGATATTAAATCCATTTTATTATCTATTTTTCTATCAGGGTGCAATTTTTTGTCCGATTCCATAAAAATATTTGTTTTTTCTTTTCAGACAATTCTAAAATCAATATCCCCTAAGAGTGTGTGTCGGCAAAGAAAGCAAGTGTGTGGAAGCGACGGGATGGTTGTGGGACGGGCTGGAACACTCTTGCTTTGTGCGTTGGCTACGCATTTTATTTTGTCTTTTTATCGGTTAAATGTCATTGTTGTACGGTCGCTCCTCCGCTTGTGCCTAACGGTTCGCCGGTAAGTGCTGTGCGGTTAAACGGCGATAAGCGTGCAATATACGGTTGTTTGAATGAAGTTGGCAATTTATCTTTTATTAAAATGCCAGCATGGCATTTACCGGCTTGTTAGGGC
>DUPP01000181.1 GCA_012838265.1 Clostridiales bacterium
CAAAACGAGATAGATTTTAAGTTCAGCAATGCTATTGAAAGTGCCGATAATCTTTTAACCTTTAAATCCGTGGTTAAGTCGGTCGCGGCGCGGCGAGGCTTATTCGCATCCTTCATGCCGAAACCCCTACCAGATGTAGCGGGTAGCGGAATGCACATCAATCTTTCTCTCACTCAGAACGGTCGTAATATTTTTAAAAACATAAATGAGGGACACTCCAATATCGCAGAGAGTTTTATCGCAGGTATACTCGCCAGAACGCCGGAGATAACCCTGTTCCTGAATCCAATTTCCAACTCATATGAACGTTTTGGTAAGTTTGAAGCGCCAAAATTTGTGTCATGGTCACACCAGAACCGGTCGCAACTCATTAGAATCCCTGCCGCAATTGGTGAAAAGGTTAGAATGGAACTGCGTTCACCGGTTCCGTCCCTGAACCCCTATCTGGCGTTCGCGCTGGTTATTGCCGCAGGGCTTGATGGGATTGAAAAGGATATAGCGCTGCCTCCTTCAGTAGACGTGGACTTATTTATGGCGGACGAAAGTGTGACAAAAGATCTGACACCGTTGCCGGATAGCCTTGATAAGGCAATCTACTTAGCGGAAAACAGTGACTTTGTAAAAAGAACAATCGGTGAGGAATTGCTATCAAAATACCTTGCTATCAAAAAAATCGAAGCAGGTGATTATGCCGCTGCTAGGGACAAAGCGAAATTTTACAGAGAGCGATATTTTAATGCTATATAAGCGTTAAAATAGGTGAAAGGTGGCCTTATGATGGAAAGCGCTTTGATCGATATACGAATCATAGACAGGGCGAAATGTTTGTTGATTTCATACCTTAATATGAGTGAACAGGAAGCACACAGATATATAGAAAAGCAGGCAATGGATATGCGTTTAACGAAAAGAATGATAGCGGAAGGTATAATAAAAACTTATGAGAATTAGTGCAAGGGCGACAATAGGATATATGGAAAAGCCGGTTGAATGAACTAGAACACATAAAAATTACTGGAGGAGATGTGCAATGAAAATGCCATTTGTGACGAAAGAAAAAATGGATGAAATTATATCAGAATACCCTACTCCTTTTCACCTTTACCATGAAGAAGGAATTCGGAAAAATGCCCAAAAAACTAATAGTGCTTTTGCGTGGAATCCCTTTCAGTTACCGGATTCCCACTTTATGCGCGGAGGCTCATCCCTTAATGCGCTTTGGATGCGGCGATAAACCACAAAGTTCAACGGTGTTTCATATATCGTCCAACGCGGAGCCGAAGCAGCGTTTTCGGATGAAGGATATGCGCAGATTAAAGAACTGAATCTTAACTTTATTAACATAATAAAGAATATTTTAATATGATTGAGAGATACTACTGTTGAAATCCCCGATGTTAAGACCTATATTGTTGTATACGATCTTGAAAGGAGTTTTTATGCCTAATAAGAAGCAGCCTAAAAAGCCTATTGAAAATCATAAAACTGCAGCTTGGTCAAATATTGAAGATACAAGCAATCTTTCCGGATTATCGTATCCCAGTCTGGAGCAGGTCATAAATGCAAAGGAATATGTTGATGAAAACCAAAAGTAAAATAGGGCCTTGTTAAGGGTCCTATTTTATTAAATTCATTACTTGAGTAACTTCCTGACCTTAATGACTTTCTGAATCTTAATGACTTTCTGAATCTTGATGACTTTTTGACATACTCTTATAAACAGCAAACCGGTGTTTTGCATGTTGCTCAGACCTTTCAAAAAGCTTTTCAGCTTGATCCGGAAAAGTATTATTAAGCTGAGCATATCGTATTTCTCCATCCAAAAATTCCCTATAAGGCAGGTTTGGTTCCTTTGAATCCAGTTGAAAAGGATTCTTGCCTATCTCATTAAGCCTGGGATCGTATCTATAAAGATGCCAGTATCCGCACTCTACTGCCTTTTTCTCTTCTCTTATACTGGTTGACATGC
>DUPP01000017.1 GCA_012838265.1 Clostridiales bacterium
AACTTAAATAGGCTGAATTTGCATCTATGTGGAATATGATTCTCATAAAAACACCTTCTTCGTATCGTTATAAGAACATATTATCAGAACGTATGTTCTTTTTCAATGGTAATTTAGAGAAAATTAGATAAGCTGGCTAAAAGAAAAATTGAGTTCCGGTTGCAGAACAAAATTCCATTGGAATGAATTTACCTTAACATCATTTTCCATGTGCAACGATAGATACAGATAATTGCCTTTGCTTGAAAAAGGGAAGATATAATGAGGTCCTAGTTAGGAGATGTTATTTTCAGACCAACAATTCCCGTTATTATAAGACAAATAAAAAATATCCTGGTTATACTTGCAGACTCTTTAAATAGAAATATACCTAAAATCACAGAACCAACCGTACCGATTCCGGTCCAAATTGCATATGAAGTCCCTAAAGGAAGACTTTTTAAGGCTAATGATAGAAAATAAAAGCTTATTATCATTCCTGAAATTGTCACTACACTTGGTATCAATCGTGTAAATCCATAGGAATACTTTAGACCTACAGCCCAAAGCACTTCAAAGCCACCTGCTATAAATAAATATATCCATTTCATGGTTTTTGCCTCCTTCATATGGGGTTTTGCAGATTTGATGAATCGAAGGTTGCGTAAAAAAAGCCTGGCTGATATTATTAAATATCTCCCAGGCTTTTATCCTTCCGTGTATACAGCTTATTAAGAAATCTCCCCGTAAACTGTACGCTTTATCTTGGACCAGACCAGTATTAAAATAATAATGCGGAACCCTATAAAGCTAAACTTTATTTTTTATATTTTTATAAACATATCAAAACTTATAGGCAAAGTCAGTCAATATTACCAGCCCATTCCCTCTACGAAAAGCCTATATAATAACGTTATTGTTTCTGCTCTAGTAAGGTTTTCATTTGGCTTGAACGTGCCATCCGGATAGCCGAGCATTGCTCCTTCTACCAATTCGCCTTTTACCCAATCTGCAATCTCGTCAGAATCTGTAAACTTGCTCAAATCAGCTGCTTTCGTATTTGTTAGAATTTCCATGGCATTACTAATCATGACTGCAGCTTCGATACGGGTAATACTTTTATCAGCAAGGAAATCCGATCCATTTTGCGGAAGCATCTTTTCCTTACATAATGTTCCTGCAGCCTGTATTACCCATTTTGGTATTTTATCGTAATCCGTAAAACTTTCCTTTAAAACCGTTAGAGATTTTTCCTCTGATATTAAAGGCAATTTCGGGTCATCAATATCTAAATTAAGTATTCTTGAGATCAACATCGTAAATTCAGCACGGCTGACTTTTTGATTTGGTAAAACCGCACGTAGCATGGATTCATCCCCTGATGGGTATCCTTCTACCATTCCCAGACCATTCATTCGATTAATGATTTCGTCAGCCCAATTCCCCTTAACATCAGAAAACCCTGGCTGGATTACGCCAAACACAACAAACCAGCCCTTGTATTTCCCATCATTTATAGCCTTAACCTTGCCTTCATTTACAGGATATGTTGCCAAGGCGACCCAATTCTTTTTATCTGCATTCCAATAGTACACTCTTGGAGTATGTGCTGGTTTATTTTTCAAGAGTTTTTCATCATAAGTCAACCTTAATTCACTCTTAACTTCATTGATATTTAAAGGTTCACTCAGAACAATATAACCATCCATTCGATCTATCAAAGTACCTTTTGATAGTTTTTTAGTTGGAGGAACTATGATTTTACTTGATTCTCCCTTGCTGCCTCCGGAAGGTTTAGATTGACTCTCAATAATTGTCAATACCGCCTCTGAAGGAATTCCCAAGATGCCATTAATCGGATTGCTAAGTGACAGTAATACGGTTTCATTACCTTCATATTTATTATCCTCAATCACCTCAACATCAAAGCTTTTTTCAGTTTCTCCTGGTTGGAAGTATAATGTCCCTGAAGTTGATACATAATCGGACCCTGCGGTGGCAGTACCATCAACTGTAAAGAAATCTACTGAAATCGCAGTATCGCTGGAAATATCATAAACAGGGCTGAACTCATTGCTGTATACTTTATATAAAGGTTCCTCGATTGATTCATAAATCCCTACTATTTCAACTGTTATTGATGCTTTGCTGACACTTTCAGATACTGTATAATCACGTTCTGTAAAACGGAATCCTTCATCGTCTTTTATTGTTAAGGTTGCATTCTTCTGTTCGCCTAATTCAGCCCCTCCGGTTGCTTCGGTAAGGCTTAGCTCGATTGCCTCATCGCCTTCTATGAAATTATCATCGATGATTGAAACTTTAAAGTTTTTTCTTGTTTCTCCATCATTGAAAACAAGAACTCCGGATGCAGGAGTATAATCAATATTTGACAAAGCTGATAAATCACTAGTTTCGTATCCAACCGTCACCTGGCCGTCACTTCCATTGTTTCGAACAACAAAGATCTCGGCATAACCAGCCTCAGTAGACTCATCGACATAATAATCTGTTAGTTCGAAAGCAAGATCCCCGTGAGCAATGGGTTTATCGTCAAAACTTTCTGCCTTGATAAATACAACCGAATCAAAAGAAGTGTCCTTTGCATCTGCTACAGCAAGTTTTATATGATTCGGCTTACCTGGAATTACTGATGCCTGAACATGTAAAACCGTTGTAAGTCCATCCATTTCTGTATTGATGGCTGCATCCCCATCGCTGGGATCGTTATTCCGGTAATATGCTGAATTTTTAGCATTATCACTTCCGAATGGATTCCCGCCATTCACATTATCAATGGATACAGGAATATCTGTTCCTGGTATTAGTGCAACATTTTGGCCATTTACGAAAAATCCAAATACGTCGTTAAAATCATAAACATATTCATTATACTCATCAGAAGCAAATACGTAAGTAAAAGAGATAACATTATTTTCTGGAATAAAATCAAATTCTAATACTGCAGCATCGTTTGTTTCCTCTCCTCCTATAAGGTTGCTCAGATCAACATCACCTGGTGTCTCAAAATTAGTTGAGATACCATCATCCGAGTTCGGCCCTACAACATCTTCTACATTCCCGGAGCTTAATATTATTCCTTCATCAAATCCAATAATATCTGCTCCTCCACTGAAAGAACCTTTTGCTAATGGGTCGCCCGTATACTTTATATTGCTGATTGCGACCGAATCTCCTACCAGCATCTGCGCAAGCTCCTCAGCACTTTTATCACTATTAACGACTAGTCCAGTGGAAGACATCGCACTGAATGCTTTTACTGTAAATGCAGATTCCTTGCTTTTAGGCATATCTGCATCCCTGGATGGGATTGATGCATAGACATTTGCCGGCATCAAACAGCCTATTACTAATAAAAATACAAGTATGCCTGCTAAATAAAACTTACATCTCCTCATCTCTTTACCCCCTTCAAATAAATTTTCTCTAAAGTTTATAAAGACTGACATCTTTAATAAACTCCCAAAAGCAAGTATATACAATTCACATTGTAGTTTTTGTAATACTGCGCAATAGGAAAGAACTTTATTTAGATAACCACACCCTTTTTTATACAAAAAATACGCCGATAATTTGAAAAATACGGCGCATTTTCGCAAATTTTAATGATATCTAATCTTAATATTCGATAAATAGAATATCCCTTTTTTATACATAAGCAAAATTTCAACATTCTCCTAAAGAGATAGGTCTACTTTTTCAATTAAGATTACCATGAGTTAATCACAAACAAAGGAAATTTAGCTTGACAATTCAATCATAAGGGTATAGGCTTGAGTTAGTTCTAAATGTGTTAATTGATTGCTGCAGGCTTAAGTCAATTTCCATTTCGACTTCCGCTCTGGAGCATTTATTTTTGCACCAGGGGAATAATATTTTTTTAGGAGGTACCGGCATGAACAGTGGTACTGTAAAATGGTTCAACGAGAGCAAAGGTTTTGGATTTATTTCTAATGATGATGGTTCAGGGGACGTTTTTGTACATTTCTCTGCTATACAAAAAGAGGGATTTAAAACTTTATCTGAAGGTCAGAAGGTAACATATGATACCGAGGTTGATCCCAAGGATTCCAGAAAAATGCGTGCTATAAACGTACGAATTGCCTAGATCTCGCAATTTATCCGCTTCTTTATAGGAGCGGATTTTTTGTTTGAAAATAAAGCCTGTAACCGCTAAGGGATATAGGCTTTTTTTGAAGGCGGCAATCAAATTTGAATTTTTTGAAGTCTCAGCACGTATATCAGTTATTATTCTAATTTTATGCCTTATGATCCTTTTCCATTTTTTATTTTTAAATAAATTATATTTTCAGCAAAATTTTTATCATATCTTCTTTGACAATTCAGATTGAATAAGGAAGAATGTTTCTCCCTTGTTCCATATGAGCAAGTTACTACCTTCTATGGAAGATGCAAGAACTGGAAGACGTGAATATGATAGCACAAGAACTGCTAGAAGGATGCTAGTGCAACAAGTGAGGGCTATCGAATAGGGACTAGAAATGATTTTTTGCTAATAAAAAGTAAAGGGGACATTTAAATTATAAGATTTAAAATAAACATTAATCTAAGAGAATTTTTTCAAATATCCTTTTTCTGATACAGATAAATACCAATCCACTCTCCCCATGGGGGGGAGAGACGTAAGATACTTAAGGTCACTGTTGAACATGGTAAAATTTCAATCCACTCTCCCCACATGGGGAGAGACTGCAAAAATAACAAAAATAGATATTGAAAAGACAATTATTTTAGTATTTTATACAAATTAGAAGCAATATACATTTTAAATTTAAAGCAAATATAAGTATTTCTACATTTATTGATAATTTTTTTGGTGCGGATTTATTGGATTTTTCATGTTAGCTTCATATCCGCACTTTATATATTATTAATTATGTTAGTTTGACATAGTCATAATGTTTAAATTTAATTATTATAAAGTAAGCACCCCTTC
>DUPP01000182.1 GCA_012838265.1 Clostridiales bacterium
AAAAAGCCAGGTAGATAACGTTGTAGTTTTGGATAATTCTGATAAAGTTGTAGGAATGATTGGAACAGCGGAGTATCTCCGGGAGAGCCTTAATGTGATAACAGCTTCGTCTGCAATACTTGAGTCTTTGTTCAGAGTTAATAATGAGGGCTTTATCATTATCGATAAAAAAGGCTACATCCTCAGGATGAACCCTGCTGCTGAAAGAATGTTCAAACTAAACTTTTCTGAAGTAAGAGGAAAGCTGATAAAGGAAGTACTCCCCGAGATTACGGTTTCAAATCAGCTTCATATAGGATTAAAAAGAACAGTAAGATCGCTACCAGTGATCATCAATCAAGTGCCGATTATTGAAAATGAAGAACAAATTGGGTCAAGTCTTGCTTTCCTTGACATTTCTGACATGGAAAAAATTGCCAAAGAATTAGAAATAGTAAAAGACTTGCAAACGACTATAGATGGCGTTTTAAGTGCTTCTTCTGATGGAGTGTTTGTTTCTGATATTTCAGGAACAGTAAAATATGTAAATGAAAGGGCATGTTGTTTGGTTGGAATGTCAACGGAACAAATAATCGGTAAATCCATACAATCATTGCTTAAGACTGACCGTCCTATTAAGGCATCTAATATTGGGGCAGTTGAGGTTGACTCATGTGATATTTTCGGAAAGAAGTGTATAGTTTCACATGTACCATTTAAGAAAAACAATAGCGATGATACGGAGATTACAGGTATTGTAAGCACCGCATATCTCAATGATAATGTTGTTACAGAAGAAATTGCACGAAAGTGGTTCAATTTAAATCAGCAGGTTCAGTATTATCGAGATGAGCTTGAAAAACGCGATGGAAGTGATAGCCGCTTTGATAAAATTATAACAAAGAATCCGGAATTTGATAAAATTAAACAAGAAGCAAAATTAATTGCACGAAGTAGTTCGACTGTTCTTCTCACCGGAGAAAGCGGAGTAGGTAAAGATATGTTTGCTCGGGGTATTCACGAAGCGAGTCCCAGAGCGCGTAGACCTTTTATTAAAGTAAATTGTGTATCAATTCCAGAAACGTTATTTGAATCTGAACTATTTGGTTATGCGCCGGGATCCTTTACAGGTGCATTGAAAAATGGAAAACCGGGTTACTTTGAGAGGGCACATAGGGGAACGATTTTTCTGGACGAGATTGGAGACATGCCATTGTCCATTCAAGCAAAATTATTACAGGTACTTCAGGAAAAAGAATTTACGCGCGTAGGAGGAACAACTAAGCAAACGGTAGACGTTAGGATTATAGCAGCTACTAATCGTGACTTACGTGAGGCAATTGCTAAAAAAACTTTTAGGGAGGATCTGTATTATAGGCTCAATGTAATTGAATTTAATTTACCTCCATTAAGGGAACGCGCTGAAGACATCATTCCACTTGCTGAATCCTTTATTGAAAAATATAACAAGATTTTAGGGTCAAAAGTAACAGGTATAAACGAACAGGCGAAAAAGGCTTTACAGGAGTATTCCTGGCCTGGTAATATTCGTGAACTCGAAAATGCTATAGAACGTGCAGCAAATTATGTATGGGAGGGAGAAATCGGTATAGATAACCTTCCATCACAAATCATACAATCTGAGCATAAATTGTCTCCAACATACTCTTCTTATCGCAGCTCCATGATTGACTTCGAAAGGGAAATGTTGATAGATGTGTTAAAGAAAACTAATGGAAACCGGAGCGCAGCAGCGAGAATGCTCCGATTAAGCAGGTCTGCTTTCTATGACAGGCTGGCAAAATACAACCTTAAGTAGAAATGAACGGATGGGTTGAAACAAGAGTTACATTATTATAATAAAATCAAAAGCAAGCTTCTTGTAAGTATTTAATCCAGTTTCACCGCTGGAATTACAAGGAGCTCAGCCTTTTTTTCCAGCTTTTTCTCGAGTTGATTCACTATATTACTAGTTATATCCGTTTCTCCTGATTCACCTACCACTATGTGGGTGATATTATTTTTCTCAACTTGGGATGCCAGTGTTTCTGCAACATCATTAGAACGTACTACAGTAAGATTAGCATCATATTCCAGGGCTTTTTCATAAAGATACTCTAAAGCCTCACCTTCTTTGGTATGTCCTAAAAAATTAAACTTATAATGTGCAACATGTATTATAAAAAGTTCACCTTTATTATCTCCTAGTATACTGTTTCCATACTGTATCAAACGATCACAGGTTTTTTGCTGCGTTACGCAAACCATGACATTTTTCACATTCTCCATCTTCTCCATCCCCTTTTTATGAGTAGTGATAGTGTTTATTCTTTTAGAAAGTAAAAAAGATAAACTCACTTTTATAATTATACCCTAACACATGACCTTTAACCAGTGTAAATTGTGGCTCGCAGCCCTTGAATCAGCAAAAGCATGAAAGTGCATTGACGATAAATAACTATGATAATATAATTGATTCAGCAAATTGTGACAGAAGTATCTATATCAAGGAGGTTAATAGTGAGAGTATTACAAATAGCAGCAGGAGTCATACTGATATTAACAGGAGTTTTTTGTTTTGCAAATCCCGGCGTGTCATTTCTTTCTATGGCATTTATATTGGGAATTGCGATGATGCTCTCTGGAATAATGGGGATTCTGGAATATTATGGAAATATAAAAAATGAAACTTCGAGTTTAATTTTAGTTGAAGGAATTACCAGCTCAATTCTAGGATTTCTTGTATTATTAAATCAGTTACTGGTGGATGTAGCAATTCCAGTGTTTTTTGGAATGTGGGTAATGTTTTCAGGGATCCTGCGTGTAGCCGAAGCATATTCCGTCAGAAAGTCAGACTTGACTAAGTGGCAGTTATTTATTGTAGTCGGTATTGCAGGGATATCTATTGGAATCTATTCATTTTTTAATGTAGTATTGTTTGCATTTTCAATTGTTGTACTAGTTGGAATCCTGTTTGTAATGCAGGGTATAAATGTTTTGATAGTTGGCTTAACCTTTCCGCATATTTCCAACATGTAATGAAGCTACAAAATAAAATTTAAAGGATATTACTAAGAGTTTTCTTTAAATATAGTCTAAATAATTTGAAAACACATTAGTAGTTTCTGCCCAAACACAACTAGACACATAACATATTATGGTTAACCTTTTAGTTGGGAGATTTTAAATTATGTATGTTAACAATGAGTCTAGCATTCTCAGCACAAAATGCAGGAAGTATGGAGTTGCTTTTGACATTGGAACTACAACTGTTGTGGGAATGCTATGCGACCTGAATAAAAACTGCCTGATAGACACAATCGCTAAAACAAATCCTCAAAGTAGTTTTGGACTAGATGTGATTTCTAGGATCACTTATGTAGATAATAATGAGAAAAAGCTTAGAGATATGCAGCACCTAATTATTGAGTGTTGTAATGAGATTCTTGAGTTCTTTTTAGATAGGCATATGATTTTAAAAGATTGGCTTTGTAAAGCAACAGTAGTAGGCAATACAACGATGAGCCATTTATTCCTGGCTATCGATCCATCGGGTCTTGCGCATTCTCCCTTTAATGCAGGTTTTAACGGAATTATGAAAAAAACTGCATCAGAACTTGGTTTGAATATGAATGACGATGCTGAAATCTTTATACTTCCAAACATTGCAAGTCATGTAGGTTCGGATATCGTGGGAGTCATGATTGCTTCTGGGATTAAAAAGAAACATGGAATTACAATTGTTATCGATATTGGAACTAATGGGGAAGTAGTGTTGAGCGGGAAAGACAGGATACTTGTCTGTTCTACAGCCGCAGGTCCTGCTTTTGAAGGGGCTGGGATTTATAATGGAATGCGTGCAGTAGAGGGAGCAATTGAAAAAATTAAGATTCATAAGGACAATGTTCATTTCCAAGTAATCGGAAACAAAGAGCCAAGGGGGCTATGCGGGTCTGGGATCATTGATGCAGTCGCAGCCATGCTTGATTCCGAGATTCTCGATTACACAGGAAAATTGATAACACAAGAAGAAGCTGCAGCTAGAGGATTTCATGTCGAAATTGTTAATAGGCTAAGAAAGGGCATTCATGGTAATGAATTTGTCATAGCATGGAGAGATGACAAAGATATAGTCATAACTCAAAAGGATATCCGTGAGATTCAATTAGCTAAGAGCGCCATTTTTGGAGGCACCCTCATATTGTTGAAATGTTTGGACATAGATATTGCAGATATTACAGAAATCCTACTTGCAGGAGCATTTGGCAGTAATATAAACGTAAAAAGTGCGTTAAGAATTGGACTGCTTCCTGATGTTGATGAAAATCAAATCCACAGTTTAGGTAATGCTGCAGGAGCAGGTGCTTGTATGGCACTCCTTTCCGAAGGTGTGATAAAGGAGGCGAACATGCGAGCGATAGAAGCAGAACACGTTGAGCTGGCTTTGCATCCAAACTTTGAAAAACTATTCCTGGAGTGCATGAATTTTCCTAAGAACCGAGGGTAAAGAATGAACAATATGGTAATGCAGAATCAAATCATTAGAATTTCCAGGGAAAAGGCTGATAACTTGGCGATGGAGTTATTTATTAAAACAACCGGCTTAAATGCGGCTGGAGATAAGTGTGCGAGGATGCTTAGTCAGGGTATATGCCTCAGAGAAAGCATACAAGACAGAATTAATATTCGAGCTGTAGTATCCTCTTTTCCTGGTACAGCCATGAATGGAAATGTCGCCGTATTGGGCGAAATAAAGTTTGAATGCAATGCATTCGAGAGTCTTAATCCGAATAGCGTTATAGGAATCTATGCATTTATTTTAACCGCTGGTGATTTTGATGATAATGAACATTTATCGGCATTAGATCAGCTATATACGGACATTTGGGGGACATCATATGTAGAAGCGGGTCTTAGAGTGTTAAAGCAGCATATAAAGAGACATATAAACCAGAACATCCAGAACACTATAGAAGACGCACAAAGCTCTGATACAAACATTACCATTCTTGATCGTTTTGGACCGGGATATTATGGCATGGATATAAACCAGTTAAAGCAATTCTTTAAATTACTGGATAGCGATAGCATTGGAGTAAAATTAGTAAACAATAGTCTTATGATTCCAATAAAATCATGCACGGGATTTTTCATAGCAGTAAATGATGGAACAATATTGCCAAAATCAGACTGTAATAGCTGTAGGGCAGAATATAGAAATTGTTCATTTTGTCACTCCTCATTGAAATAAAACTTATTATATAAAAAAGTGAAACTGTGTGTTACTATATATCATAAGATTTATTAATTAGCAGTCAATATTTGTAAGCTTACCATAAAAGGATAGGTGTTAGGTGAAAAAATGACGGAAGAAACAAAGAAAATTAGCATAATTGAAAAGGAAATTAAAGAAAAAATCATATCATGGATAGTAATGCTTTTAATATTTATTACTATTTTTTGGAATATGCTGGATATTTTCCTTCTAACATTTATCATAACCTTTATTTTTTATCACCTTGTTGAAATAGTACAAAATAAAATCTGTAAGCGGTTTTCTATTATAATACCGGATGGTTTAATATTAAGTATTCTGTATATTATTTTTATCACACTACTAGTTTTTGGCAGTATTGATATTGCACCTAAAATAGTGAAGCAATTTACCGATATTGGAGAGATTCTAATCGCATTTGATGTGAATGCTGTAAGAGAATCGCTCGATCCAAGACTGGCAGAAATCTTCGACCATATTGATTTCAATACATATATATCAGAAGCCGGGAATATGCTTGCGAGTGGTGTAACTACCATAAGCATATTCGGAGTTAGTTTGTTTCTATCTTTAATACTAAGCTTTCTGTTACTTCTAGAAAAAAAGAAAATAAAGAAATTTGGAGAAAGACTGGCTAGTAGTAAAATATCATTCGTATATCATTATTGGATAAAATTTGGCGGAAACTTTGCAGTGACTTTTGGCAAGGTTATGAAGGTACAGGTGACGATTGCTTTTATTAATGCGATTGCATCCATGATCTTGCTTGCTGTGTTAGGGTTTCCGAAGATTTTGGGCCTTGGAGTCATGATCTTTTTTCTCGGTTTAATTCCGGTTGCAGGAGTTATCATATCCCTTATACCTCTTTGCATCATAGCGTTTAATATCGGAGGAATAACGAAGGTAATCGCGGTTATTCTTATGATAACTTTAATTCATGCGGTGGAAGCTTATCTTCTAAATCCCAAATTGATGTCATCCAAGACAGAATTACCCGTATGCTTTGTATTCATAATACTTATAGTAGCTGAAAATTATTTAGGGGTATGGGGCTTGCTCATCGGTGTACCAATCTTTATTTTCCTAATGAGTGCACTTGACGTCGATTATTCAAATACCAGCAAAAAGGAAAAAAATCAGAAGAAAAATGGTAACTCGAGATCATTTAATCCGGTCGATCGCCATTAAAATTCCATACAAGATCGCTTGAGGATGGTATCGATTCCATTCTGGGTAGCATAAATGTCCTGAAATATACCACCACTACAAGCACAGGCCCCTACTGCTACCACTAATTTTGGATCCGGTGTCGCTTCATAGGTTTTAAGCAGGGCTGATTCCATATTTCTTGCTACGCATCCCGTTACCAACAACATATCTGCATGCCTAGGGGAAGCTACAAAGTGAATTCCGAGTCTTTCAATAGCATCACTGCAATGATCGGTGCTATCCACAAAATCAGTCCCATTTTTTCTATCCTTTCAATCTGCTGAGCTTATCTATGCTGATAGATTCAAATTTTTTATTTATTCTGGTCACCATGATTCCCATTATCATAACGGCGGTAATCATATCGATAAAAACACCGACATCAACGATGAAAGGCATACCATTCGTCGAAAACATAGCCTTCACAAAAATGCCGTTTTCAATCACAAGATAGCCAATAATCTAACCGATGGCTTTTTTTCTGCTGATCATGAAGAAAAAACCAATCAAAACGACAGAAAAGGAATTAACTACCTGATGGTTTATATGGAAGCCGGTCAAGGTACCGATATTAGAAACGGAAAAGTAAGAAAATACAACGAGTCCACAGCAAATGAGAACTATAATTGGTATATTCATGAAAAAATCCTTTACGACCCTATACTCAATGTTTCCATACGTCTTATATAAAAGATGTGGTATGAAAACAACTTTAAGCGCAACAATTATGACACAGATGATTAAAATATCATATTTACCTTCATCCAAGGCAATGTGCCAGCCCATGATACCGGCAGTTAATGCGATGAGTGCAGACTGTATCCGGAAAGTTTTTATATATGCTGTTATCTTTTTATTTGATACAAGCACAAATGAAGTTAACAAAACAAGCACTGATAATAAGTCAAAAAAATTCTCCATAATTTACCTCCCTAATACAAAATGCTGCATAAATCCGATAAACGATAGTATAAATGCCAATGCTGCGAGATTTGGTATGCTGAAAAGCCTTAACTTGACAGTGCTCACCTCTGCAATAGCAATCAATATGGATATAACGATAACTTTTATCAGGTATATCAAAATTGATATTATCAACGCACTAATGCCTGACATGAGGATGAACTGGTCATGGGGAATAAAAATATTGACCAGTAAAGTAATGAACGTCAGCTGTTTGATTGAAGCTCCTAATTCCATCAAGGCAAGGCTTCTTCCCGAATATTCGAGTAGCATGGCTTCATGTACCATTGTTAGTTCGAGATGAGTCGAAGGATCGTCCACAGGTATTCTTGAAGTTTCTGCGATAATAATAATTAGCAATGCAATAAAGGCCATAAGGTAGACAGGCCGAATCAAAGGGAAATCAATATTCGTCATGAATTTCATTATTTGATATGAGGAAGTTGAATTGGCTGTCAACCCTACTGTTATAAGTGAAACAAGAATTGATGGTTCAATCAATGATGAAATCATAGCTTCTCGGCTTGAACCCATACCTCCAAAGGTACTTGCCGCATTAAGGCCTGCAAGCATCATAAAAAATCTACCAAGAGTAGATATACCATTAAAATCAAATCACCTGAATGCCATATGGGATTGACCATTGTTGTAACAGGTACAAGCAGAGCTGCAGCAAGCGAAGTAGAGAATACTATATAAGGTGCAGCCTTGAAGATCCAGGATGTTGTATCGGATACAGCTGTACTTTTTTTGACCAGCTTAATTAGATCATAATATAATTGTAATACAGGAGCTCCCTTTCTCTTTTGTGATAGTGCCTTAGTCTTTTTTATGATCCCATTCACAAGAGGAGCTATCGCAATAACAACTATGATTTGAACTATTAAATATAAAATATTTACCATTTTTGTCTCCTCCTATGCAAGTCTGTTATACAGCATCAGTACAAGGACAGTAGCGAGGATGTAAATTAGATAAGCGTGTGTACTGCCTGTCTGCACTGATAATTTGATTCTGAGTGAAAACCTCTTTACAGCGGTAAGGAAAGGGGTATACACATACTTTTCAAATACCGGCTCAGTCCATACTCTGTATTTCTTTGGAATAGCAAAGTAGGAAGAATCTCCTTTTTCTGTTTCGAGCATTCTCCCCGGCCTATAAAGTATCCTTAAAACAATTCTCAACGGCTTAGAAAACCCTGTAGCTGTATACTGCATTCTAGGGGTAAGTTCACTAAATCCGCAGTCCCAGGTTCCATATTTCCTTTCGGATACTTTCCCTCCAACCAGTCTTATGATAATAGAAGAAGCTAATATTATAACAGCTAAAGCAATAAATATTGCAGACGGGGCTATTGCATTGCCTGATATATTGATTGGATACCATGCAATTAAAAAACCACCCTGAAGCTCACCGACTATCGTCGTGCCGGAAATGCTTAAAATGACCTTATCAACCACTTTAAGGAAATATATCGGGAAAAGGCCAATAACGAGGCAAAAAACTGCAAGGATTCCCATTCCAACATTCATCGAAGCAGGTACCTCAGTAGCATTTAACGCATTTTCACTTCTAGCTTTTCCTAAAAATGATATACCAAAAAGCTTAACAAAGCATGCGGCAGCTAATGCACCTGACATTGCAAGCGCTGCTATTGCAAGAATCGAAATGATATTTATGCTTGTCTGCCCGGGTACTATAATCGCGAAAAGAGACTGATAAGTCAGCCATTCACTAACAAAACCATTAAACGGTACAATTGCAGATATGGCAAGAGAAAAGCATAGAACCATAATAGACGTAACGGGCATCTTTTTGATCAAACCGCCAAGCTGTTCAATATCCTTTGTATGTGTTGCATATTGTATTGAGCCAGCGCCGAGAAAGAGCCCCCCCTTAAATAAGGTATGGTTAAAAGTTGTAATAGAGAAGCACCAAGAGCAAGCCCCCCAAAAATTTCATTACTTTTAGAGAATGCTACAAAGGATATTCCAAGCCCAATTAATATAATACCTATATTTTCAACACTATGATAGGCAAGAAGTCTCTTCATGTTATGTTCCATAGTATGAAACGGATAATACCGTATATTGCAGTCTTTATCATGATACCAGACATTAATGCCGATACATTGCTTGGCGCTGCCGGATGAGCATAGGGCAGCCAAATATGAACTGGTACAACTCCTGCTTTAACTCCAAATCCAATAAGAAAGAATACAAACATAAGGTTTTTGGAAACTGCTGGTATTGAATCCGAGCTACCAAATATATCAAAGGATTTTGTATATGCAAACATGATTATGAACGCAATCATTAAAAATGCTGCACCGATGTGAGTCATTACAATATATATTAGACCAGCTTTCTCGTTATCTTTTTCTGTTTCGAATACAACTAGGAAATATGAGATCACGGTCATGTGATTTCCCATGCCATAAAGAAAAATACAGCATTACCCGCAGTAAATACGAACATCATAGAAAGAATAAAACCGATGTATAATGCATGAAAAGTACTTACATTTCTTTTATAGTAATAATGCTTAAGGTAACCGATAGAATAAATCGATACACAGCATACGATAATAGATAAAATTAAAATAAAGAACGCGGAAAGGCTATCTAGAGTCATACCGATAGAAATGAAGGGTATGGTTGACTTAAATGGTACAATAATCAGCTTTTCTTTACCAGAGATAAGCAGGCTGAAAGCAGAAGCAGCGCTAAGCACGGAAGCGAAGATACATCCTGACTGCGCTAACAATGTGCAAAGGTGAGGATGTCTATAAAAGTTTATTGCTACAATTGCAGCAGCCAAGTAAATTATAATCGACCAGCATAAGAGAGAGCTTGGTGTTAACCAATCCATTAAAATAAACCTCCATATCATGACATACAAAAATAAGCAAATTAAATTGCCTGCAAAATAATAGCAAATATTTTTTAGGACACTGTACTATTACTGTACTATTGTTATATAGGTAAGCTCGGGGGGAGATAGGAAGCGGACAGGCAGCTTTGTAGTACCTAACCCTGAGTTGACATATAACTTTGAGTTTCTATCATTGGAGAACTCATACATACCATTTACATAGTTTTTTCCATATGGGGGCAGAATGTATTCATCGAAGTATTTTAAATTGATCTGTCTGCCATGGGTATGACCTGATAGCATAAGATCTACATTATAATTTAGGACTTCATCCATAACATCGGGTGCATGAGAAAGGATGATATTGAAATAATCCGGCCTTCCTAAGCTTGCAATGGTAGGATTTCCATACCCTATGATTACGTCATCAATACCGATAACAGCTATTCCCAGCTCATCAATAGCAAAATATTGGTTTTTAAGAACAGTAAAGCCTCCGGATTCCATGATGCCTTGGTATTCATTTTCTGCCCCGCCGCCGTAATCGTGGTTTCCGAAAATAGCATATTTACCGTATGGGGCTTCTATTTTAGATAGGCTCTTGGAAATCTCATCAATATCCCCGGTATAATTGTCATAGTAATCTATGAGATCGCCGGTAAAAACAACGATATCAGGTTTCTTTTCTTCGAGGGAATCAATCACCTTATTAAAATTCTCAGTATTATAGTAATCTCCGAAATGAGTATCTCCAAAAACAGCGATATTCAGATTCTCAGCTTTTTCCGTTACAAATGGGGATTTAATAGTGTAGTACTTTTCCTTGATCATGTATGGCTCGATATATCTCGCATAGAGAATAACAGCCAATCCCAGGATTATGATTAATATCAGGATGCGTAACAGATTTTTAAACAAGCGAAACAATTCTAAACTCCTCGGATGACATTTTAAAATTAGGGGTAGCGGATAACAGTTTATCATATTCCGGATAAAAATGCAATTGTTGTACAACCTGACTATAGAACACTAAGTACACTTGCCTTTAGAACACTACAGTACAACTTGACTGCAGTACATTACAGCACATTAGGCTATAGTACATTACAATGCCCTTGACTGCAGAACACACAATATAACTTGATTGCAGAACGCTACAATATACTTATTGTGGACAACCCAGCGTATTAAATGGTATTATAGTGGGGAAAAACTGTGTTTTTAAGGAGAATTATGACCAGGCATCAGATATCAGAAAAAAACATTACTGTCATCGGAGGAGGCCCATCAGGAATGATGGCTGCCATTTCTGCAGCAAAGCAGGGAGCAAAAGTCATAAGGGTAATTGAGAAAAATCCTGCATTAGGCCGCAAGCTACTGGCAACAGGAAATGGACGCTGCAATCTCACAAATATTAATTGCAGCGACGCCTCAGAAACACTGCAATTTTTTAACAGTATAGGACTTTTAACACGGGTTGAGGATGAAGGCAGAGTATATCCATATTCGGGCCAGGCTGCAGCTGTTCAGGAAATTCTCGTTAATTCCCTAAGAGATTTGCAGGTAAAGGTATACTGCGGCATGGAGGTGGAGTACATTGATAGAATAGGTGCCAGTTTCCTTATAAAGATAAAAGATCATAAACCTATTGAGACAGATGTACTGATTCTTGCTTCCGGAGGGAAAGCCGGCCCACAGTACGGATCAACGGGAGATGGATACCGGTGGGTCAAAGCACTTGGACATACTGTAGTAAGTCCTAGGCCATCATTAGTTAGGCTGGTTTCAAACTTGGCATTTTTTAAGGAGTTAAAAGGAGTAAGAGCAAAAGGTTGCGCCAAGCTAATGAGAATGAATCAAGTAGTGGAGCAAGAGACTGGTGAGA
This sequence comes from Clostridiales bacterium, assembly GCA_012838265.1. Classification (GTDB taxonomy): domain Bacteria; phylum Bacillota; class Clostridia; order Peptostreptococcales; family Anaerovoracaceae; genus Anoxybacterium. The sequence continues at coordinate 12,185 of DUPP01000182.1, forward strand.
TACAGTTTACAGAGGATGGTTTATCTGGCATTTGTATCTTTAATTTAAGCAAGCACTACGCAAAAGGAGATATGGTTCAAATAGATCTGATGCCAGACTTTTCTGATGAAATACTAGAGGAGCTTTTGTTAAGCAGAGTACAAGATTTAGAAAACAGAAGCATTAAAGAATTATTAAGTGGCATGATTAATAAGAAGCTTGTATCCGTGGTTTTAAAAGAGATTGCGTTAGAACAAGAAAGCAGAGCTGGAAAATTAAGACGCAAGGAAATACAGAGAATAATCTCAATATTAAAGAGATGGCAAATATCCATTATCGGAACCAAAGGATGGAAGGAAGCACAGGTTACTTCTGGGGGAGTTAAGCTTTCGGAAGTTGATTTACTTACTATGGAATCGAAGATTGTGCCCAATCTGTACCTTGCAGGTGAGCTTCTTGATGTTGATGAAAAATGTGGTGGATATAACCTTCAATGGGCATGGTCTTCGGGTATGATTGCAGGAAAATCTGCCGCTGCTGCAATCAGCGAAAAATAAAGGAGATACGAGATGCTAAAAAAAGGATATATTCAGGTTTATACCGGAAATGGAAAGGGGAAGACTACCGCTGCCCTGGGACTTTCGCTTAGGTCTGTCTGCGCAGGCAATAAGGTGTTCTTCGGACAGTTCATGAAAGGACAGGAATGCAGTGAAAAGAAAGCGCAGCTGCTTCTCCCCGGATTTACGTTTGAACAGTTTGGGAACAGCGATTTTATTGCTGATACTCCAACGGAAAAAGATATATCCTGTGCAGAGCAGGGATTGAAGAGGATACGAGAGGTACTCGTTTCAGAAGATTATGATATTGTTGTTTTGGATGAAATCAATACTGCTTTGTTTTTTAAGTTGATTTCTGTGGAAGAAGTATTGTCAATTTTGGCTATAAAACCAGAAAGGACAGAATTAGTCCTGACAGGTCGTTATGCACCTCCGGAAATAATAGATTGTGCCGATCTTGTTACAGAGATGAATGAAATTAAGCATTATTATAATATAGGAGTTGATGACAGGATTGGAATAGAAAACTAAAACTATTAAGGAACATAAATTATTAAGGAACACAAATAAGAAAGGATAATATCAGTGAGGAAAAAAATTATTGCTGCCCTTTTATGCGTAGGACTATTTACTGGAATCTTATCCGTATCTACAGAGTTTATCTTTGCAGCTGACGATACAATACATATAGAAACAGAAAAAAATACAACCGAACTATACCAACTAAACGATGAAGGGGATTATAGTAGATTTAATAATTATGTACACGGATATTCACTTATTGTAGATAAAGGTATGAAGGTGGACATGTCTTATTCGGGTGTTTGTGCAGTACTGGAAAATGATCATAAACGCATAGAAATCTACAAGCAGGTATTGCCAGTTAATGTAAGTCAGCAGTCCTATATAAACTATTCAAATAAATTTATAAATAATACTGTAGATCATAAAAAAGAATTTGAAGCAAGTCGGATAATTAATGGCAAGACAGTACATATACTGCAATGGTCAAGGGAAAAATTGAGTAGAGTAAAGAATGATAAAAACTACTATGTATCCATAGAGATTTTATCGGGAGCAAGGGAGGTTTATACAATCCTTGTTAAAGCTGACAGACCTCTATATTTGACCGGTGGTTATGACTATCTAATTAATGGTTTTAGAATTATCGCTCCTACGAAGGCGGCTTATATGAGACAAGCTAAGCCTATGCCACTTGAAGACAGAGAATGGAATCAAGAAACGCTGGATTATTACAATGAATTTTTCGGACCGGGCAGTACTCTGAAATGGGGAATATTTCAGCCAAAGGCTCCGAATGATTTCACTCAAATGAATTGGCTTGAAGAACAAATGGAGTATGAATTTCCAATTTTACTGAACTATACAAACGTGAATAATAAGTATGGGCACCCTGATTTGAAAGCTAGATTGGATAATACGTATAAGCAAAATAAAACACTTGAATTAACGCTCCAAACGATCCAAACTGAAGATGGCGGCAATATGATTTATGATATTCTGGATGGGGAGTATGATGAATTTTTAATAAATTATGCTGAAACCGTAAGTAACTTTGGTCACCCTGTGTTATTCCGCCTTGGGAACGAAATGAATGGTGATTGGTGTCCGTATTCCAGCTATCATACGTCAAAGGATACGGTAATCTTTAAGGAATTTTACCGATATGTCTACGATATCTTTGATAAAGCTGGCGCAGAAAATGTTATATGGATATGGAATCCAAACGGACAATCCTTTCCTGATTTTCAATGGAATAACGCTGTTATGTATTATCCAGGTGATGAATACGTAGATATTGTTGGCCTAACGGCATATAATACAGGTACATATTATCCTGATGAAAAATGGACGGAATTTAATGTTCTTTATGATTCTTTATATTTAGAATACATGGCTCTTTACCAGCACCCATTTATGATCACTGAATTCGCCTCAAGCAGTATAGGCGGAAGCAAAGAACAATGGATTAGAAATATGTTTGCTCATATAGAAAAATATGAGAACATTAAAGTCGCTGTTTGGTGGGACGGCTGTGACCGGGATGCAGAAGGAAATGTTGCAAGGCCTTACTTCATCGATGAAACGCCAGGGATCATACAGGTTTTTAAGGAATTTCTGAATAAGAAGCCGCGCTTCTGGGATGTATATGGTTAAAGACACTGGATAAGGCTTGACCACGATTCATAAAGGTTACTGCAGAAAAATATCAATTATTATTAACAAAGAGTCAAGCTTAAAAAGGCTTGACTCTTAATGTTTTATTTCGTTTATTTCATTTCGTGTTATTTTGGTTATTTTGTTTCCATTTCGCGTTATTATTTATAAAACTTTTCAACATTTACTTTCTTATAATCAGACTACGGCCAGTCATCTCCACTGGCTTTTCTAACCCCATTAGATCGAGTAGAGTAGGCGCAATATCAGCCAGTATACCGCCACTTCTAAGTTCTATCGGTTCATCAGTTATAACAATAAATGGTACTGGATTCAAGGAGTGAGCTGTAATCGTATTGCTGCATTCGTCAAACATGAAATCTGCATTTCCGTGATCTGAGGTAATTATAGCCTGGCCTCCAAGAGCGATTACCGCATTGATTACCCGGGCAACGCACTCATCCAGAGCCTCAATAGCCTTTACAGCGGCATCGAAGTTGCCCGTATGGCCTACCATATCTGGATTGGCATAGTTCAATATAATTACATCATATTTGTTTTCCTCAATCATCTCCACAACTTTATCTGTGACGGGATATGCACTCATTTCCGGCATAAGATCGTATGTTGCCACTTTTGGTGACGGAATCAGGATTCGGTCTTCGCCATTGTTTGGTGCTTCAATACCGCCATTGAAGAAAAAGGTGACGTGAGCATACTTTTCAGTTTCAGCGATTCTGAGCTGGCGAAGTCCCAGGTCTGACAGGTATTCACCTAATGTATTTTTTAATGATTGAGGCGGAAAAGCCACAAGAACATTCGGCATTTCAGCATCATACTGGGTCATACATACGTAGCAGAGGTTTTTAATTACTTTGCTTCTTTCAAAACCATTAAAATTAGGGTCTACATAACATCGAGTAATTTCTCGAGCCCGGTCTGGTCTGAAATTAAACATAATTATAGAATCGTTATCCTGAACTGTAATAGGTTTATTGTTACCTTTGCAGATTACAGTCGGGAGCATAAATTCATCACTGTCACCTCGTTTATAGGATTTAGCGAGAGCAGATGATGCACTGTCAGCCGTTTCACCGATACCAAGTGTCATAGCATCGTAATATTTCTGTACCCTCTCCCAGCGCTTATCCCTGTCCATACCGTAATATCTGCCTGATATAAGTGCAATTTCACCTATTTTTGATTTTTTTAAATATTCCTCAAGAGCGTCTAAATAAGTACCTGCAGAGCGAGGAGGCACATCTCTTCCGTCCAGCAGGGCATGGATATATAATTTTTTTATTCCTTTCTGCTTAACCATATCTATCAAAGCATACAGATGTGTAATATGACTGTGTACTCCGCCGTCAGAGAGAAGCCCCATTAGGTGAAGCGCTGAATCATTTGCCAGGACATGATCGATAGCTTTTGTCAGGGCTACATTTTTAAAGAATATACCATCCTCTATTTCTTTTGAGATTTTTGTTAGTTCCTGATAGACTATACGTCCTGCTCCGATATTGAGATGACCAACCTCTGAATTGCCCATCTGTCCTTCTGGAAGGCCGACAGATAACCCGCTTGCATTAATTATGGTGTTTGGGTATTTCTTGAATAAATTGTCTATATTTTTCTTGCTAGCTTGATTTATTGCATTTCCCTGTATGTTGGGATTATAACCAAAGCCGTCAAGAATCATTAGAAGATTTGGTTTAGTCTTTAACTTCATAGAGAACTCCTTTGAATTATACTACATACATTTTACCATTTGATTACTATTTGATTATAGCAAAATTAATAAATAAAATATATAGAAGTACTGAAAAGTTTGATATAATGGTACGGAAGAAAAATGGTGTGGAGGGACTATGAGCAAGAAAACATTTTTAAGGGGAGCTGCAGTACTAGGCATTGCTGGTTTATTAGTTCAAGTAATGGGTGCAATTTTCAGGATCCCCCTTGGCAATATCATAGGTGATGAGGGAATGGGTTATTATCAGACCGCATATCCTATTTACGTATTTCTCCTGGTCTTTTCTACTAACGGCGCTCCTGCAGCCATCTCAAAAATGACTTCAGAACGTGTTGCTATAGGGCAGCATTCGGAAGCATATCGTGTTTTTCGATTATCCTTCATATTGATGTTAACATTAGGGATTATTGCATCAAGTGTTTTTTTCTTCGGAGCAGAATTAATCGTAACCTTATTAAAAAATCCAGGTGCATATTACGCAATGATAACTATTGCTCCTGCACTTCTTTTTGTGCCGATAATGGCTGTTTTCAGAGGATATTTTCAAGGGCTACAGCAAATGGAGCCAACAGCCGTATCACAGCTTGTAGAACAGGCCATAAGGGTTGCTGTAGGTCTGACCTTAGCTATCGTACTCGTTCCGATGGGGATAGAATATGCTGCAGCTGGTGCGACCTTTGGGACAAGTATTGGACCTATAGCAGGTGTTTTAGTGCTTGTAATCATTTATTACAAAAAACGAAAAAAGCTTCATGCTAAGATTAGTGATGTTAGCATGAAGAAAAAAGAAAGTGCCGGTAAAATCATAGGCACCCTTGCAGCGATCTCGATTCCTATTACTATCGGTGTCTCGATCATACCAATCATGAATATAGTTGATGTAACTATCGTTATGCGCAGGCTTCAGGATGTTGGGTTTAGCGAAGCCAATGCAAATGCACTCTACGGCCAGTTGACTGGTATGGCGGGACCAGTTATTAATATACCCATGGCTCTCGCACTTAGCATGGCATTGAGCATGGTTCCGGCTATTGCAGCCGCCAGCAGCACAAGGGACAGACCTTTTTTGGATACGAATGTAAGACTTGGTCTTCGTACCTCAATGATAATTGGGGTTCCTTGTTCATTTGGACTTATGTGTCTCTCTGAGCCAATTATGCTTTTGATATATCCGCTGCAAGCTGAAAGTGCATCCAGCGCGGCATCCAGTCTCTTTATTCTGGCATCTGGGGTTATATTCTTGACTATTGCTCAAACTATGGCGGGAATACTGCAAGGATTAGGAAAACCTTATGTAACAGTGGCCGCCATTGGTGCAGGTATCATTGTAAAAGGGATTTTAACTTATATACTCACTGGTATACCAGAGCTGAATGTCCAGGGAGCCGCTATCGGAAGTTCGGTGGGCTATGCCGTTATCGGATTATATAATTTCGCTGCAGTAAAAAAATATACAGGTACAAAATTTGATGTAAATTTATCAGTTTGGAAGCCTCTTATTTCTGGAATCGTTATGAGTGTTATCGTACTAGCTGTTTATTACCTGGGAAGAAGTATAATAGGAAGCAGTTTATCCACGATATTGTCGATTTCTGCAGGGGCAGCTGTTTACGGTGTTATGCTTTTAAAAACAAAAGCAATAGAAACTTATGAAATCAAGCTCCTTCCAAAGGGTGAAAAGCTGGCTGCACTTTTGACAAAGCTCAGGCTTATTTAAAATATCTGAAAACTGATATTTGTGCTCAATCAGTAAAGTATCTTTTAGGTGAATACAATGAAATGGACAAAAGAACAACTAGAAGCAATTGAAATCCGAGGAAAGAATATACTGGTTTCTGCTGCTGCCGGGTCAGGAAAAACGGCTGTTTTGGTCGAAAGGATAAAGCAGTTGATTATAAGGGATGAGGTTCCTTTGAATCGTATGCTAATTGTAACCTTCAGCAACGCAGCGGCATCAGAAATGCGGGAAAAGATAGTAAATTCCATATCAAAAGCATTGGATGAACTAAGTGAGAACAGTCGGTCATCACGAAAAGCATCATTTCTTAGGGAACAGCTTAATATGATTCACAGGGTGAATATCAGTACTTTTCATGCATTTGCGATTGAGGTGATTAGACGGTACTTCTACCTGACTGATATAGAACCTAATTTTAAAATATGTGATGAAGCTCAAAGTACAATCCTGCAAGCAGAGGCGATGGAACAGCTTTTCAGCGAACTTTTCGAATCCCGAAGCCAGGATTTTCTTGAGTTTCTGAGTAAATTTGCACTTACAAAAAATAACGATGCTGTAAAGGAAATGATTTATGAAACGCATAGATTCATTCAGAGTATACCTGACTCCTTTACATGGCTTAGAAAAAAGGCCGATGAACTATCACTTTCCAAAGAAGCTTTTGAGCAAAGCGCAGCCTTTCGAGAAATAAGGGAGGAGGTTAGACGGAACTTATCTCTTGCTGAAGGATGCTTTCTTAAAGCAGAAGAGTTGCTTGAAACACAGGGGCTATCTAGTCTTATTCCAAAATGCAGACTGGAATTAGAAGTATTGAAAACATTGCGGCATGGATTTGAAACGATACCATTTGATGAGTTCAGGAATATGATTAACCAGGTGGAGTTTCAAAGATATACAGCATCTAAAGAAGATAAGGAAAGCTATGAGGAAATTAAAGAGATCGTAACATCGCTTCGGAATCAAGGAAAATCCTTGGTTAAAGATCTTATATCCCAGTATTTTGCCAGACCATTGGATGCTTATATCTATGATTTAAACAAGACCCATAGCGATGCATTATATCTCTACTTTCTCGTGGAAGAATTTGACCGTATTTATAAGAGAAAAAAATGGAACAAGGGATTGATTGATTTTAATGATATAGAACACTATGCTCTGAAGATTCTATCCAACGAGGATATTGCCAGCGAATATCGGAATAAATTCGAATACATATTTATTGATGAATATCAAGATAGCAATATCGTACAGGAAACCCTCATAAATAGAATCAAGAGAGATAATAATCTATTCATGGTTGGGGATGTAAAGCAGAGCATCTACAAATTTCGGCTTGCAGAGCCGGAGATATTTATTAATAAATATGAGGCATATAGTGAAGGGAGCTGCAAATACGATATTAAGCTTGATCTAAATAAGAATTTTAGGAGCAAGGGCAGTATTATTACAGCAGTCAACGATATTTTTAGTCGTAT
>DUPP01000183.1 GCA_012838265.1 Clostridiales bacterium
ATCATTATGCACATTTTTTACATCTTTAATAAGATATTCTATATGGTTTGTACTATCAAAATAACTTGCATCATAAATAACATCTTTGGATAATGTATCTATTGGAATAAGTTCTATCTTTTTATAGCGCTTATCACAAGAAACAAGAAAAATGAAGTTAAATAACAACAAGAATAATAAGAATTTTTTCATATCGTCATTTAAAATTTATTGTTAAAAAATTAATTCTTCCAAAGTTGCAAAATATATAAACAATATACAAAAATAAATACAATTTATTGTATAAAAAAAGCCACTGAAAGAAAAGCTTCTTTCAAATGGCTTTAATATTGTTTATTTCAACTTACATTGCTCATTTCGGCTACGCTCAATGAGCAGGAAATATTATCGTTTGGTCGTTGAGCGGAGCCGAAACGACAAAATGAACAGAAAAATTAAACATTTTTCTCTCGTATAATTCCTTCGTAGTAAGCTTTTAACAAGAATTCTAAGTCTTGAATTTGTTTTTGAATCTCAGCTCCAATATCTGTATCGCGAACACGTTTACGGGTTGTAACACGTTTTAATATAGTTTGCATCGTGCTTATATCAGCCTCCTCTTCAATAGCTTTCTTTTTAGAGTCAAAAGATTTATGAGCTACCAATATCAAACCATAAGAATTGTATGTCAGCGTATAACCAGCTATTCCTGTAACAGGTTGATATGCTTTTGCCATTCCACCGTCAATTACAATTAATTTTCCGTTAGCTTTCACGGGATTTTCGCCCCTTGAAAACTTAACAGGCGTGTGTCCGTTAATAATATGACTATCTTCTGGATCAAGCCCAAATTCTTTTAATATATTGTTGCAAACCGTTTCGTCGTCTCGCAGTTTGAAATATGGATTTTTTTCTTCTTCATGAGTTTTTTTATCTTCAACAAGGTACATCTCAAAAGTTGCCATTTTTCTTTTTCCGAAAAGTGGCGAATCAGGTCCTTGCCACAAATACCAAAAATAGTCAATTTCATATGTGTTTGGAATACCTTGCTTTATATTAGCTAATGCTTTTCGCATAATTTTTTCAAGTTCATCAAACAAAGCTTTGCCCTTATATTTTTTGTCTAAAACTTTTACTTCTTTTAATGAACCATCTTCATTTAATGGAATACATCCGTGAACAAGTAGATTAGAGTTATATGTTAGATACATACTTCCATTATCGAAAAGATATTGTATGTGTTTTCTTAACTTCTCAGATGCTAAAAACGTACTTTGTAGTCGGTCTATTACTATTTCCTCTTGTTCTGTTAGCTTATATGGATTTTTAGGATCTAATGTTGGAAAACTTGCATCTTTTAGCGGATAAATTTCTCCGTCAATTTCAACTGTACCGTTTTCTTTATCAATACGATGCATACGTTTAACATGCTCCATATTAAACACAGGATTTCTATCAATTATTTGCCCATCGAGCTTAAATTGAATAATGCTTATGGCTTTGTGCATCCGTCTTACAAGCATTTCTTGCGCTTCAGAGTTATTAGTTGGAACTTTTGGTTTAAATGGATCGCACTCCTCATTTCCATAAGTTTCCATTGCAAATGTAGCCAAAGGCATCAAGTTTATTCCGTAATTATCTTCAATTGTCGATAAATTGTCATATCGGGCAGCCATTCTAATAACAGAAGCTATACAAGCTTTGCAACCAAGTGCGGCACCCATCCAAACAACATCGTGGTTACCCCATTGTATATCAACGTCGCGATACTGCATAAGCGTATCTACAACAATATCAGGACTTGGACCTCTATCATAAATATCGCCAACTATGTGCAAGCGATCTATTGTAAGTCTTCTTATAAGAATACAAAGTTCGTATATAAACACATCTGCTCTACCAGTTTCAATTATGGCACTTATAATTGAGTTGTAATACTCTGCTTTGTTTACATCAGAGGCTTGCTCGTGCAGGAGCTCTTCTATAACATAAGTAAAATCAGCGGGCAACATTTTTCTAACTTTAGAGCGCGTATATTTTCCACTGGCATTGCGACAAACTTCTACAAGTCTGTGTAATGTAATCCTATACCATTCATCGGGATTCTCTTCGTTCTGAAGATGATGTTGAAGTTTTTCCTTGGGATAATATATTAGCGTTGCTAATTGCGATTTTTCCGACTGTCGCAAATTATCTTGGAACACGTCGTTAATTTTTCTTCTTATAACCCCCGATGCATTATTTAGTATGTGTGTAAATGCTTCATATTCTCCATGAATATCAGATATAAAGTGTTCTGTGCCTTTTGGTAGGTTTAAGATCGCACTTAAATTAATAATTTCGGTACTGGCTTTTTGAATTGTCGGGTACCTTTGCGACAATGATTTCAGAAGTCTTAGTTCAGTATCGGCCATAGTTTTTTTTATAAAGATAGGATTAAAGAATAATTTAACAAGCGCTTGAAACTCATTTACAAAATGCCGTAAAGCAGTTTTAGCTATATTAAACTAACTAGTTCAAAAAATAATTTTTGCAAAATATTTCACTTAGCTAAGAACTTCATTACATTTTCGTTTCAAGCAGAGTTTCATCAAGTTATATTTATTAATTTCCACAAACTTGACATTACAAAAATACGCAAATACATAAACAAAAACAAACTTTCAAATGACTTTAAATAATTTCGTTAGTGTCTGCTCATTGAACCTGTCAAAATGAACGAGAAAAACAATAAATAAAAAACTCCGCAAAAAGAAATACATTTACGGAGCATTTTTTATAATTCTATTCAGAAATAACTTCAGAACCCACTAAAGATCGCAACAATAATAATAACATTGGTATACCATTAATATAGTAAGCAATAAAATATATTGATCTGAAAGTTGGATTTGTCTCAAAAAACAATATGTAAAGCAATGATATTAACAGTACTAAGCCTGAAATTATTGGAGCATAACTATCAAGTTTATTTAAAAACATATTATTAAACTTCTTAGTAGAATGTTTTTTTTGTTCATATATTTCAATTGAATAAAAA
>DUPP01000184.1 GCA_012838265.1 Clostridiales bacterium
GCTTTATTAGGAGCATCGGATGTTACAGCTGTTGATATAGATCCAGTAGCCGTAGAAGTATCTAAGTATAACGTGGAACTGAATCGTTTATCATCAAAAATTCAGGTTATGGAAGGGGATCTTACCAAAGGTTTGGACGTCAAGGCCGATATAGTAGTAGCGAATCTTATAGCAGATCTAATAATCTTGCTTTCAAAGGATATTTCTGCCCATCTTAGGGGCAAGGGTATTTATATATCTTCAGGAATATTGATAGAAAAAAAAGAACAAGTTGCTTCTGAGATTGAAAAATGCGGATTTAAAATATTAGAAATTCTGGAGGAAGAGGAATGGTGTGCAATCGCCGCACAGTTAAATTGAAAAAAATATAAATATAGTAAGGCAATGCTCGAAACTTTGATATGGTCACGGTGGAAAAAGTATTCTCGGACATTGCCTTACCAGTATTCACTAGAGGAGAGGTATGAACAGGTTTTTTGTAGATGCAAAGGAAGTCTTAGATAATACGATACGAATTACTGACCAAAATGACATGAAGCATATGTTAAAAGTTCTTCGTTTAGGAATCGGAGACATTATCAGCATTTCAGATTCAGTTGAATTTGAATATGAAGCAGAGATAGTTGCTATTGAAAAAGATTATGTTGAAGCCAGGATAATGGACAAACAGAAATTTGCAAGAGAGCCAGAACTGGAAATTACTCTTTTCCAGGGGATTCCTAAGCAAGGAAAAATGGAAACTATAATACAAAAAACAGTAGAACTAGGGGTTAATTCTATTGTTCCTGTTTTTACTGATAGAACAATAGTGGTAGATCATGGCAACTTTAATAAAAAAATTGAGCGTTGGCAGAAGATTTCCGATGAGGCAGTAAAACAATGCAAAAGAGGTATAATACCTAAAATCAACAGTCAGATAACGTTTTCAGAGATGCTTGAAGATATTACCAAGTATGATTTAATTCTATTCCCTTATGAAAATGAGGTAAAACGCTCAATAAAAGAATGCTTGCGTGGGCTAGTTGTTAAACCTAAAAAGGTTGCTATTATTATAGGACCTGAAGGAGGTTTTTCTGATAGTGAAGCGAGGATTCTAATAAAAAGTGGTGCTCAAAGTGTTTCTCTTGGAAAAACCATATTGAGAACTGAGACAGCAGGCATGGCAGCAATAGCCATGGTTATGTATGAACATGAGATGTAGCAGATTATTAAAGATGGAAATTATTTCCTAAGTGTTCATTAGGGCCTATATAGGAGGCTTAAGTTTTATCAACACTGTCTTTCATATTTTCAATCTGTAGAAAATAGCTTGGTTCACTGAAATCATATTTACGGTAGTATTCTTTTGTTTCCTCATCTCTATATACCTGAGATTTATTTTTTGACAGAAGCTTGCAAATGTTGTATAAGTCGATCCAAATTTGATTTGGGCTGTCTTTTAAACTTTCATCAAAAATAAGCTGCATTCCTACATGAAGATGGGGCGTATCGATATTATTGACATTTTCTTTTCTGCTATAGCCGGTTCTTCCTGAATATCCGATTACATCTCCAGCTTTGACAGCCTTACCTTCGTAAAGATTCATGCTGTATGGTCGATCTTTTCTTAAATGAGCATAATAGTAATAACGCTTCTTATCAAAGCTTCTTATGCCAATTCTCCATCCTCCATATTGATTCCAGCCCATAGCTTCGACAATACCGCTTTCTATTGCTATTATGGGTGTACCAGTTCCTATTATCAAATCATGACCCAAATGCCTTCTCTTATAACCATAGCTCCTTTCGGCGCCAAAATCATCGTAATCAGAGTACCAATAACCTGCAGCTACTGGAGAAAAGGCTTTTAAACCATATTTTGCTTCCCAGACAACTTCACCGTCAACCCCTGATTCTGCAGGAACCTGGATCATATATTCCCCGAGAAATCCACCCAGAACAGCAGTGTAAGCTTCCCGATAATATTCATAATGCTTCATATCTTTAGTAATGACATCGATTGACTCACCATTGTTAAGACGTTCAACGAGGTTGTCAAGGTCCTTTTGCTTATAATACTTAAAATTCCCGCCATATTTTGCAGCAAGCCATGCTAATACTTCAGTCCATTTCAAATGAATTTCTTTGTCATACGATTCTATATCCATTTTCATCGTCTTTTCAAGCAGATGGTAGGGGACATTAAAATCTACCCATTTGATTGTATTGTTTGTTTCAGATTGCAGCACTGGCTGGTATAGAGGAATATCTCTTACTAATAAAAGCGTTGCCGCTACCACTATAATAATGATAAAAAAAACAAAAGATTTCATCAACCTTGGGTGCAAATGTCTGAAAATCATTAGTTTTCTATTAATAAACTTCAAAAATCATACCCCCGGCCTCATATAATTGCATAATTATAATAAAGATATGCAGTCAGAAATTAGTTTATGAGTCGTACTACCTTAACAATTTTAAGGCGATACTATAATTAATAAGTCATATGTTTTTTAATTTACAATCATTAAATATATTGTTAGAATGTACAAAGTAATACTTTAAATGAGAAATAGCATTAGGGTAGTAAAAATATAAGAAAAAATAATAAAAAATAAGCAAAAATTAGAAAAAATAATAAAAAGAATTTAGAACAATATAAGAAACGGAGTTAGAGTTGAAAATAGCATTTCATACCCTTGGATGTAAAGTGAATCAATATGAATCACAGGCCTTGAAAGAGAAATTCATAAGTAAAGGTTACGAGGTCGTCAGCGACGATGAATTTGCTGATGTCTATGTGATAAATACTTGTACAGTAACAGGGTTATCAGATCGTAAGTCAAGACAATTTATCAGAAAAGTTAAGAAAATAAACCCCGACTGCATTACGGCAGTTGTAGGCTGTTATGTTCAAGTAAGTCCGGAAGAGGCTAAAAGCATTGAGGGAGTAAATATTATTGCAGGAACTAATGAAAAGAATAAGCTTCCCGAATATATTGAGGAATATGTGAGAGCAAAAGGTGTAGAAAGTCATGTTATGGAGCTGAATGAGCTTACAGAATATGAGGAAATGGGAATTATCACAAATATGGATTCAAGGACGAGAGCTTATATAAAAATTCAGGAAGGCTGCAACATGTTTTGCTCCTATTGCATCATTCCTTTTGCAAGGGGAACAGTAAGAAGCAGAGAAAAAAAGGATATAATAAAAGAAGCGCGAAGTCTAATCGATCAAGGATTTAGGGAAATAGTTCTGACGGGAATCAATACAGCTTTGTATGGTACGGACAAAATGAAAATAGATGGATTGATGAAAGACCTAGATAAAGTATACGGTATAGAGGTTATTGTAAATCTGTTAAATGAAATCCCAGGAGATTTTAGAATTCGCCTCGGTTCCCTGGAACCAAATGTTATTCATGAAGAATATGCAAAAAGACTATTGAAATATAAAAAACTTTGTCCACATATGCATTTATCTCTTCAAAGCGGCAGCGACAGGATTTTAAAAGAAATGAATCGCAGATACAGTAGAGATGAGTATGTAAAATTAGTCAATATTCTTAGAAAGCATGATCCGGGCTACGGAATTACAACGGACATTATCGTAGGATTTCCAGGTGAAACAGAAAAAGACTTTGAGGAAAGTTGTAGTTTGGTAGAGGAAGTTGGTTTTTGCAAAGTTCATGTTTTTAAATATTCCAAAAGAAAAGGCACTAAGGCAGCGAATATGAAAGGTCATATCGATCCTGAGGTAAAAAGAAGAAGAAGCGAAAAACTGATACGTATTGCAGAAGAAACAGCAGAAAAATTCTATACCGCACAGATGGGAACTGAAAGAAGAGTACTTTTTGAAAAGTTTGATGAAAAGACTGGCTTGCTGGAAGGATTATCAGACAACTATATTAAAGTATATTGCAAGGGAGACAAAGATTTAGAAGGGGAATTTGCCATGGTAGAATTTTGTGAGCTTTATCCTGGAGGGGTAAAAGGCATACTAAAGTAAACAATTTATCAAAAATAACTTAGTTAAATATAATAATTCAATGACCCATCAAAGACTCATCAAAGCATCACTAAAGAATAATAGACTTACTAAAAATTACAAAAATCTGTAATGTGTACTTGATGGTTGGATAAAAAATGGTATAATATATGGACACTGAGAGATAGTGAAAGAGGTATGGATATGACCGAATGTATATTTTGTAAGATTGCAAATAAGGATATTCCTTCTAAAATCGTATATGAAGATGACCGGATTGTTGTTTTTCATGATTTGCAGCCACAGGCACCGGTACATGTACTGATTATTCCAAAGAAGCATATTTCATCTATGGATGACTTACAAGTCGAAGATACAGAGCTCATTGGGTATCTTATGGTTAAGGTAAAGGACATTGCAGCCGAACTGGAATTAGAGAATGGTTACCGTCTGGTAAACAACTGTGGAGAAGATGGGCTGCAAACCGTTAAGCATTTACATTTTCACCTGTTAGGAAAAAGAAAAATGACTTGGCCTCCGGGATAAGGACAAAGACTCCGTGAAAAAAACTTGCCTATCTGGCTGATAACATGTATAATGTCCTTTGTAGGTAAAAAAAGTTTGATATGAATCTAAGAGATTTCAGGATACGGAGGGAGGGGAATGAGTAAATGGCACAAGTAGTTGTAAGAGAAAACGAAAGTTTGGAAAGCGCGCTGAAAAGATTTAAGCGTTCTTGCGCAAGGGATGGAGTAATGTCCGAGCTGAGAAAAAGGGAACATTATGAAAAGCCAAGCGTTAAGAGAAAGAGAAAATCAGAAGCGGCAAGAAAAAAGGCAAAGAAATATTAAAGAAGGTGTATTATAGATGTCTTTAAAAGACAGATTACTGATTGATTTCAAACAATCGCTAAAAGCGAAAGATGAAATCAGAAAGAATACAATCAACTTGGTAAGAGCAGCAATTAAACAGCAAGAAGTTGACCATAGAACAGAGCTGAATGATCAGGATATAATTGCAATCTTGACAAAACAAGTAAAAATGAGAAAAGATGCCCTCTCTGATTTTGAAAAAGCAGGAAGAATGGACTTACTGGATACCTACAACAAAGAAATAGAAATCTTGATGGAGTATTTGCCAAAACAATTATCGAAAGAAGAGATTATCGATGTTGTGAAAGCTACTGCAGCTGAACTTGGCATAGAGACAGGAAAGCAAAACATGGGGAAACTCATGGGTGCAGTTATGCCGAAGGTAAGAGGAGTTGCAGA
>DUPP01000185.1 GCA_012838265.1 Clostridiales bacterium
GATGTCCCAAGCATTATTGATAAGTATTGGTCGCATGCGAAGGGGAGACTTTAATGATTTACATACGCGACGACGAATTCAAAGTAATCACTTCATATATAAAAGAGAATTATGGCATAAACCTGACTAAAAAAAGACAGTTGATTGAAGGCAGACTAGGCAACTATATTTCCAGCCGAGGCTACACGAACTATATGGACTATTTTAATTACGCAAAGAATGATAAGTTCAATGATGAGATGGCTATTATGATTAATAAACTAACAACGAACCATACCTATTTTTTCAGAGAAAAAGATCATTTTGAATTCTACAGGGATCAGGTTCTGCCTTGGATTAAGGATGAGCTAAAGACAACGGATTTAAGAGTATGGAGTGCAGGGTGTTCTTCAGGACAAGAGCCTTATACTCTTGCAATGGTTACGATGGAATACCTCGGTTCAAATGCTGTTAATTGGGATCATACCATTCTAGCCTCAGATATATCCAATAAAGTTCTAGCTATAGCAAGGAATGGCATATATGAAAAAGAAGAACTTGGAGAGATTCCTCAAAGCTGGATTAATAAGTACTTTACTGTTTACGACCATAATCACTTTATTGTTTCTGAACTATTAAGAGCAAGTGTAGCTTACCGAAACTTTAACCTTCTTTCACCTTTCATATTCAAAAAGCCTTTTCAATGCATCTTTTGCAGAAATGTAATGATATATTTTGATATACCTACAAAAAATGAAATAGTGCAAAAATTCTACGATGTATTGGAACCTGGCGGTTATTTCATGATCGGTCATAGTGAATCATTATCAGCCTGCAAACACAAGTTTAAATATATCAGACCTTCAATTTATCAAAAAACTTAAGTTTTCTATGCTCATGCCGATAAATAGTACAGCAAGTATCGGAGTAAGTATCAGAGTAAGTATCAGAAAAAGAGGTAATCAAGATGACTTCAATCAATTCAGATACAAAAACATTATCAAGCTTAACAGCTAAGACTGGTTTCGGCGGTCTCGTTTCAGGATTGGACATTGATGAATTGGTGGAAAGTTTGACGCTGAGAAGCAGGGAAAAAATCACAAAACAGCAACAGAATATTCAAAAGCTAGAATGGAAGCAAGATGCTTACCGTTCGGTAACAACAGCATTGAAAGAATTTCAAAGTAAATATCTGGATGTGCTTTCCCCTACCAACTTTCGGAGTACTTCCTTCTTTAATACAATCAATGCCAACTCATCTTCTGAAGCAATAACAGTAACTTCAACTGCAAAAGCTTCGGAAGGATGTATTACTATAGATTACATAACTCAGCTTGCAACACAACAAAAGATTACCATGGCGGACGGCTCCGTAGCTTCAAAGACACTTACTAGTACAAAATCTGTTACTGACTTCATAATGAACTTGGAGGCAGGGGAAGCCATTAACTTTAACCTGGATGGCAAGTTTAAACTTATCACCTTTGACGAAGAATTCGTCTCCAGTGTAACCTCCGATCCAAGCACATTCGAATACAGATTTCAAGATTTGATAGATGAAGCTTATGGAGTAAAAAATCCAGCTGACAGAATCATTACAGTAAAGGTAGGTGACATTGGAAGCCCTGATGAAGGTTTACTTACTTTGACTGCTACAGGTTCTAAATTAGCGCTATACTCCATAGGTGAAAGCTCCACCTTGGATGACTTGGGGTTCATAGACGGACAATCCAATAAAATAACACTAAATATGGCTCTAAAAGATCTGACCCTTGCCACAGAGTTGGAAGAAGTAGAAAACTATAGCTTTAAAATCAACAATACCAGTTTCACATTTCATCGTACCGATACCTTGGCAACTGTCATTCAAAAAGTAAATGCGAGTAATGCTGGTGTAACCTTATCCTATTCATCAATAACAGACCGATTTACCATAACCGCGGACGAAAGCGGAGCTGGCAACAATATCATTATCTCAGAAACTAACGGCAATTTGATGACCGCTCTTGGTCTTACCGAATCTGCAGGCGCCAAGATCATTGACGGGGTAAATGCAATTCTTTCTGTTAACGGACAGCAGATTATTCGAAGCTCCAATACAATTGAGATAGATGGCGTTAACATAACTCTTAACGATAAGTCTGCAGAAGCTATCACTATAAATATGACCGAAAATGCATCCTCGCTTTTAGATCCCATAAAGAATTTTGTAGAAGATTATAATTCTATGGTAGATCTGATCAACGGTCTTATAAAAGAAACAATCGAGCGAGATTATCAGCCTTTAACCGAGGCGCAGAAGAAAGAAATGACTGAGTCAGAAATTTCAGCTTGGGAGAAAAAGGCAAAATCCGGAATTTTAAGAGGCGATTCCATCTTACGAAATATTTCTACAAAACTGCAATCTGTAGTGACCGGCTTATCAGTGAATGGAGTCTCACTTTACAGCATGGGAATTTCTTCCGCAGGATACAGTGAAAACGGAAAACTTGAAATAGATGAGATCAAATTAAAAGAGGCATTAAAGACAAAAGGCAGTGAACTTAGGGCTTTGTTTACTTCAAATAATGGAATCGGAAACGCATTGAACGATATAATAATAAATGCGACAAAAACTTCTGGTGTAAGAGGCTCTAGGGGCTCTTTGGTTGAAGTGGCTGGTGTAGTATCTACAATGTCGGATAAAGAAAACAGCATTTATGAACAGATAAAACGAATAAATAAAAATATTACTGTTTTACAAAATAGGCTGACAAATGAGGAAAGCCGTCTTTGGAATAAATTTTCTGCACTGGAAGCAGCCTTGCAACGATTGAATGTACAGAGTTCTATTTTAACACAGTTTTCTAATGGCCCTGGGCAATAATCAGGGAGGAATATTATGCAGCTAATGAATCTATACCAACAATATAAAGTTCAGTCCTTAGAAACACTGACCAAAGAAGAGGTCGTAGTTAAGCTTTTCGAGGAAGCTTCAAAGCAAATTAACATGGGTATTTTCTATGAAACTCACGAGAATACTTTCAAATCCTATAACTGCATCGCAAAAGCGCAGAAAATAATTCGGAGCCTTCATCTCTCACTGGACATGAAATATGCCATATCCCAAGAGTTAAGTGAAATATATCAGTTTATACATGATAAGTTAGGAGAAGCTGGAGCAAAACGCGATATTTCGCTGATGAAAGATATACTATCTCTTGTGGATGAGCTTAAGGTTACATTCCGGCAAGCCGAAAAATTAGCAAGAGCACAAAAAAAGATTGGTTGAAGTAAATAAAAGGAGAATTATTTTATGACAATTGATATGTTGGAAGAATACTACCATACAAAAAAATCCTTGCTGCGCCAATGCATAAATATAAGTGAAGAGTTTCTCAACAGCCTTGAAAACTGGGAATTATTGCCTAACATAATGAGCAGAAGAGAAGAAGCAATCCAGAAATTAAAGCAGCTTGAAATAACCACAGGTAAAACAGCAGCTGCTTACCTTCCCCCGGAAAAGAAACGGGAGTTAGATAATCTATTCGGTCTTATTCTTGAATTGGATAAGGATTGTGCTTGTCAAATTTATACAGAGCAGCAGAATATATTATGTTCTCTAAAAAGGAATATAAAAGAGCAAAAATTAATGCAATATGCTCAGGTGAATCAACCTGAGCAGGGTAAAGTTTTTGACTATAAAAAATAATAAGGTTTTTATAGGTTTTACTTAATTCTTGCTTTTTATCTCCATAATTATCCTATGTTCGTCGAAATTCTCATCAATTAGAAAACCGCCTATGCTCTTACCAAACCCTATTCCATGAAAATCAGAGCCAGCTGTAATCTTCAGGCTATGCTTATTTGCCAGTTGTACAAGTCTTTTCGTTTCATTTAGCGTATGCTCACTATAGTAACACTCTAACCCCTCTAGTCCCCATTTCTTCAACTTAATAAGCTGCTGTTCCAGTTTTTCGAAAAAAACCTCACCCGCCTCTTTCGCACGATAGGTGATTTTCATGGGATGAGCCAGAACCGGAACACCGCCTGCACCTTTGATTAGGTCAATTGCTTTTTTGACCGAAATCTTTTCCCTGTGAACCCTTCTGACGACATCGGATCGCATAAATCGTCCTTCCTTGAAAGCCTCTTTAGGGGAAGAAATATATCCCTTTTTCATCAGTGCGAGAGCGAAGGTGGGTTTGCCCACATAGTCCTGTCCTTCTCTTAATTGCAAATCCTCTTTCGTCAATTTGCATCCAATTTCCCTAAGAGCGGCAAGAAGTTTTTCATTGCGTTCCACTCTCATTTTTCGAATTTTAATTATCTCATTTTTCAATGTTTCATTTTCATGATCAATGCAATAACCCAATATATGCATATAACATTTGTCTTCTTCGTCCTCCGCAGATAATTCTATCCCACTGATGACATCTAAGCCGTGTCGCCGTCCAGCTTCTTGACCTTCCAGCAGTCCTCCAATCCCATCATGATCAGTTATTGCAATGCTGCTAATGCCACTTTTTTTTGCATGTAAAACTAATTCCTCAGGTGACATAGTTCCATCGGAATAATATGAATGCAGATGAAGATCTAACATACTAACATCGCTGCTCTTACTTCATCTGACGCATGTCTGCTCTTCAGCACTTCAACAAGCTTCAGTGCAAAATCAGTTGCGGTACCGGGACCTCTTGAGGTAATAAATTTTCCATCCTGTACAACTCTATCCTCAGAATGCTTTGCACCAATCATCTGTTCCTCGAGTCCTGGATAGATAGTAGCATTCTTTCCTTCTAGCAGGGAAAGCTTTCCAAGCACACCGGGAGCTGCACATATTGCTGCGAGCCATTTTTCTTTAGCTGCAAATGCTTGAATATTCCGCACAAGACCCTCATGTTTCGCAAGATTTGTAGTTCCTGGCAATCCACCCGGTAAAACGATCATCACGCAATTTTCATAATCTGCATCTTCAAATAATAAATCTGATTCTACGATAACATCATGAGCTCCCTTAACCATTTTATTACCCGTTACGGAAACCATTTTTACCTGGATATCAGCTCTTCTCAAAACGTCCACCACAGTCAAAGCTTCTATTTCCTCAAATCCTTCAGCTAAATGAACATAAACCATTTTATATACCTCCTTTTCTATTTTATACTATATCACATATTTGTAATTATACCCTTTATTTATGCCTTTATTTTATAAATCTAAACCCGTTCGTAAAGGATATGTATGTGATTTGCCGTTATCTGAACATTCTCCTGGGTCTTGACAGGTTCCAGGTAATCGAAAAGAAAATAAGCATGAAAATAGCTGAGACTATGAAGTTTGCATAGATACATAGCTTTGCAAAATCCTGAGTGAGAATCAGCGGAAGAGCATCCTCCGCTTCATACGAATTAATAAAAATCAAATCATAGAAAAATGACCTTGTTTTTTCATTAAAAAACAAAACATATATCGATATCTGCAATGCAGCAAATATAGCAACCCCGCCTTTGAATGCCATCCTCAACGTGGTCTTCCTTTTTTTATTAAGAAGAATCCAGTAGCTAGCAATTATAAGAACTGCCGATATGCCAAGAATAAATGCAGTATGATTCAGCATTCTTCTTGCATTTTCCATATTTAACTGTTCTGCAGGTCCGAAGACGGCCTGCTCTCTATTCCTATACTCAGCAATCAAATCAAATTCTTCATTTTTCCCTTTCATATAGTCTGAAAAAAATTGTCCCAACTCGTCATCTGAAATGGAAAGATTGATTTCCCTGACGATTTGTTTGCTTCTAAATTCATAAGTATAAAGATCGGGCAACCGAAGAATAAGATTAGACGCGCCTAGTATAGCAGCGACAGGAACGCATATTGCTGCTATAACTGATATAATTCTCAAAAAAACTTTCATTTCTACCCCTTTAATCACCTAATGGCATTCTTAACGATCTTCTCTAAAATACGGATTAGATAAATCCGCAGGTCCCATATCTTCTTTCCTGTTTTTTCTCGTACTAATGATAACAATCAATATTGTTGCCAAGTAAGGAACCATATCTACTATATACTGAGAAATATGGATACCCATGCTCTGAAGCCGGTAGCCCAGAATATTCAACCCGCCGAAAAGGAATGCTCCAATCAATGCTTTTGAAGGCTTCCATGATGCGAATATAACAAGGGCAACGGCTATCCAGCCACGTCCAGCTACCACATTCTCCTGCCATACGGGGACTGTAACCAGAGACATATATGCTCCTCCCAGTCCGCAGAGCGCTCCGCCTAATATGATATGAACATATTTATAAAGGTTCACGTTAATTCCGGAAGCATCAGCGGCTGCAGCATTTTCTCCTACAGCTTTTAGATTAAGACCTTTTTTTGTTCTCCAAAGGTAAAGGGATGTACAAATTGTTACTATATATCCAAAATAAATAAATATGTCCTGCTGAAAGAACATTGGCCCAATCACTGAAATTTTGCTTAGTACCGGTATTTCAACAGTCCCAAATAGTGATTTTACTGTGGCAGGAGCTGGAACACCCATGAAGCTTTTTCCTACAAAGCTTGCAAATCCGGTTCCAAATATTGTTAATGTCAGACCTGTTACTACTTGGTTAGTCCTAAGTAATACTGTTAGAATAGCATAAATTGCTGCTCCGGCAGCCCCTGCTCCTATTGCACCTAAAAGAGCAAGGTAAGGATTTCCGGTACAAAGGCCAACTGCGAACCCCATTACAGCCCCCATAAGCATCATGCCTTCAACGCCAAGATTTAAATTGCCTGCTTTTTCCGTGATTAACTCACCTAAGGTGGCGAACAATAATGGCGTCCCTGCTACAACTGTAGCTGCTAAAAATGCTGTCATCTACGCCACCTCCTTCTTTACAGACTTACGATCAAACCCAATTTTATATAGAAGGAAAAATTCACTTCCCAAAACAAAGAATAATATTATACCTTGTATCATATCCGCTACCGCTGCAGGAACTGACATTGCAATCTGTAGATAAGCTCCGCCTTGAATAAGAACAGCAAATGCAAAACAAACGAACATAATGAGCGGAGGCGAGAGCCTTCCTAACCAGGTTGTTATTATCGCGGTGAAACCATAGCCTCCTGACAATGCATGAGTTAGAGTACGTTCAATCGCTGAAGCCTGTATCATACCTGCAAGACCGCAAAGACCACCTGAAACCAGCATTGCTGTTATAATTACAGAGTTTATGTTCATACCCGCATACCTGGCCGTTTCCAGACTTTCCCCAACCACTGCGATTTCAAATCCTTTTTTGGTATGGTTCATAAAGATATAGACAAGAACCACAAGAACAACAGCTATAATCCATCCAATATGAACACCGAATAATGACGGAAGAATTGCATTGGCTTTAAAATTTGCAATTTTGGGAAACCCTTGGGATGCAGGGTCTTTCCATGGTCCATACTGTAGGTAGGTGACCCATTTAATGGCAATATAATTCATCATTAAAGTAAATATTGTCTCGTTAGTTCCCATTTTTGCTTTGAAGAAAGCCGGAATAAACGCCCATAGTCCTCCAAAAATTATTGCTGAACCTGCCATTGCCAAAAGAGTTAACACAGAGGGTACCGTGGGCGGGATATTTAATGCCACCAAGGACGCTCCGAAAGCACCCATAATAATTTGACCTTCTCCCCCTATGTTCCAAAATTTCATCTTAAATGCAATCGCAATACCTAATGAGGTAATCAAAAGTGGAATAGCCTTTACTATTGTCTGCTGAATTCTCATCTCGGTTCCAAGTGCGCCGACAATAATCTGTTGAAAAACCTTGACTGGATTATATCCCAGTATCAGAATTACCAAGCCCGCACAGACGATGGAAAAAAATATAGCAATAGAATTTATTAAAGCCTCTTGCTTCTTTGGCAGCTCGGCCCGTTTAGTTATTTTAATCATGAGTCTGCCTCCTGTTCTATACTTCCACCGGTCATGAGCAGCCCGATTTCTTCCTTTGTTACTTTTGAAGGATCAACTATACCTGTGATTCTTCCGTGGCACAAAACCATTATCCGGTCGCACAAATCCATGAGAACGTCAAGATCCTCACCGATAAACAATACCCCTACGCCATTTTCCTTCTGCTCATTGAGCAAATCATATATCTTATATGATGCCCCTATATCTAATCCTCTTACGGGATAAGCGGTAATCAGCACTTTAGGATTAGAGTCTATTTCTCTTCCAAGAAGAACCTTCTGAATATTTCCGCCGGAAAGTTTTTTAACTGGCGAATGTATACTCGGTGTCTGAATATCCAGCTTTTGTACTATCTTAGTTGCTTTCTTTACGGACTCAGATCTTTTGAGAAAGATCCCCGGCTGATTCAGATAATCCTTAAGAATTATATTATGAACAATATCCATAGAACCGACTAACCCCATTCCGAGACGATCCTCAGGAATAAAACCCATACGGATCCCTAATCTTATAATATCTCTTGGAGTTTTTCCGATGATATTGTCTCCTTCAAAAAAAATTCTGCCCTTATCTGCCTGTATCAAGCCTGCAATAGTTTCACAGAGCTCTTTTTGTCCACTTCCTGCAACCCCTGCCACACCTAACAACTCACCACTATGAAGCGTAAAGCTTATATCTTCAAGGGCAACCTTTTTATCACTATTTATTACTTGAATCCCATCTACCTCCATAAGAGGCTTTTTGTAATTCATTATTTTCTTCTCAATAGCTAGGTCAACCTTCTTACCTACCATCATCTCTATTAGATTTGATATGTCGACCTTATCTGTTTCAACTGTTGCGATAGACTTCCCTTTTCTTAAAACGGTAATCCTATCGCTGATTTCCATTACTTCGTTTAGCTTATGGGTTATGATCACTACCGCACAACCCTGTTCTTTCATATTACGAATGATATTGAAGAGCTTTTTGATTTCCTGTGGAGTAAGCACCGCTGTAGGCTCGTCCATAATTAGTATCTTTGCACCCCGATATAAAACCTTTATGATTTCCAATGTCTGTTTTTCTCCTACAGACATCTCATAAACCTTTTTGTCAGGATTGATATCTAAACCATACTGGTCTGATATCGCCTTTACTTGTCTAGATAGTTCTTTGCCTTTTGTAAAAAAACTTCCCTTTTGCCCCAGAATAATGTTTTCCTTAGCAGTTAGCACCTCAACCAATTTGAAATGCTGATGAATCATTCCAATACCCAGTTCAATAGAATCCTTTGGTGAATTAAAGCGAACTTCTTGACCTTTTATAAAAATAGAACCGCTGTCGGGGCTATAAATCCCCGACAGCATATTCATTAGAGTACTTTTACCGGCACCGTTCTCTCCCAGGAGGGCATGTACCTCTCCGTTATATACTGTTAAGTTAACATTGTCATTAGCTTTAATTACTCCAAATCTTTTCGAAATATTATGCATTTGAATTGCAACATTTGATTGCATTAGGCCCTCCAGATGTATTTATATCGCTTAGTAGCTTTCATTTTCTATAGATAACCGCATTTATAGCTATAATATTATTGAATGTTTTTCATGCCAGCCAATTATATCTAGGCAACTGGCTGTTTACATGCTTGTTCCTATAGCTCCTTCAACCAAATAATCCATACTCCAGATACCAGCCCTGTCTAAGGTTGTTCCTTCAGGTACTACAATATTGCCTTGGTTGTCCTTAATTGGTCCAACAAAGATTGGGAATTCTCCCGCTAAAATTTTAGCTTCTACTTCTTTTACTGCTTCTTTTACATCATCTGGAACCAAATCTGACATTTCTGCAAGACCTACATATCCGTCAGCCATTGTTCCATAGTAACTTTCTGGTTTCCATGTTCCATCTAGAATTTTTTGTATAGTTTCTATATAGAATGCTTCATGGTGCCAGATCGGTGCAGTCAAGAAAGCTCCAGGTGCTGCTTCTCTGCTGTCCATGTTATATCCAATCGCATAGGCACCAGCTGCTTCTGCTGCTATTTGCGGTCCTGTTGTATCACAATGCTGCTCTAATACATCACAACCCTGAGCAAGCAATGCTTCAGCCGCAGCTTTTTCATTAGCCGCATCTACCCATGCATTCGTGTAAACAACCAATACTTCGGCTTCTGGATTCACCGATCGTGCACCTAATGTAAATGCGTTGATACCGATAAGTAATTCTGTATATGGGAATGCTGCTACATATCCAATTTTATTTGTTTTAGTCATCATTCCAGCAACCATCCCTGCCAAATATCTTGGCTCCTCCATAGCCCCAAAGTAATTTCCAAAATTCGTATCGTTCATCTTATTTCCTGAGAAGTGAAGGAATATTACATCTTTGTACTGCTCAGCAAGGGCTTCCAGAGTATCCATATATCCAAAGCTTGTCCCTATGATGACTTTTGCGCCCTGGTCGATCATGTTAATAGCCGCACTCTCTACAGCCTGCTTTTCCTCAGGCACATTTTCCATTTCAAGTGTCTTTACTCTGCCGTCAAAGTATTCCACCATAGCCTGTCTACCCCTGTCCTGTGCTTCAGAGAATCCACCGTCAGTCTTTGGTCCGATATAAATGAATCCAACAGTTAATTCTGCATCACCAGATGGGGTATCTCCCGTATCTTCTGCTCCGCCGCATCCCGCTAACGATGATGCTACAAGAGCCAGTACAAGTAATAACGCTAGTAACTTTTTCATAACTTCGTTCTCCTCCATTTTTTAAATTTTCGCGATTTTATGTACAACCCATTATAACCTTACCACTTAATCTTAGTAAAGAGATAAAGGGCAAATAAACTTAATATGCACGAATAAAGTGCATATGTTTATACATATTATATTTTGTTATTATATTAAAAAATTTATCTTTCCATCTTGAATAGACTCGATAACTGCCAAAGACTCTACCAGGAATCCTTTTTCTCTTAACCGCTTTCCGCCTCCTTGAAATTGCTTTTCGATTACTGCTCCAATTCCGACAAGCTCAGCATTTGCCTGACGCACAAGTTCTGCCATCCCGAAAGCTGCCTCTCCATGGGCTAGAAAATCATCAAGAATCAGTACCCTGTCACCTGGAACGAGGAATTTTTTAGATACTCTTACATCAGAAACAGTTCCTTTGGTAAAGGATTTAACCTTTGCACTATAAAAACCCTCTGTCATGGTGTTCGGTGAAGCTTTCTTTGCAAACAATACGGGGATATTCCCAAAGTATTTAGCTGTTGTACAAGCTATTGCAATACCGGATGCTTCCACAGTGAGGATTTTAGATACTTCTATTCCCTGAAACCTTTTCGCAAATTCCTGACCAATCTCATCTAAAAGAGCTACATCTATCTGGTGATTTAAAAAGGAATCAACTTTAACAATTTCTGTCCCAATAGCAACTCCATCTGCTATAATTCTGTCTTTCAATGCTTTCATTTGTTATACCGTATCCCTTTATTATCTTTTCCTTTACCGTTCAATTATACAAACAGCAAATATATTCTACAAAAAAAGACTGAATAGTGCAAGGCATAAAAAATGCGTTCACCCAAAAAGGGTGAACGCTCAGACTGTAGACAAAGTCGCAGAAGAAAACGGATTTTTTCTGCGGCTTTTCTTATTCAAATAACCTTAAAGATGTTGAAATTTAAACATATACGGCATTTTTATGATATAATTAAATCATAGCAAGGTGACGACGAATGATGATAAAAAATGCCGGAAATCAAAGAAATCAGATTCAGTTTGTCTCAGCAGACAGCCTTGTTCCAGAAGATCATCTCCTGCGTGACATAGATAGGGCGATTGATTTTTCTTTTATCTACGAACTGGTGCAAGACAAGTA
>DUPP01000186.1 GCA_012838265.1 Clostridiales bacterium
GTGAGATGATGGTGCCGCCAATACTAATAACGTTTATTTCAAGTTGCCTTGTCATCCTGTTTTTTTCCCTGTCACCTTTTTTCATTAAGATGCTGTATTCAGGTGAATGGATCGATGACTCCTACCGGGAGGATATCAGTCATTGCTCGCGGCTGGAAGCCAAACTGAAGGATTATAAGCTTACTCCTGCAGAGATGGAGGTATGCCTCTTGCTTCTTGACGGATATACGCTTAGGCAGGTTTCAGGCATACTGTCCAAAGCCTATTCGACCATCAACACTTACTGTACATCCATCTATCGTAAGCTAAACATCAATAGCCGCACAGAACTGTTATTGCTGCTGCAAGAATACAAAAAATAACGGTTAAACACTTTCTACCCCCTCTCATTAGTTCTAATGAGAGGGGTTTTTTGCTTATATCATGTAAATTAGTGAAATGATGCCGGAGTGTTTGCAAGCTATATTATAAGTATCCCAAGCCGCTGATAAGGAGGTGATCTACTTGCGGTTTCTTGACAGGATCAAAGAAACGCTTTTGAAGTCAAAATCCGCAACGGTGGGGGTACATGAGAAAGAAACAACGGTCTTTAGTACCCAAACGCGTTATGGAAAAAAGCTGAGTCTCAGCCACGGCGAAAAAACACAACTAGTGGAAAGACTGACACCTAGAGAAAAAGAAACATTTTTCATTTTATTGGGGGGCTACAGTCTTAAGGAAACAGCTGAGCAACTAAATGTTAGTTATTCCACTGCCAATACTTATCAAACAGCCATTTATAAAAAGTTGAATGTTAACTCACGTGCGGAATTGATTATCAATTTTCGAGATTTGTGTGAAGTAAGGCAGGGATAATAGAAAAAATAAATATCTAATGGAGGAATAATGAAGATGTTATATAAACAAGGATGGTACCGTAAGATTCTTGCCATAATTTTGGCATTAGCCATGTTTGGGGCTGGACCGTTAAGCACAATGCAGGCTTACGCAACGGATGGTGGCGGCGGGGGTGCTCCTCAAACAAGGTCGGTTTCCAGTGCCGAGGAATTAGAAGCTGCCTTGGGCAGCTTTGGGGATGAAGATATCATAAGGCTAACGGCGAACATAACTTATAACAAAGGCATTGTACTAAGCGATAAAAGCCTCACCTTTGATGTAGGTACATATACACTGAATGTAAACAACAACGGGGGTACAGGACTTGAAGTGGGAGCCGGAGCAGAAGTCCATTTAACCGGCAGCGGGAAATTCAATGTCAGCGGCGAGCCTTATGGTGTGAAGGCAGAAGGTCTAGGTGCTAAAGCTGAGGTCACTGGCGCCAGCGGTAGCGGTAGTAGCGGTATCGGGGCATATGCAAAGGACGGTGGCCAAGTTACCGTTAAGGGCACTGTCTGGGGACAGCGTGTTGGGGCGTACAGTTTTGAAGGTGGAAGCATTATAGTGATGAATGGTGAGGTTAGTGGAGGTGTAGGTGCTGAGGCTTCAGGTGAAGGCAGCCTCTTAACGATTACCGGAAATGTAAAAGGAACTTACACCCATGGGGTAAAGGCTAGCCATGGCGGAAAAATCACTGTTAATGGCGAGGTCACCTCCGAGTCCCAAGACGGTATATATGCTAATCTGGGCGGGGAGATCGAGGTGCACGGAAATGTGGAAGGGAAACAAAATGGCGCCTACGTTGGTGGAAATGCGGCGGACAAACTTGGAAGCATCCATGTTACAGGCAAGGTAACAGGACTGGGGGGCTCTGGCGTTTTAGTGGAAAAAGGCGGTACAGCTGTTATTGACGGCGATGTGACAGGATGGAAGGGACCTGGTGCTTATTGCTTACACGGCGACATTGTTGTGAATGGGAATTCAATGGGAACTACCGCCGGCGTAGCTGCCGGGATCAAGAACAGCACTATAACCGTGAGGGGCAATGTTATCGCCAATTCCAGTAGCGCCCCCGGAGCAGAAATTGACAATTATGGGTTAGTGAAGTTTACAGGGCTAGTTGGTGGAAAAATTATTATTGACGGAGAAATCCAATCAAATAAAGATTATTATATTAGAATCAATAATGTTATCAAGGACGGAACACCGGGCAGCCGGGATGCTGAAAGCGGGCTTGACGGATATTATTCCTACAGTGCGGCTAATCTCATCCCTACTGAACTAGGAGGCTCTGATTACGCAACCAGCGTGGTATTTGTCAAAGCTGCTTCCAGCGATATGGTATGTGAAATTGGTGAGGATCAATATGCCACCCTAGGTGAGGCGCTGATAGCAGTTAAAGATGGTGAAACTATCAAATTGCTTCAAAATATTATCCATACTGACCCCATAACATGGGATAAAAAGCAAATCAACTTTGATTTAGGCAACTATGATCTTTTGCTTGATCTGAGCACTAATGATTCATTCGATCCGGCACTTACGGTAGAAGGTGGCGGTAAGATACATTTGATTGGTACTGGAACAGGTGAATTCAATGTGCGGAAGGATAGTAACACTGCGATATTGATTCGCGGAGCGAACTCGGGAGCCACTATTCATAATGTGGAATTGACGAATTACGGTACGGCTGTAAACATAATTGGGGACGGCGGCATTATTACGGTAAAAGGCAGTATCAAGGCAGAGAAAGGCAATGGTGTTAATACTAACGCAAAGAATGTCAAGGTCACTGTTCAAGGCGATATAACCGCGGGTCAATATGGTATAAATACAGCTGCAAACCCCGATGTCGAGGTCACTGTAAATGGTGATATCACTGTTATTGATCCTAAACCGGAAGATTTAGAGAAACTCCAGTTAAGAGGAATTTGGGCATATGGCGGAACTAGCGTTACAGTTGGCCGCAATGTGATCGTTAGGGGAGCCGACTGTGTAGGCGTTTTTGCGGAGGGTGGCACCATTAACGTAAAGGGAAATGTAGTATCATCAGGCATAGGTGCGAAGGCTAAGCGTAACGATTCCTATGGCAATGGAGCGGTAACCATTGATGGCAGCCTTTCCGCGGGAACCCCATTTATCGTAGTCGGAGACACTGAAAAAACCGCTGCGGACAAAACCGAACCGACTACCAAGCCCGGGTTTCTCACATACTCCGATGGTGTCAGCAACGTTTGGATCGGGAGCGTAGGCGATCTTGAGGAAACTATTCCAGGAGCACCTCAGAACTTTACCGCCACCCCTGGCGACACTCAGGTGACTCTTAACTGGACCGTTCCCGCTGACAACGGTGGCAGTGCTATCACAGAATATGAGGTATCTAAAGACGATGGAGCCAGCTGGGCGAGTGTGGGGCTAAACACCTCCTACACCTTCACCGGCTTAACCAATGGCATAACGTATACATTTAAAGTACGGGCGGTCAACAGCAAAGGCCCTGGGGCAGAAGTAAGCATAGCGTCTGCGCCTGAGGCAGTTCCCGTTTTAACCTATACCGTAAACTTTTACAGCAATGGCTCCCTATATGACAGCAAAACCGTGAACAGCGGTTCCGCACTAGAAACTAACTGGCCGAACAATCCAACCAGAAGCGGATACAGCTTCGGAGGCTGGTTCAGCGGGCAAAACGGTACAGGAACACAGTATACAAACTCAACTATTATCACTGCTGATGTCAATTTATACGCCAAATGGACGTACAATAGCAGCAGTGGTGGCGGAGGTAGCAGCAGTACTCCAGCAACCCCGGCACTCCCAATCTATAAAGCGGATGTAAAAGCAGAAAACGGTACAGATACAGTGCTTCCCGTCAAGGTTGACGTAGGAGACGGAACAGCTTCCGTAGAGGCAGAAGAACAGAGCCTTGCCCAAGGAGGGACTGTCATTACGATACCGTCAATACCCGGCGTTGCCACCTATTCAGCAGGTATACCGGTTCCTGTTCTGGCAACCACTGATGTTAAAGGTACACTAACTCTTGATACCGATGCAGGTAGTATAACAGTTCTGTCTAATATGCTGACAGGTGTTGCGAACACTGATGGAAATAAGGCACAGATTACTATAGGTAGGGGAGATAAATCAAACCTGCCGGAAGATGTCAAGAACATTATCGGAGACAGGCCGTTGATTCAACTCACGCTGTCCATCGACGGCAGGCAGATTGACTGGTCTAACCCCGATGCGCCAGTAACGATATCCATCCCTTATGCTCCGACAGAGGTGGAGCTTGCTAATCAGGAGAGCATCGTCATCTGGTACATCGACGGCTCTGGCAATATTACCACTATACCCAACGGTTGCTACAATCCTTATATGGGAACGGTTACTTTCAGGACCACTCATTTCAGCGAATACGCAGTGGCCTACAACAAGGTGAACCTCAACGACGTGCCGGCAGGTGCCTGGTATGCCCCTGCTGTATCCTTCATTGCCGCTAGGGAAATCACCACAGGAACAGGAGATGGCAAGTACAGCCCCAATACGCAGCTTTCACGCGGTGAATTCATTGTCCTGATGATGCGCGCCTATGGTATCGCACCGGATACGAGTTCGGCTGATAACTTCTCTGACGCTGGCAATACTTACTACACCGGTTTTCTTGCGGCAGCAAAGCAGCTAGGTATAACTGCAGGTGTAGGCAACAATAAGTTCGCGCCGAAAAAGGAGATTACCCGGCAAGAGATGTTTACTTTGCTGTACAACGCGCTGAAAGTTATCGGACAGCTACCTGAGGATGTTTCTGGAAAGGAGATTTCCGACTTCCACGATGCAGGGCAGGTTGACCCTTGGGCAAAGGATGCGATTTCCATGCTAATCAGAGCCGATGTTATTAACGGCAGCAATGGAAAGCTATCTCCGCTCAAAACGACTACCAGGGCGGAAATAGCACAGGTGCTATATAATCTGCTGGGAGAATAGGGCTTAGAATAAAGAAGATACTTTGAAACTTGAGCGAGGCATTTCACTTGAAGTGCCTCGTTTACTGTTATCCCGCAGATGTTGCAATAGCTTTCAGGAATACTATGCACCTGCCTAATCTGTTTTCGGACAGGTATTCGATCTTAGGTTTTAGCGCCTGGCTTTTTCCCATTCTAACTTGACGCAATCCATTTGTAGATATACTTTGACAATTGTGATATTTTCATATAGAATTTTTTAGTATGAACAGCATGTTTTCAGTTAGAAAATATTATTTTAAGATTCGCTGCAGTGAGCAATAGGAGAATTATGGATCGAGCTTATTTAAAAAACATTTTGGAACAGGTTGCCGAAGGCAGAATGGATACGCAGAAAGCTTTAGAAGCTCTTAAAGAACTGCCTTTTCAGGATATTGGCTTTGCAAATATCGATCAACACCGGAGTATCAGAATCGGACAACCTGAGACGGTTTTTTGTGAAGGGAAAACACCTGAGCAGGTAGCAGCTATCATTGACAAGATGCGGGAGAAAAATTCCACAGTACTCGGTACACGTGCATCAGCAGAGGTTTTTCAACATGTAAAGACTGTCGTGCCCGAGGCTGTTTATTATCCCGAGGCGCGTATGATAGTAGTTAAACGTAAGAATGAAGTATTTTGCAGTGAAAAACTGATCGCTGTGGTTACTGCAGGAACATCGGATATTCCTGTAGCAGAGGAGGCGGCTATTACAGCGGAATCCTTGGGAAATCCTGTGGATCGTATATATGATGTCGGGGTCGCCGGCATCCATAGATTATTAAGCAAAATGGACCGGCTTCAAGCTGCAAATGTAATAATCGTTGTTGCAGGGATGGAAGGTGCTCTGGCTAGTGTGATTGGAGGTCTTGTTGGAAAGCCTGTGATCGCAGTTCCCACAAGCGTAGGTTATGGAGCTAGCTTTGGAGGCATCGCAGCGCTGCTTGCCATGCTGAATAGCTGTGCTGCTGGGGTGGCAGTGGTTAATATCGATAATGGATTTGGTGCGGCTTGCCTGGCTTCCAAAATCAACCAATTGTAGGAGCATATAATTAGGAGCATATAATATGGAAAAAATCTTATACTTTGACTGCTTTGCAGGAATCAGCGGGGACATGTGCCTTGGAGCTTTGATTGATCTTGGGTTGGATGCATCCGAGGTAATAGGCGAGTTGAATAAGCTGGGCATCAAGGGTTATGATATAGAAGTTAAAAAAATCAATAGATTCTCAATAAGCGGGACTGATGTTAAGGTGACGCTAAATGAGATCGAAGAACATTATCATAAAGACCATCAAGACTATGATCATAAAAACCATGAAGAACACGATCATGAGACACACTCACACGATCATGGCCATCAGCATGACGACAAGGACAGAAGCCTTGCCGACATCATTGATATCATTCAGGCTAGCGGAATCAGCAAAAGAGCAAAGGATTTAGCTATAGCTATTTTTACGGAAATTGCACTTGCCGAAGCTGCAGTCCATGGGAAGAATGTAGAGGAAGTACATTTCCATGAAGTTGGAGCCATAGATTCAATTGTGGATATCGTAGGTACATCAATTTGTATAGATATGCTAAAGGTTGATAGAATTATATGCTCGCCGGTTCATGAAGGACATGGCTTCATACATTGCAGACATGGGAGACTTCCTGTACCGGTACCTGCTGTGATCAAGATGTTGGAAGGCAGCGGCATATCCATCATAACTGAAGATGTCGAGGCTGAACTTGTTACACCAACAGGCTTTGGAATATTAAAGACCGTATCGGAAAGCAGTGGCAGAATTCCGGAAATGCAAGTAGAACGCGTGGGTTATGGGTTTGGTAAGACTGAGACAGGAAGCTTGAATGCATTGCGGGTGATAATGGGATCAAATAAGGTAGATAACGCCTTTGAAGGAGATGCTGAATCGGGTCAGGAGAAAATAAGAGAAAAGGTAACTTTACTAGAGACTAATATCGATGATGTTACAGGAGAAATACTGGGGTATACAATGGAAAAACTTAGGAAGGCAGGAGCATTAGATTTATGGTATACTCCTATTCAGATGAAGAAAAACCGTCCTGCATATATGATGACTGTACTATGCAAGGAATCTGATGCGGAAGGTCTTTCTGATATAATGTTCCGTGAAACCTCAACGATTGGGATTAGAATCCGTGAAACGGATAGGATAGCTTTAAAAAGAGAAATAATAACCATTAATACAGAACTGGGAGAGATTCGGGCAAAATTAGTCACTGTCCAGGGCCTTGAGAGAATTCAACCAGAATATGAGGACTGCATAAGACTGGCAGAAGAAAAAAACCTATCACTAAATAAAGTTTATGAAGTTGTAAATAGGAGTTATTATGGAAAAAAATTTGGCGAAAACATATAATCCAAAGGATTTTGAAGATAGAATTTACGAAGAATGGGAAAATAAAGGAGCATTCAGAGCGGAAAGGGATCCTAATAAAAAGCCCTTTACTATAGTTATGCCTCCTCCAAATATAACGGGGCAGCTTCACATGGGACATGCCTTGGATCAGACCTTGCAGGATGTCTTAACACGCTGGAAGAGAATGCAGGGTTTTAGTGCTTTATGGCTTCCAGGGACCGATCATGCTAGCATTGCAACAGAAGTCAAGGTTGCAGATAAAATACGCGAAGAGGAAGGGATTAGCAAGGAAGAGCTTAGCAGAGAAGAATTTTTGAAAAGGGCCTGGAAATGGAAGGAAGAATACGGCGGAAAGATTACGAAACAGGCAAGAAAGCTGGGCAATTCATGTGATTGGGAAAGAGAACGATTTACTATGGATGAGGGCTGTAGTAAAGCTGTTATCGAGACTTTTATCAGGTTATACGAAAAAGGACTTATATACAGAGGAAACCGACTGATAAATTGGTGCCCTAGCTGTGGGACGTCTCTATCTGACATAGAGGTTGAGCATGAGGACAAGACTGGAAAATATTATTACTTCAGGTATCCAGGTGTGGATGGAAGTGAAGGTATCACCGTTGCCACATCAAGACCAGAAACTATGTTTGGTGATGTAGCTATAGCTGTGCATCCAGATGATGATAGATATAAAGATATGATAGGGAAAAAGGTGCTGATTCCGCTGGTAGGAAAAGAGATACCTGTAATTGCTGATATTTACCCAGACCCAGAAAAAGGAACCGGCGCAGTTAAAATTACTCCCGCACACGATCTTAATGACTTCGAAGTTGGTGAAAGACATAAGCTGGATAGTCCTTCTTGTATCAATGCGGATGCCACGATGAATGAGCTGGCAGGCAAGTATGAAGGAATGGACCGTTTTGAATGCAGAAAAGCCTGGGTTAATGATCTAAAAGAGGCAGGCTATTTGGAAAAAATTGAAGAGAAGATAATTCCAATCGGCGGATGTTATCGTTGCGATACAATTATTGAACCAATGCTTTCAGATCAGTGGTTCGTTAAAATGGATGAGTTGGCACAGCCTGCCATAAATGCAGCTAAAACAAAGAATTTGATTCACGTTCCGGAACGATTTGAAAAGATATACCTGCATTGGCTTGAAAATATCAAGGATTGGTGTATATCAAGACAGCTATGGTGGGGTCATCGTATACCAGCTTATTATTGCCAGGATTGTGGAGAAATGATTGTTTCTGCAACTCAGCCTAAGGAGTGCAGTAAGTGTCATGGCTCAAAAATCAAACAAGATGAAGACGTGCTGGACACATGGTTCAGCTCTGCGTTGTGGCCCTTCTCTACTCTCGGCTGGCCTGAAAAAACAAAGGACCTAGAATATTTCTTCCCAACAGATGTACTTGTTACAGGGTATGATATTATTTTTTTCTGGGTAGTCAGAATGGTATTTTCAAGCTTGGAACTAATGGGAGAGGTTCCATTTAAGTATGTCTATGTTCATGGTCTTGTAAGAGATGCTGATGGTCAGAAAATGAGCAAATCTCTAGGCAATGGTGTTGATCCGCTTGAAGTCATTGAACAGTATGGTGCTGATGCTCTGCGGTTCATGCTTATGACAGGTATTACACCCGGGAACGACATGAGATTTAAGATTGATAAGCTGGAATTCAGCAGAAACTTTGCAAATAAGCTATGGAATGCTTCCAGATTTGTAATTATGAACCTTCAGGATGAAAACGGGGATTTTAAAGACATCGCTGATGACTCCCAGGGTATTGATAAACTTGCTCTTAAGGATGAGGATAAGTGGATTCTAGCTAAAGTAAATGAAGCTGTAAAAGATGTCACTTATAATATGGAGAAATTTGAGCTTTCACTTGCAGCACAGAAAACATACGAGTTAATATGGAATGAGTACTGCGACTGGTATATTGAGCTTGTCAAGGGAAGGCTATATGGAGATGATGAAGAGGATAAAAAGGTAGCCAGATGCGTTTTAGTCCGTGCATTAAGAGACATGCTTAAACTTCTCCACCCTTTTATGCCGTTTATAACAGAAGAAATATGGAGCTTTCTGCCCCCAAAAGCCGCATCAGAAAGTAATCCGGAAGGATTCTTGATAAAGGAAAGTTGGCCTATCTATGATAGCTTGCTGACCTTTGAGAATGAGGTCAACAAAATAGAGCTTGCAATGGAAACAATTCGCAGCATACGTAATATCAGAGCAGAGGCGGAAGCCGCTCCATCAAGAAAGCTTAGCGCCGTTATCCTGTCTTCAGGGAAGAGTTTAGAGGATATAAAAAGCGGGGAAAGATATATTAAAAGCCTTGCAAATATTACTGAGATCGATTTTATTTCTGATAAGTCACTGGTTCCGGAAGAAGTTATGTCTGCAGTGATAGGCAATGTAGAAATATATATACCACTGGATGACCTTTTGGACTATAAGGCTGAATTTGAGCGCCTGAAAAAGGAAAAGAAAAGACTAGCAGGAGAGCTTGAACGGGTTGAGAAAAAATTACAAAATCAAGGATTCATAAGCAAAGCTCCAGAAAAGGTGGTTAATGAGGAGCGGAATAAATTGGCGAAGTATGAGGATATGCTTGCCAAAGTTGCAGAACGTCTTGCCTTGGTAGAGAAAAAAGTAAAATCAGATAAAGAAGGCGGTTCATAAAAAAGCATAAAGGATAGAAGAATATGACTTATCAGGAGACTCTTGACAGAATCCATAGTTTTCAAAGATTCGGAAGCAAGCTTGGTTTGGAACGTATGGCTAGACTTATGGAGCATCTGGGTAACCCCCAGGAATCTATGAAAGTAATTCATGTGGGTGGGACCAATGGTAAGGGCTCTGTATGCAGATTTCTATATTCTGTTTTGAAAGAGAACGGTTATAGAATTGGCTTATATACCTCCCCATATCTTGAACGCTTCACAGAAAGAATGGAGTGTAATGGATCTGAAATTTCACAAGAAGATCTTATCAAATATACAAAGCGGGTTTTGGAAAAAGTTGACGTCATGCTAGAGGAAGGCATGGAATCACCGACTGAGTTTGAGCTAATTACAGCAATTGCATTCCTGTATTTTTCTGAACAAAACATCGATTTCCTGATACTCGAGGTAGGACTTGGCGGTTCTGGTGATTCGACAAATGTAGTAAGCAGTCCTGTTGCATCCGTCATAACCTCCATATCTTATGATCATATGGAATACTTAGGCAATACGTTAGAAAAGATTGCTATTGAAAAAGCGGGTATCATAAAGCCGGGCAGTCAGGTGATATACAGTGTAGAAGATAAAAGTGCTTCTGCAGCAATCAAGAGAATTGCAGATAACGCAGGCTGTAATACCTATGATGCTTTAAGTATTCCTTTTCAAGTTGTCGAAAAAACTATTGATGGTTATATCTTCGATACTGAAATTGAGAAGGAAAAGTATGAGAATCTCCGAATATCTATGATTGGCATACATCAGATCAGAAATGCCATCTGTGCGCTAACTGTAATAAACGCATTGCAGAGAGAGTGTATTATAAAAGTAAAAAAAGAGAAGATATATGAAGGCTTTTTTAAAGCCAAGCAAACAGGCCGCTTTGAGATACTAAGAAGGAAGCCTTATATTATAATTGATGGGGCGCATAACGAAGCTGGAGCAGCTTCTTTAGCAGAAACGGTAAAAGATTTATTTGATGGATGCAGAATTCTGTTAGTTATTGGTATGTTAACTGACAAAAAGACCGATATACTGCTAGATAAGTTTAGTGAAATAACGCAAGAATTTATTGCAACGGAACCGAATATTCCAAGAAAGCTTCCATCAGTTAAATTATTTAATGCAATCAAAAAAGCAGGGATGAAGGGAATTGCTATAGAAAAACTTGAAGAAGCTTGCAGATATGTGGAAGGCTTAACTGACTATGATGTAATAGTTTTCGCAGGTTCTTTATACTTGATTGGAGAAGTGAGGGGGATATTGAATCATGAAAAGGAATAAGGTATTATTTTTTTATAATCCCGAAGCAGGAAACAGACTGTTTAAAAGCAATCATGATTTTATCGTTGAAAAATTTCAAAAGAATAACATGTTTGTTGTAATGTTAAGGGGTGATAATAAAGAAACCTTACTTGAATTCATGAAAGATATGAGGCAGGATGAATACAGAAAAATTATCGTTGCCGGCGGGGACGGGACCATAAATACATTGATCAACGCAATGATGGAATGCAATATAGACCTTCCTATTTCCATATTCCCTTCAGGAACGGCAAACGATTTTGCTTATTATTTTGATTTGCCTCATGACCTTGACGGTATGGTTAAAATAGCTTTACAAGAGCATTACACATATACAGATATCGGGAGAGTAAATAACAAATATTTTATTAATGTTGCTGCGATAGGTTTCCTTGTGGATGTGAGCCAGAAGACGGACCCCGAAATTAAAAACACTCTAGGAGTGATTTCATATTATTTGAAAGGAGTTTCAGAACTTCCGAAATTAAAGCCAATTTCATTGAGAATCAAGAGCGAAGAATATACCGCTGAAGAAAAAATCTATTTTATGCTTGTCATGAATGGTCGATCAGCGGGAGGCTTTAGAAGAATAGCACCTATGTCAGAGGTCAATGACGGAAAGATGGATGTGATTATTTTCAGGGAGATGCCAATTCTTGAGATGGCTCCGCTTCTTATCAATGTATTAACAGGGCAGCATCAGGAAAATAAAAATGTTATTGCCTTCAAAACAGCAAAACTATATCTGGAATCTGATGAAAATGTCGGAACTGATGTTGATGGTGAGAAGGGTGAGGATTTCCCATTGGATATAGAGGTTATACCAAGAAAATTCAGGATTAACACGCTTATGGATAATATGGAAGGAGCAAAATGGTGAGAAATATTGTAATAACTGCCGGAGGTACCTCTGAAAAAATTGATGAGGTAAGAGTGATTTCTAATTTTTCTTCTGGCAGACTTGGATTAACCATTGCAAAATGCTTTTTGGAATCAGAAACTGCAGACGTCGGAAAAATATATTATATGTGCGACAGGAACACTGTGGTTCCAGAGGATGAGCGTGTGGAAGTGGTAAGAGTACTCGGGGCACAAGGATTGTTAGATGCGTTGGTAAGTTTGCTTACTACAACAAAGATAGATGCGGTGATTCATGCAATGGCAGTAAGTGATTATACGGTTAAACGGGTTACTACGATGAGAGCAATAAAGGCAGGCGAAGAAGATTCGGATAAGTTTAACGGGGAAACGAAAATAAGCTCTGAGATAGATGATCTTGTAATAGTATTAAAACGAAATCCTAAGGTAATCAGTGAGATTAAAAAACTGCAAAAGGAAATGATTTTAGTTGGATTTAAGCTTTTGAGCAAAGTTTCAAAGGATGAATTGATAGAAACAGCATATAAATTATTAAAGAAGAATGATTGTGATATGGTATTGGCAAATGATCTAAGTGAGATAAAAGGAGAAGAGCATGTAGGGTATTTAATATCACGTAATGGAGATTATGTAAGACTGACTACAAAAGAACAAATAGCTAATGAAATTGTAAAAAACGTTGAGCAACTGCTCTTAAAAGGAGGAAATAAATAATGACAACTAAGAATATTTTACTATGTGTAACGGGAAGCATTGCAGTTTACAAAGCCGCCGACTTAGCTAACCGACTGGTTAAGGAGGGCTACAATGTTGAAACCATTATGTCGCATAGTGCGAGGGAATTTGTGGCTCCGCTCACCTTCCAGACGCTTACTGGCAATAAGGTTCATACACAGATGTTTGATTTGTTTGATCCAGATCATCAGGTAGAACATATATCGCTGGCAAGAAAGGCAGATGTTTGCATAGTGGCTCCTGCTACCGCTAACATAATCGGAAAGATTGCGGCAGGTATTGCAGATGATATGGTTTCGACAGTTATAATGGCTCTCGATCATGCGCCAGTTTATATATGCCCCGCAATGAATACAAAGATGTATGAAAACCCGATTGTACAGAGGAACATTAAAAGTCTTTGGGCAATGGGATATCGTTTTATCGAACCAAAGGAAAGTCGTTTGGCATGCGGCGATATAGGCAGAGGTGCAATGGCTGATGTCAATGTCATTGTTAATGCCGTAATCACATATCTGCAATCAGTAGACAAAAATGGTAAATAATGAGCAAACAAGATAAATATAAAGTATTACAGGAATACCTGAAAAGCCTAGGAAGTGTTGCAGTAGCGTTCTCAAGCGGAGTAGACTCAACATTTTTACTTAAAGCCGCCTATGATGCGTTGGGTGATAAGGTAATTGCTTTGACAGCCAGATCCTGCAGTTTCCCTGAAAGAGAGCTGCAGGAAGCTATAAATTTTACGAAAGACCTGCATGTACCCCATGAAATATTCGATTCTGAAGAATTGAAAAACAAAGAGTTCAGTGAGAATCCTGCAAATCGCTGCTATATATGTAAGCGTGAAATATTTTCTAAGATGAAAGAAATAGCAGACAAAATGGGGATGAAAGAAGTTATCGAAGGTTCTAATATAGATGACTTGGGAGATTATCGGCCAGGTTTGGCGGCAATAGAAGAGTTAGGAATTAAAAGTCCCTTAAGGTATGCAGGACTGGCTAAGAATGAAATACGAGAGCTATCTAAGGATCTTGGACTTGAAACCTGGGATAAGCAATCATTTGCATGCTTGGCCTCAAGGATTCCGTATGGGCAGAGAATAACTGAAGAAAAATTAAAGATGGTAGATGAAGCGGAGCAGCTTCTCTTAAGCATGGGATTCCGCCAGGTAAGAGTACGACACCATGAGAACCTTGCCAGAATAGAGATCAATGAATCACAATTTCCATTAATCATGAAAAAAGAAACCCGTGAACTAATTTATAATCGGTGCAGAGAAATCGGGTTTATTTATGTATCTCTTGATTTGTTAGGATACAGGACAGGAAGTATGAATGAAACTCTCGATGTATGAATAAAACTCCCTAGTAAGTTAGATTCCTAAGCTAATTAGCTTAGGAATTTTGTTAATGTACCTACTCACATGTCCTCATTGCCATAATTGTTTTTTCTATAAGATCGTCTAGCTCCCAGCCCAGCATTTCTGCACCATTCGTAATAACCTCTCTGGAACACCCAGCTGCAAAATTAGTAGTCTTAAATTTCTTTTTTACAGATTTCAGTCCTAAATCTGAAACGCTTTTCGATGGACGCATCAATGCTACCGCACCTATCAATCCGGTTAATTCATCAGTTGCGAATAATACCTTTTCCATTTCATGTTCTGGTTTCACATCTACAGTAATCCCATATCCGTGACTTACTGTCGCATGAATGATTCTTTCGTCTATTCCGCGTGACCGCATTATTTCTTCCTGCTTGATGCAATGCTCATCAGGATACATCCCATAATCTAAATCATGCAACAATCCTACGATTCCCCAAAATTCAGCCTCATCTTCGTATCCGAGCAGATTTGCAAAATATTTCATCACACCCTCCATTATGAGTGCATGCTTCAGGTGGAAAGGATCGGTATTAAACTCGTTAAGAAGCTCCCATGCCTGCTCTCGAGTTATTGTCTTATTTGCATTGTCTTTTACAGTTTCCATTGTTACTATTTACCTCCATGTTTTTATCCAAATTGACTAATAAAAAAATTGTATAGATTAAAGCGGATGCATAATTAGCTAGCATAATTATTTGTCATAACGATTTAATAATACCCCTAAAGCAATAGTGTGTCAAAGGGACTTTACGTAAGGAACGCATAAAGGACATAGAGCTGCATGATAACTAAAATATGCATTGCAGAACAATAAATCGAATAAACTGTAGCAAATAGTGGTAGATGAGATGGAGGTATGAAAAATGAGTACTACGAAAAAAAGAAATAAATTAATTATTCAAGTGTTTGCAATATGTGTAGTTTCAGCACTGATTCTGACAATCCTCATGTATGGGTTGAGGTTAGATACAGTTTTTGGAGAAGAAAGGAAATTACCAATCTATTATGTTGATACAAAGGATAAGAAAGTTGCAATAAGTTTTGATTGCGCATGGGGAAATGAGCATACAAAAGCGATTCTAGATATACTGGATCAATACGATGTAAAAACTACGTTTTTTATGGTTAAATTCTGGGCGGAAAAGTTTCCTAATGACGTCTTGGAAATTCACAAACGTGGTCACGAGATCGGCAATCATTCCTCAACTCATCCAAATATGACAAAACTTTCAGTAGAGGATATTACAAAAGAATTGAAGGATACAGAGGATGTAATCGTGGGTATTACAAATCAAAGGCCAACACTTTTCAGACCGCCTTTCGGTGCATATAACAACAAGGTAATTGAAACCTGTGAAGCCAATGGATATCATGTTATACAATGGAATGTTGACAGCCTAGACTGGAAGGATATTACTGCCGAACAGATAGTTGACAGAGTTACCAGGAATGTTGTGCCTGGATCTATTATTCTATTCCATAATAATGCGGAGCATGTCGAAGAATATTTGCCCTCTATCCTATCGAGACTTCAGGCGGATGGGTATGAAGTTGTGCCTATTGGACAGCTTATTATAAAAGAAAACTACCATATAGACCATACAGGTAAACAGGTGGCTGATTGATGTATCATTTTTAAGCAATAGACTTACCGCATAAATCCTATGACATTATATATGAATAATATGAATTAATAGTCTAATTATTATTGACAAGGACTTAGGGTATAATTATAATAATACTCATTAAAGATATCATACTAACATACTATGAATAGTATGATATTAAAGAACGAAAAGGAGAAAATACTATGTCAAAGATTTACAAAAGCATAACCGAATTAATTGGAAAAACACCATTGCTGGAGTTGGTTAATTTTAGAAAAAATAATGGATTAAATGCCAGAATTATTGCAAAGCTTGAATACTTTAACCCTGCAGGCAGCGTTAAGGACAGAATTGCGATGGCGATGATTAGTGAAGCGGAAGCGAATGGCAAAATTAAAGCAGGTGCGACGATTATCGAACCGACAAGTGGAAATACCGGTATAGGTCTGGCAGCAGTAGCAACCTCA
This sequence comes from Clostridiales bacterium, assembly GCA_012838265.1. Lineage (GTDB taxonomy): Bacteria > Bacillota > Clostridia > Peptostreptococcales > Anaerovoracaceae > Anoxybacterium. The sequence continues at coordinate 16,375 of DUPP01000186.1, forward strand.
AAAGGATACAAGGTTATTCTGACGATGCCGGAAACCATGAGTATTGAAAGAAGGAACCTCTTGAAGGCTTATGGGGCTGAGCTTGTATTAACAGATGGCGCAAAAGGAATGAAAGGTGCTATTGAAAAGGCCAAAGAACTATCAGAGACTATTCCAAACTCTTTTATTCCAGGACAATTTGAAAATCGGGCAAATCCTGCAATACACAGGTCAACTACTGGCCCTGAAATATGGGAGGATACAGACGGGACAGTGGACATCTTTGTTGCTGGGGTAGGAACGGGCGGCACTATTACAGGAGTAGGAGAATTTTTGAAATCCAAGAATCCAGAAATTAAGATCGTTGCCGTTGAACCTGCGTCTTCAGCCGTTCTTTCAAATGAATCCCCCGGGCCACATAAAATTCAGGGTATAGGGGCTGGGTTTATACCAGATGTATTGAACGCTTCTATTTATGATGAAATCATACCCGTTGAAAATGAAGCGGCATTCGAGATGTCAAGAAATCTTTCAAAAACAGAAGGAATTTTAGTAGGAATATCCTCCGGAGCAGCTTTATATGCGGCATCCGAGCTGGCAAAAAGATCAGAAAATGAAGGAAAGACCATAGTGGTTCTTCTTCCTGACACAGGTGAACGTTATCTCTCCACACAATTGTTTTCGGAATAAAAGGCTTATAAGATAAAAGTAATGGAGGAAGTTATTTTGTTAGAATTTTCAAGAACTCAATTGTTGTTAGGCGAGGAGTCTATGAAAAGATTAAGTAATGCCAGAGTTGCAGTTTTTGGCATCGGCGGCGTAGGATCATATGCTGTGGAAGCGCTTATTAGAAGCGGTATAGGTGCTATAGATCTCTTCGATGGCGATAAGGTTTGCCCGACAAATATAAACCGGCAGCTAATCGCTACACAAAAAACAATTGGAGAAAAAAAAGTAGATGTCATGCGACGAAGGATAAATGAAATTAACCCTGGTGTCAAGGTTGAAACGTATGATATCTTTTATGGGGCAGAAAACGCTGATGATTGCGACTTGGGTCTCTATGACTATATTATTGATGCCATAGATATGGTTTCCAGTAAGCTGGAATTAATCGAACGTGCGAAGGATAAAAATGTGCCAATCATCAGCTGTATGGGTGCGGGAAATAAGCTGGATCCTACTAAGCTGGAAGTAGCAGATATTTCAGAAACATCTGTGTGTCCTCTTGCCAAAGTAATGCGTAAGGAGCTGCGAAGACGTGGAATCACGAATCTTAAGGTCGTGTATTCCAAAGAGCCTCCGATTACACCTATAAAGAATGAATCAATGGGAGAGAATACTGATTGTGTCTGCCCCGCTGATACAACTAATAAAGTAATAACCAAGAGGCAAGTCCCTGGAAGCATTGCATTTGTGCCATCCGTAGCAGGATTAATACTCGCAGGTGAGGTAATCAAGGATATAGCTATTCCTGAACGTAATAAAAGATAAAATCTTCCAATACTCTCCTATCCAATACTAAAAAAAGGTAATATCGAGCATGTGAATGAATACACTATAGAAATCGATACTATTTCGATATTTATGGTAAATCGAGAAACATGAATGGATAAGGGGGAAAAGCAATGGAGGGTATGGAAGAAAAAGGGATGGAAACAAACAGTGCATTATTGATTGGAGTCGTTATGACACCACCTGTAATCAGCCATAAATCCTATGGTGAAACTTTTTTCAGCTTTTATATTGGTGTAGACAGAAAAAGCGGATATCGTGATATCCTTCAAGTCATCATATCTGAGCGACTAATCTGGAATTTAGAGCTGAAGCCTTATGATACGGTCGAAATAGTGGGACAGATTAGAACGTATAATGAGGAGGTTGACGGAAGAA
>DUPP01000187.1 GCA_012838265.1 Clostridiales bacterium
AAGACAGAAACACTCCCAATGCCATAATTGAATAAATCAATCCTAATTCTACTGAACCAAGCATTGCACCAAATGTCATAGTTATTTCTCCAAACCTACTCTTCCCCCAAAACAATTGCATTATCCAAAACAGCCTGAGGGAAAGTTACACCGATTTTATCCGCTGTCTTTTCGTTGATATAAATTTTCACATCTTTTATAGTCATAACTGGAATCGTTCCAGGATCTGTTCCGTTAAGGACCTGTGCTGCCATCTTACCTGTTTCCTTACCTAAAATGGTATAGTTGATCCCATAAGTTGCAAGCCCCCCATCATTTACCATCGAGTCAGCGCCAACATAGAATGGAATTCCTGCATCATTTAGAGTCTGAGATATTATCGGCATGGTCGATGCAACAGTGTTGTCAATTGGAGCAAACACAGCATCGGTTTTCCCTGCTAAGAAGGTTGCGGACTGCTTCACTTCGCTGGAATTCATAACCGGAGCTTCTACCACTTCCAAACCATTTGCTTTTGCATATTCCTTCAAATCTTCGATTACAGAAACTGAATTTATTTCGCTACTGTTATACAATGCACCTATTGTTTTAATATTTGGAGTGATTTCTCTTGCGAGGTCCATAATCATCTCTGCGGATACTGCGTCGGAAGTTCCGGTAATATTCCCTCCTGGTGAATCTAAGTTTGTAACTAATTCAGCCAATACTGGATCGGTTACTGCAGAGAAAATAATTGGGATCTCAGTCGTTTCACCTAACGCAGCTTGAGCAGCAGGTGTAGAGATAGCAATTATAAGGTCATAGTTGTTGGATGCAAATTTCTGGCAAATTGTCTTTAGATTTGCCTGTTCATTCTGTGCATTCTGATAATCGACTACCATAGTCTCCCCATCAACAAAGCCTTCTTCAGCAAGCTGCGTCAGTATTGATTCACGAATGGTATCCAGTGAAGGATGTTCCACAATCTGTACTATTCCTACCGTCGGCATATCGCTGACATTAGCAGAGCCTCCCTCATTGTTTCCGCATCCGGTCAGCAGACTGATAAAGATTAGCATTACAATTAATAAACCTACTGTACTCTTTTTTAATTTCATCTTTTTTTTCATTTTTTACTCTCCTTTTCTTTTTCAAATCGATTTACTTTTAAGCTCCGCCAATAGATTTTATTTATTGGGTGAACTAATCTTGATTTGAAATAATATTTTTTACGAAAAGGGTTCTCTGCAATAGGTCAATACAAACGTAATAAAAAAACACTTATCCATAATTCAAGGACAAGTGTCAACCTGCGGTACCACCTTGTTTGATATGTTTTGTACATATCCTCTTTGCAGAGTGCCATCACACCCTTAGCCATATAACGCCGGCTTTGCGTCTTAGCTACTTAAAATAAATTCTTTCGCTTCGCCCTCAGAGGCCCATTTGCGCTGTATCTGCATCTGTCCGGCTTCCACCTTCCCGGATTCGCTGTTAGACCGTTTTACAGTTTAACTCCCTCGTCATCGGTTTAAAGATATATTAGCACCGCCCTCAGTAATTGTCAATCTGAATTTTCAATAGTTTTTTCGCCGAATTTAAGACTGTTTTCTCTTTAAGGAAATAAATATTCCCACCGCACAGACAATAGTAAATACGATAAAAGCGATATGCATGGTTTCAACGATCTGACCAGGCTCCGCATCATTTAGTGTTGCAGTTCCCATCTGACTTGAAATTATAAAGGTTACAATTGCCATACTCGCACTATGCCCAATAGAACGCATTGTTGAAAGGATAGATGAAGCAACACCATAATCTTCTTTTTCTACGCATGCCATGACCGCATTGGTGTTCGGCGATGAAAAAAAAGCAAATCCAATACCAACCACAATCAGATTAGCAATAATTAGTACAAATGGATAGTTCTCAGAGATAAAAATAAAGGAGAAAAGCCCTACCGTGCAGAGTGCCATACCAATGGATGCTAATTTAAAAGGTGACACCCTGTCTGAAAGCCGCCCGGCATACGGTGAAAGAATAGCCATTACAAGTGGCTGGCTTATAAGAACAATGCCCGCAATCTGAGAATCAAATCCTTTCACTACCTGTAGATATATAGATAAAAGATACCCCAATGCAAAGGTTGCGCTGTAATTTAATAATGCCGCTAAGTTCGAGAATGAGTATCCAATGTTATTAGCAAACAATCTCACCTCAATTATAGGATGGGCTGTCTTCAATTCATGGAATATAAATATTGCAAATAGCACAACACCAGCAAGAATCAAAAATTTTGCGTAAGCGTGGGTAGAAAATGAGGATAAACCATACATAATCAGTGTAATCATAAGGATATAAAGAATATTTCCAGCTATATCCAAACCTTGCCAGTCTTTTTTTATTTTGCCTCCCGGCAGTTTTTTTACTGCTATGATAAAAGCTGTGATACTAACAATGAACGTCATAATAAATATTGAACGCCAACCCAGATTATGATTTAGTAATCCTCCAACTACTGGTCCTGCTGATAAGCCTATATATGTTGAAGCGACCGATACGCCGAGAGCCCGTCCTCTAGTATCCGGTGAACAAACGCTAATAAGCACTGCCGTATTTGTACAGAAAATCATTGCGGCTCCAATGCCTTGAATGATTCGAAGCAATACAAGCATCCCCATGGATGTGGCAAACGCAGCACCACCGGCACAAATTGCAAAAGTAAAAATTCCTGTAACAAGAATCCTTTTTCTTCCAGTCATATCCGCAAAGCGGCCAAAGGGAACAGCTAATACTGCTGCTGCAAGAATATAACCATTGACGATCCATCCAACCATAGCAGCACTCGCATTAAACTCACTTCCTATGGCAGGAACTGACAGATTCAAGGCACTTCCTGTAAAGGTTGTTATAAAAGCTGTTATAACGACTACAATAAGAGTCGGTAATTGCATTGTTGTTTCTTTAGTTTCATTGTCCATTTTTTTATCCTTTTACATATTATATTGCGTATTTAATTATACCTTACTCTAGTTATTTAAACAGTTATTTGTTTTTTAATCATTGCGTCGCAATTAAAATAACATAAAATATACCATAACAATACAGCCAAGAACAATGCGATACCAGCCGAAAGCCTTAAAGTCATTAGTCTTGATATAACCTAACAGGAATCTGATAGCAAGAATCGATACTACGAAAGACACAACCAGACCAACTGAGAGTATCATAATTTCTTCTATACTGAAATCAAACCCGAATTTGACAAGTTTTAAAGCACTGGCACCAAACATAACCGGTATAGACAAAAAAAAGGAAAATTCTGCAGCTATAGTTCGAGATGTCCCTAGTAAGATTGCTCCCAATATAGTTGCTCCGGATCGTGAAGTACCGGGAACTAATGAAAGTACCTGAAACACGCCTATCAAAAATGCAGTTTTATAGCTAAGGTTTTTAAAAGACTGAACTCGAAATTTTCGTCCTTTGTTATAATTTTCTATTACAATAAACAAAATTCCATAGACGACAAGCATGAGGGCAACCGTCTGATAATTAAATAAATGCTCATTCAACCAATCATCCATAAGAAGGCCAATGATGGCTGCAGGAAGTACACCGATAAAAACTTTATACCATATGGATAAAGTGTCTTTTTTTTCCTGTAATGTTTTCTTTGGAGAAAGTGGATTTAATTTATGAAAGTAAAGAATGACTACGGCCATAATAGCCCCCAGTTGAATCACTACACGGAACATTTCCATAAATTCGGTAGATGCATTAATCTTTACAAATTCCTCCACAAGAATCATATGACCAGTGCTGCTAATAGGTAACCATTCCGTAATTCCTTCAACAATTCCTATTATTGCTGCTTTTAATAGTTCAATAAACAAATTCCACTACCTCCATAAAATTTTAATACTATAACTGTCTAAATGAATTGAATAGTTTTTACAGATAACTGATAGGTGACATCCTTTCGTTCCACTATAATTTTCACAATTTCTTTTAGATGATCGTCCTTCAGTATATGAGTGAGCAGCTCTCTTGTAGGGTTCATGGCATACGGGTTTCCTACAAGCTTCAGCATTGAAAAGTCACCTGCTGTATCTCCGTAAGCATAACTTTTCGAAAGATCGAGCTGATGTTTTTCAGCCATTTCAAGGACAGCCTTTCTTTTACTTTCAGAATCCCACATGGGAATGATTTTTCCGCTATAAGCCTGATTTTCATCAATTTCATAAACCGTACCCTTATAATCGTCCATTCCATACATTTCGGACATTTCTTTCACAAGCTCAGACGGAGAACCTGAAATCGCAATCACAACATGTCTCTGTTCCTTGTGCCATTTAATTCTCTCACGAGAATAAGTGTAAACGCGTTCACCTTTCTGTTCAATTACTTTTTTAGCAATATAAGAAATATGATATGGATTTGTATACTTTATCGTCTCGGAGTAAATATCCACCATCTTCTGAAGGTATAGGTCGTAATCCCCTAACCTCTTGTTCCATTGTATAAAAGCCGGCTCAACCTCATGATACCATTTGCTGTTATCAATCAACTCATATGTGATCATTTTCCTGAACATTTCACCGATTAAGCCTTCCCTTGAAATCGTACCATCAATATCAAAAAATGCGGCAGTCTTTTTCATGATGTCCGTCCTTTCAAATTTGTTATTATTTACGTAGTTTCAAGTTTATGGCAGATAGTTTTCACCTCTAGCACCAGTAACTTCTATGCTTCCTTTATGCGAAAGCTTACCATGCGGATCGTATTATCACGATGGACTTCAAATAGCTTATTAACTTTCACAATTTGGCGTTCACCGCAATTAGAGATGATAATCTCTGCTTTATCAGGATTGTTTTCATCCTCACTATACCCTGTTATAGTTACCCAGTGCCAATTATCTTCCTTAAGCTCAGGAGCACGATGAAATAAAATTAACAGAGCCACAGGGTTTCCGGAATCGATGCTCTCTTTTACGAATGCAAATCCTATTTCTGCTTTAGAGAAAGTATAACAGAAGCGCGCTTCCATATTTACGCCTCGCTCCTTGCAGAACTTTACGAACTGTATACCGAATTTCTTTACATACGGGAATCCCATCATTCCCGGTTTCATGTAAAGGTACATCTCTTCCATAGCCTGTATGTATTCTGCTTGATCGAATTGATCAGTATTTCCATTATAAACTCCCGACATTTCTGGTTGTCGGGAAGCATAATATGCCGCAAGATTAGCTCCGCTGGTACATCCACAACCTGCTTTTCGTTTTATTTTCTCTGAAAACCATTCCTGATTTCCGCCATAACCTGTTATGGTATCTTTATTGTATACTGTGGGAAAGTTTAACTCTTTTGTTATCATAGCTTAAATCTCTTACACACATAATATGAGAAATTGCAAATTAATATACATTATAGCATAATCATAGGTTACGGAACAAATCTCAATATAAAACAAAAAAATAAACCCCATATAATAATAAAAAACAAACCTTTATGTAAAAGGTTATCGTCTTAATAAAATAAATATTCTAAAATGCCTCGTTATTTTGAACGAGGCATTCTTTAAAGTATCACTGGTTTACCACCACGTATTATTCCTGATTTGGTATAATTTATTTCTAAGATCATGATTTGGTTTTATATAATCATCACTTGCATGTTTATTGACTTCATTTTCATCAGATCTAATAATTTTAATATCTATTTCATCCTTAGTTTTTATATTTTCCAAAACATCCTCTTGATTATTTTCAATAGGATTATCAATAGATACTGTATCTGTTATCATATTATCTTCTTTATGGTCATCGGCAGAATCACTAGACTTTACTTCGGATTCTGGTTTCTCAAGGTGGATTTCAATAATGTATTCCTCGTTCGTATCCAAATCACTGATAAGGAATCTTCCATTCTCATCGGTTCTGGTATATGTAACTGTTTCATCAGCAATTCCTTTTTCAGATTTTTGTGCTTTAATAATTTTGACTATTGCAGCCTCTATAGTTCCACCTTTTTCATCTATAACAACGCCTTGCATTTTTTACCCCCTTCCTTTTACATCAAAATGCATTATCCAACTATATAAATATGAAATTGGTATGCGCAATGTGATTAATTGGGGGTTGAAAAACATATTTTATGATCCATAATGTATGTCTGAAAATTCTATGTCTGCTGCAGCAATTAAGCGCTCATTAGCGTTTTCCATTATTACAGTGTCCATTATTGACATATTGATATTTGTGTCTTTAATAGGTAATATCAATGTGAATATGCTTCCAATACCTTCTTTGCTTTCCAACTTAATCTCTCCATCTATCATTGAAACCAGCATCTTGACAAGGTATAATCCTATTCCAGTTCCTCCGGCAAACCTGTTATCGAACTTATCAACCCGTGTAAATCGTTCAAATATCAACTCTTTTTTGTCTATCGGGATACCTATTCCGCTATCCTTCACCTGAATACAAACCTCTTTACTGCCGTTTGCTTCCATTTGATATATCTTGACTTCAACCGATTTACCTGGCGGAGTGTATTTTACTGCATTACAAAGAAGTTTTAGTAAAATCCTCTCGTATAAATTTATATCAGTTTCTATAACAAGCTTCTTAACAGCAGAATGAAAAGATATTTTAATCCTTTTACTTTCTGCTATAGTGCTAATAGATTCTATAATCGTTCTGGATAGTTGAATGATATCTACTCTGATAATATTTAATCTGAATAGTCCTGAATTCATACGAGTATTGTCAAGGATGTCATTGACCAGTTTAAGTTGCCGATACGTATTTTGTCTTATTTTGTTTAAGTATTTGATCATTATATTTGATAATTCAGGTTGGCATCGTAATTCAATTGCCTGTATAGTAGTTGCAATAACTAAAAGCGGAGTTTTTAATTCATGCGTAATCATTAACAAGAATTCATCTTGCAATTCTGTTGCTTCTCTTAATTCTTCATTTTTTAATTCCGCCTGCTTCATTCTTAGAATTTGTTCAGTCGTTTCGTATAGTGCACATATTATTTTATTAATATTTCCGTCTTTTACGATTGGGGTTAAATGGCCATTCAAATAGTGTATTTCGTCATCATTGCTAATAGATTCAATTTCTTCAAGATATATCGTTTCTTTTGTCTTCATTATATTCATAAAAAGACTTTCCAGATTAATCTCTTGAGATCCTTCAATTGAGTTCGAAATAATAAATCTAGTATTATCGTTTTCCTTCTTATTATTACTTTGAATAAAAGACAAGTATTTCTGATTGGCCTTAATCAGCTGAAAATCAGGACAGCTATATATACCAACGCCCATAATATTGTCTTTCATTAATCGGTCTGCATATATACCACCATAATCTTCAATACTATCAAAGGCCGATGGATTATCATTGTTATTCAGACAGGCATTATTACTTTTCTTGACCATTTTAACCTCCAAGACATCTAGTTTGATTAGATAAAAAGGCTCTATGTCAAATGTTGTGGTGTAGAGTTCTCAAGTAAAATAAAATAAATAAATTTATTTTAATCCAACGGTGACCCCATCGTTGGATTGTTTTTTGAATATTTTAGTTTTCAGTGCA
>DUPP01000002.1 GCA_012838265.1 Clostridiales bacterium
CCCTAAAAACTGCTCTAGACGTTTGGAATCTTAACCGTAATTGTAACTCTAATATTTACATGGGGGTGAGTTAAGGGGTTAACCGACGACCGAGGAAAATTACACACTAATTTGGACTTGACTAAAAAGTCAATAGAAATTATTAATGATTTTATTAATAGAAACTTCTGCTGAAGAACCCACTGAAGATTTCCAATTAGGTAAGTAAAAATACTCCTCCTGAGTAGATAGCAAAATTTACTATAGGGAGGAGCATTTTTATGTCCATAAAGAAAAACTGGCAGCTTTTAAATAACACAAAAATGACACCAACCATTGTAATGATTGGTGCCATTAATTAAAGCTTTTTTCTTGACTTATTTAATTATAAATATTAAAGGTTGTTTTTGTTGTAATTAATCAATGAACCGCTGACTAAAATCTCTACATCTTTATCCGTCAATGATCCAATAGACAGCGTAATTTCTCGTATTTTCTCGCCTAATACATATGCCTTAATTTGCCCATTCTTATTTAAAATTGAGGATTTAATGTTAGGTATGAATATGAAATCATCTTGTCCAATCAGAGATTTATCTTCTATCAGGAATGGTATGATTCCCCAGTTTATGAGGTTTGACCTGTACCTTTTCGTGGCATACTCCTTTGCTATGTTTGCCCAAGCACCCAAAATGCGCTGGCAGGATGCAGCGTACTCCCTTGCGGAGCCGTCACCGGGTTTATTTGCGTATATAGTGCTGCCTATCCCTATTTCCTGAACATTTATGCCCTCAAATCCTTCTATTTTCCTTATTGAATCATATATTGCTTTCAATTCTTCAATTTCTTCAGGATTGGTTCCCTTTTCCCTAAGTAATTCATAATTTAGAACTTCTTTAGCTTTTCTTACATATGAGGGATCTTTTCTGCTAAAAGTAAACTCTGCCAGTTTCTGGGGGTTAGATCTGTAGGAGGATGTTTCTCCCGATGGTATGATTTCATCTGTAGTGGTGACCGGGTCATTTATGTAAGTTATAACCTTGAGCAGTACATGCTCTGTCAGAGACGGCATGCTGGGCCAATCCTTGATATTTGGTCCGTAGACCAATTCAACGGTAGTATCTTCCTTGCCCCAACCGTTGTACACCCTCTTTTCATATATGCTTCTATCAAAAAAGTACTTCTTGTTAGAGATGCTGATATCTATTTCATCGGCAGCTGTCAGAATGCCCTTATTTGCTGCTGTAGCAGCAATGGATCTTGCGTCCATGAGGGCTACCATTGATACCTGACCTTCAGTTGGTTTTGAGCCTTCTCTATTGGGGAAGTTTCTTGTGGAGTGCCTAATGGAAAATTCATTATTGGCGGGAGTATCTCCGGCACCGAAGCATGGACCGCAGAAAGCAGGTTTTATTAAAGCTCCTGCAGCCATTAAATCAGCAACCGCCCCGTTTCTAACCAGTTCCAGGTAAGTTGGCTGGCTTCCTGGGTAAATGCTTAGGGAGAAGTTCCCGTTTCCTATGGATTTTCCTCTTAAGATATCGGCAGCGGCCATAATGTTGTCAAAGGTTCCACCCGCGCAACCTACGATTATGCCCTGATCAAAATGAATTTGGCCGTCTCTAATTTTGCTCATCAAATCAATATGAACATCGTTGGAACTAAATACCTCACGGCTGTTTTTTTCTATGTCGGCAAATATGTCCTTTGCACTTTCCTTTAATTCTTCTATTGTATAGACATTGCTGGGATGGAAGGGAAGGGCTATAGAAGGCTTAATTTTAGAGAGGTCAACTTCTACCAGGCCATCATAAAGTGCCATATCTTCGGGTTTTATTTTTTTATAATCGCCTAAACGGCCGTGCGTTTCATAGTAATCCCTCACCAGGTCATCGGTTTCCCATATAGAGCTCCAGCAACCGGCTTCCGTAGTCATTACATCAATTCCATTTCTGAATTCAACCGGAAGGCTTGATACACCTTCACCTATGAATTCCATAACTTTATTTTTTACAAAGTTATTGTTATACACAGCTTTGATAATGGTCAGAGCTACATCGTGGGGTCCGACGCCAGGGTTTGGCCTGCCTTTTAGATAAATTGCTATTACCTGGGGGTATTTCATATCATAGGTTTGTCCTAAAAGTTGCTTAACTAATTCACCGCCGCCTTCACCTACACCCATGGTGCCTAAAGCGCCGTATCTCGTATGGCTGTCAGAACCCAGAATCATTCCGCCACATTTTGCCATCATTTCTCTGTTATAAGAGTGAATTACGGCAAGATTTGGCGGTACATAAATGCCACCATATTTTTGGGCAGCAGAAAGGGCGAACTTATGGTCATCTTCATTAATGGTTCCGCCAACGGCACACAGGCTGTTGTGGCAATTTGTTAGAACATAAGGTATTGGAAATTTATCCATGCCGCTTGCCCTTGCCGTCTGTATGATACCCACGTAAGTGATATCGTGAGATGTAATTGAGTCAAATTTCAGCTTGAGAAAGTCTGCACTTTCCGACTTATTGTGTGAGGATAAAATTTTATAGGTAATCGTTCCCTGCCTAGCTTTGGACGAACTGAAATCTTTGCCTAATCTCGAGCTTACAGTTGCTTGGAAATCATTTTTGTCCGTTATTAATTCTCTGCCATTTAGAATTAATACATTGCTATTAACAAGCTTGACCAATACACAGTCCTCCCATCATTTTTTGTAAATTTTGTATTTATATAATATTGTATGGTTTAAGCGGAAATTAGTCTAATATTATTTTTTTATAAATAACATAGGCTTTGTCAATATCGAAAATAAACATGAGATTTTTATAAACCACACAAAAGTCTTATCAAAAAACATATTGAAAAAGGTGGGTATCCTTAGGAAATATGGTCACTCGGCTATAACTCATAAAGGAGCCCACTTAATGTCATTATATAACAAAGTCAAGCTGTCTGAAAGCCCTCTAACTCCATCTCAGAATATTATTCATATACTTCAAACTATCTCCACGGGAAGTTTGTTTTTTAGCCATAAACTCTGGATGTCATATTCCTAAAAAGTCAAGTCCAAATTAGTGTGTAATTTTCCTCGGTCGTCGGTTAACCCCTTAACTCACCCCCATGTAAATATTAGAGTTACAATTACGGTTAAGATTCCAAACGTCTAGAGCAGTTTTTAGGGTC
>DUPP01000188.1 GCA_012838265.1 Clostridiales bacterium
TATGCACTGAAAACTAAAATATTCAAAAAACAATCCAACGATGGGGTCACCGTTGGATTAAAATAAATTTATTTATTTTATTTTACTTGAGAACTCTACACCACAACATTTGACATAGAGCCTTTATACTTTTATAATTTATGGATTTACGCGTCTGCCGCAACAATTTCCTTACCATCGTAGTAATTGCAATTCGGGCATACTCTATGAGGAAGTTTAGGCTCGTGGCACTTTGGACATATCGATAATCCGGGTGCTGCCATCTTCATGTTCGGAGATCTTCTTTTATCTCTTCTCGCTTTTGAAGTTTTTCTCTTTGGAACTGCCATTACTCTACACCTCCTTCTGATCATAAATCTATCTACTATAGCTCAAACCTAAGTCAACTACTAGATTATATATGCCTTATTTAATAATGTCAATGCTTATTTCCGATTGGTACTTAATAACCTTTGTAAAATCGAGAGCTGTTATTTGTTGTTCAACGCTTTTACAATGTTATATGTATCTCTGGCGATCATAAGCTCTTCGTTTGTTGGAATCAGAAGAACCTTTACCTTTGAATCATCTCTGCTTATTATTGTTTCTTTGCCCCTTACTTTATTCTTTACAAGGTCTAGCTTAATTCCAAGGTTTCCAAGTTCACTGCAAATTATATCTCTCATATTAATCGCATTTTCACCTACGCCAGCTGTGAAGACGATAGCGTCTACTCCATTCATTATTGCGATATATGCACCGATATAGAATTTCACCTTATGAGCAAAAACCTTCAATGCCAGAGCTGCTCTTTCATTACCTTGGGCAACAGCTTCCTCTAAATCTCTGAAATCACTGCTGACTCCGGATATTCCAAGTACCCCGGACTTCTTATTCAGAATGTTAGTTGCTTCTCCATATGGGAGGTTTTCCTTTTCTCGTATATATGATACTATAGCAGGGTCAATGTCACCGGATCTAGTTCCCATTACCAAACCTTCCAGTGGAGTGAATCCCATGCTGGTGTCTATGCTCTTACCCCTCTTGATTGCAGTCACGCTGGCTCCGTTTCCAAGATGACAGGTTATGATTTTTAAATCCTCTATATTGACACCAAGGATGTCTGCTGCTCTTTCAGCAACATATTTATGGCTGGTTCCATGGAATCCATATCTTCTAATTTTGTATTTTTCATAATATTCGTATGGTATTGCATATATGTAAGCTTCAGGAGGCATTGTCTGATGGAAAGCTGTATCAAACACTCCTACCATTGGGGTATTAGGCATGAGCTCTTGGCATGCGGAAATACCTAAAAGATTTGGCGGATTATGAAGTGGAGCAAGATCGATACATTCAGTTAAAGCAGCAATTACATCATCAGTAATCAATACAGAGCTGGCATATTTTTCTCCAGCATGTACAACACGATGGCCAACTGCACCTATTTCATCCATTGAGTCTATTACGCCGTGTTCTTTGTCAGTTAAAGCTTTCAACACATGGCTAATTGCATCTTTATGATTAGCCATAGGCTCCTCTACCTTATACTTATCCATGCCAATTTTTTCATGTGTTAAAAAAGAGCCTTCTATACCGATTCTTTCCACAAGACCCTTTGCTAGTAGTGTTTCGTTTATCATGTCGAGAACCTGATATTTCAGTGATGAACTTCCACAGTTAATAACTAATACTTTCATTCGTACTTCCTCCATTGATTTTTATTTAACTTATTTAATTATAGCCTTATTTCATATTTTTTCAAGAGATTTGTTAATCTTACTATTAGCAAAATCCAGAAAAGGCTTCTTAACATAATCAGAATTAATATAAATATCTTTATATGCAATGAGGTTATAAATGTCAGATGCCATAATATCGTATTTTAATAGTTTCCATTCTTCAGCATCATTTGAAACTTCACGGTTAATATTTGTAAGAATAGGAATTGAATTTAATGCTTCTTTTTTAATATGCTTTATGAGCGTTGTACCATTATTATTAATGGCAAGTATCCTGGAGTAATTTATTCCTTTTTCTAAAATTTCGTGAAAGCTATCTTTGTCCAATTTGACTAGAATATGGGTAAGCAATCTTTGAATTCTGGTCTTGGTATATCGTTTTGAAAGTATAGCATGCAGCAGGCTGTCTATGTCCGCAGATGATGATGCGGCTTTTTTTACTTTATACTCCAGTCCTTCAGTCGCTGAGAAGGTTTTTCCAAGCTCATCAAGATCACTAGTTAGAATTCTGTACATTAATAATGGATAAAAATCGTTTAGAGTTAAATTAAAACCTTTATCCAAATCTTTCAGCACTTCAAAAGTACTGGCAGGAATAAAGTCTGAAACCTCATTAAGATTATTATGGTTGCCCAGAAACTGGCGGATTGCTAATGCACTGGCGATGTTTCCTGACCAGTTTTCATCTAAATAACTTGTACCATAACGTTTTACAGCAAACGGCTTAATTCGACTATTAGTCAAATTAAGCTGCTTCATATACTCCACTGCCAGTATATTATTAGAGCCTTTTAATAGAGCAGCACATTCTTCCCCCATACATTGTTTTACCGCCTCATACCTGGCTCGAGGAAAAGAAAAACCTTGATTGGCAAAATCTTTTATACTGGCTTTCAATTGATCATTTTCCAGTGATAAAAAATCCGAAACGAATTTCAAGGTGGAAAGCTCACCAGTTTCACTTCCAAAAGAAAGATGAGTAACGCAGCCTAAACGGTTAAGAATATCTATCGACCCTTTAGCAAAATATTCCGCGTTATTGCATGCAAAAACAAAAGGCAGCTCTATTACCAAATCAATTCCGTTTCTGACCGCCATAGCCGCACGAATCCACTTGTCAGCCATGGCTGGTTCGCCTCTTTGTGTAAAATTTCCACTCATGACACAGACAGTATAATCAGGGGATACTGCCTTTTTGGATTCCTGCAGGTGATAAAGGTGTCCATTATGAAATGGATTATACTCCGCTATGATTCCTAAAACTTTCATGGATTTTCCTTATAAGTTTATCGATAAGTATAGTTAACATGAAGATGAATACAATCATTATAACCATTTTGGTTGAAAATAACAATTGTGAAAAAGCACCTAACTTATAGATAATTTCCTGTTGTTCTATAGCTATAGTGCTTACAGATATTCCTCCCAGAATGAATGGAGCGATTATCCATGCAATCAGCCCTGCAAGCAAACCATGAGTAATCTTCACTGCTAGATAATATGCAGAGCTTATTTTTAAGCCTGCAAGCATACTCATAGATTGGGCATAAATAGAAAGCCCTCCAAAAGATATCAAAAATGTGCAGAAGATACACCGATAAATCATAGATAGCTCGCCGCTTTCCCCAATACTGCTGCATCCGATGGTCATCTCTAGACAACCTTTGATAATGCCCTTGCTATACTCGTTACGCAAAGAATCCAAAACACCAGAGAACTCGATGAACTCAACAACAAGCATAAATAATACGATATACCCACAGATGATTCCCAGAGCACGGAAAGATGAAAGCAATGAGTCAGTGAAAATATCCAGTAAACTCCCTTTAGGAAGTGATATTTTATATGGAGTTTTGCCTATTTTAGTGCTGCTTCTGAAATAGTCGCTTTTTAAATTACTCCTTACAGACTGTTTGCCAATATGTTTTATTACCGTTCTTGGTTCAAAAACTGATAAAAATCTATATAATAGCCCATTGAGAAGGGCTCCTAAATAATGTGATAAAGCGATGACCGTACCTGCAGCTGGGGAAGCTAGCATGCCTGCACCTACAGCACCTAACATAAAAAGAGGACCAGATGTGCTGCAGAAGGTTAACATTCTCTTAGCATCCTTTTGTGAAATAACCTTGCTTCTTCCAAAATCACCAATGAGCTTTGCTCCCATGGGATACCCTGAAGTAATACTCACTGAAAAAATAAATGCTGATAAGCCTGGTGCACCAAATAGTTTTTGAAACGGCACCTCAAATATCCTTCCAATATACGAAGGAAGGCCAATAACTGTCATAAAATTAGCGCAAATAAAAAAAGGTAACAGTGCAGGCAATACGGAGCTTGCCCACAAAGAAATACCTTTTTGTGCTGCATTTAATGCGATAGCGGGATACGCCATCATCGCTAAACAGCCGGCACTAGATAGTACACCGGCAACAATATATTTCTTTTTATTTCCCTTTCCACTCATCATACTTCATAATATTAAAAATAGAAAGGGAATATGCATTTCATTTCTGCTCTGATTTACAGGTTAAACACCCAAATTGTTTTTTTATTAATAACACATAAATAATTTTTTAAACAATAAATTTAATCTGCACTTTCCATCTGAGTTTTATGTATCATTTCCTTTATTTCACTACGATTCTCTGCAATTGTGCTGTTGATTTTATCAAATGTATTTTGTAAATTACTGAACATTTCCTGAAAGTAAATAGCATTTAACTGGTCCATTTTGTCCTGAAAATTATACAGAATACTATCTATATAATCAAAGGTACTTAGTTTTAATGTTTTTACATTAGCTTCCGCAACATTCATGATTTCGTTTGCTCTCATTTTTGCTTTAACAGTAATATCATCATTTTCGATTAAAGCTTCTGCCTGTACCTTTGCATCTTTCAATATAGCTTCATATTCCTGTTTGGCTTCCTGCAGGATTCTCTGCTTTTCATCCTTAATCCATTGTGCCTGTTGAATCTCATCAGGGAGTTCAATTCTTATTTCCTTTAAGATCTCACGTATTTCATCCGCATCAACCAATACTTTGCCTGTAAGCGGGAAGCCTGAGCTTGTATCAATTATCTCCTCAATCTCATCCAATAGTTCAAGAACTTTCATCAAACGATTTCCTCCCTTTTTCTTTTACA
>DUPP01000189.1 GCA_012838265.1 Clostridiales bacterium
TATTATGAGACCTACATTTTTAGCTTTTGAAACAGCAAGCAGAGCGATTGCCGCTAGCCAGGCCAATATTGACGTTACCGGCAACAACATAGCTAATATTAATACAGACGGCTATACCAGACAAAGAGTTGATTTAACCTCTATATCAAATTCCGGATACAACCAAAAGTACACTGCACCATGTGAATCTGTCGGTCTTGGTGTGGATGTCAATAGTATAACGCAAATCAGAGACCCCTTCCTCGATGCTCGTTATCGCTTACAAAATGCAGAAACTTCTTTATATAACACCCTCATAGCTGGACTTACAGATTTAGAAAGTGTGTTTGACGAAACAGAGACAGAAGGACTTCAATCTGAAATTTCAAACTTTATAAACCAGCTGCAAATTTTATCCCAGACGCCAACCAGTCAGGATATTGCTCTTGTGGCTAGAACCGCTGCTCAAAAGTTGACGGAGATTATAAATGTTTATGCACATCAGACTCAACAGGTAAGGGAACAGCAAATCTATGATTTAAGCAAGGTGGTTATTGAAACCGACTTTAACACACTGGTTAAGAATATAGCTAACTTGAATACCCAAATCAGAGATGAGCTTACTCATGGAAACACGCCAAACGAACTATACGATAAAAGGAATACTCTTATCGACCAACTATCCGGATTAGTAAATATTAAGGTTACCGTAAAACCAGAAAAAATTTCAGAAGACTTAACGATTGAAAATTTAAATATAGCTCTATATGACCCTAAAACAGGTATTACTATCGGGCTTATCGATAATGGATTATACAATACATTAAATGCATCACTTAATAATGTAACAAATACTATGCAAATTGAAATCAACAGCAGCTTTGGAGCTTATAGCGGAGATATTACAAGATACTTTTCAAGCGGTTCGATTAAGGGCTATCTGGATTTGATTAATGGTAAAGGCCATTATGCTGATACCTCTGTCATTCCGGGAGAAAATACATTCCGTGGTACTTTATTCTATGAAAATGCCATGAATACCTTTGCCTCCAATTTTGCCCATATATTAAACGAAATTAACACTGACTCAGATGGAACCCCGAAACCGCTCTTTAAAGCTTCTGATGGTTCATCCATTATAACAGCAGCAAACATTTCAATATCAGATGAATGGGAGCAATCCCCTTCTTATATTACTACTACCACCTCCAATACATCTGATGGCGGAGCAGATAATATTATAAGAATGATAAACGCGCTAACCAGTGATATGAACTTCTACAAAAACGCTGCGGATGCTTCTTCTGAAATAATGTTTACTGGGACTGCAAACCAATACATGACTGGCTTGATTGGCGAGCTATCTTTGGATGTGGAACTAAACGGGAATTTTTCCGATACAGCATCTTATGTGCTTAATAACTTGTTTGCATATCGAGAATCTATATCGGGAGTATCGCTTGATGAAGAAGGTATAAAACTTATGGCCTTTCAGAAATCTTATAATGCAGCAGCAAGATATTTCACTGCTTTAGATGAAGCGCTAGACAAAATAATCAATGGTATGGGGCTTGTAGGCCGCTAGATTAGGAAGGATAAGACAATGCGTATAACTAATAAGATGATAACAGCGAAGTATATTCGTTCCATAAATACTATTTCCGGAGATCTTGATAAACTTAACACACAGGTTGCCTCCGGCAGAGCATTCTCAAAAGCATCCGAGAATACTTCCGCTGCTGTTAAGGCTTTTCAAATTAGAAGAGACTTGAGCAAAGCAGAGGGTTATCAGTTAAATATTGCTCATGCAAAATCTAGTCTCACTAATACAGAGTCTGCTCTAAATCATATAAACGAGCTTATCCAAAATGCTAAGGAGAAGATTTTGGCTGCAAAAACAGGAACCGCAAGCGCAGATGAGAAAATTATTATTGCAACAGAGCTTCGAAGTATTCAAGATCAATTACTTCATACATTAAATTCAAATGCTTCCGGAGTTTACTATCTCGGAGGGACTAATACAGATACTCCCCCTTTCGCTTTAGATGGAGACGGTAAGCTGACGTATAATGGCATTACTTTAAGTAGTATAATTCCAGCAGATAAAGTTAGATTATCCAGGGATTCCATGTATGTAGATATAGGTTTAGGTGCAAAAACAATCGCTGATCCCCTTGACCCTTCAAAGACTGTAGTTGATCCCGGATCAGTTTTTCAATACTCCATTCCTGGAATTGATGTTGTAGGAAGTGGGACATGCACGGTTAACGGGATGATTGTTTCGAACAATCTATATGATCTTTTGGGTGAAATTGCAGATCAATTCGAATCAGGTTTCGACTCTTACGAAACTGTAGACGAATTATACGGAAGGCTCAATACAGCTTCAATGGAAATTGTATATAATATTACAAAGGTCGGTTCCAAAACATCCTATCTTGACTTTATGACTAATCGTTATGAAACCCAAACACTGGATTTACAGGAACGTCAGCTAAACGTTGAGGGAGCAGATCCTATTAAAACAATAATAAAATTCAAATCACAGGAAGTAGCATACAATGCAGCTTTGCAAATGGGGACAAAGATAATACAACCCTCCATATTTGATTTCATGTCATAATCTGCTTAACAAAATACTATTAAGGAGGTCTTTCTGATGGAGCCGCTTATTACAATCGAAACAGTACCAATCTCAATTGAATACGTTAAAAAAGAGACTAAATATACTTCTTCCCAGTTAGCAAGTCTGCGGATTTCCCGACAGGAAGACAAAATGACTATTAAGAGCAATCCAATTAATATTTCATTAACGGATTCCTTCGAACGAAATCTTGCCGCAAAGGGGCATAATCTCACCTACAAAGCAACTGCTCAGTATTCTGACAAAGGCAGGCTCAGTATGAATTTATTTATAGAACGGGATGATTCAGCCTCCTATCGTTATGAACAGGTAAGCAGAGACATAGATACCATCATTAACTATGTCCCTCTGATGCAAAATAATTCAAGCTATGATATGGGCTATGATATAGACAGTATGAAAATTAATTTTGATATAAGCAGATTGTCCTTAGGACTTCCCACTGCAGAATTTCTCGATACCAGCTTTTTCCCGCCTGACATAGAAATAAAGGTGGTGGAACGGCCAAAGGTGATTATTAAATATGTAGGTGGTCCTATATATATACCAAAAAGCGCAGATCCAAATTATATCCCGCCTGAAGACCAGAATCAATTCTTTGACGAAAAACCTAACCTTGACGTTAAGGCATAAGGAGGTTTCGCAAAATGGAAATTAACACCAGAGACTTTGGTCTTGTACAGGTTGATGAGGATGATTTATACGAATTTAACGAAGGCATATACGGATTTGAAGATTGTAAAAAATTTGCTGTCTTCAAGAAATCCTTCGATGATATTTCTTTTCTTTACCTTCAATCTGTTGAACAGCTCGATCCATGCTTTTTAGTTTTTAATCCTTGGGACCTTTATCCTGGTTATAAACCCATCCTATCAAACGATGATATGAATGCATGTGATGCAGATACAATTGAAGATTTGATTTTTTTGGTAATCGCCAGCATTCCATCCTCCATTGAGGAAATGTCTTTTAACATTAAAAGTCCTGTTGTATTAAATCCAAGAAATAAAAAGGCTAAACAAGTTATTTTACTAAACAAGGATTATTCTGTCAGATATCAGCCTTTTTTAAAGGATGGAAAGGCAGGTCACTGATGTTAGTAATCAGCAGAAAAGCAGGAGAGACTCTCGTTATAGATAATCAAATCAAGGTCACAGTGGTTTCAATAATCGGAGACAAAGTAACCATTGGGGTAGAAGCGCCGAAGGATATTAAAGTAGTTCGGGAAGAGCTGCTTGAAACAATCAAAGCTAATATATCTTCCAGCACGAAGTCGGATCAGGCTGATTACTATGAAATTGCAGCATTAATAAAAAATAAAAAAATAGATTAACAACTAAATATATACGGCAAAAGGCCGATATATATAGAAAGCAGTAAAGCTTTAAAAGCATGATTTTCTCAGCGTACGGGGGGAAATCAAGTTAATACGAACCAACCCGAGAAGGATCTCGGTAATACAGTTTCAAGGAGGAAACAGAATGAGAATAAATCATAATATTTCAGCATTAAATACTTTTAGACAGCTGTCATTGAACAACTCAGCAACTACAAAATCACTGGAGAAATTATCTTCCGGACTCAGAATCAACCGTGCCGGTGATGATGCTGCAGGATTGGCAATCAGTGAGAAAATGAGAGGTCAGATCAGAGGTCTAAATCAAGCCGCCAGCAATGCCAGCAACGGAATTTCCTTGATTCAGACTGCTGAAGGAGCTTTAAACGAAACACAGAGTATTCTCCAAAGGATGAGAGAACTTGCTGTCCAGGCTTCCAATGATACTAACACAGCTGCTGACCGTGCAGAGATCCAGAAAGAAATAGATCAGCTGACTCAGGAAGTCGACAGAATCGGTAACTCAACAGAATTCAATACCAAAAAGCTGCTTAACGGCGGAGCTTCCGTAAGTGCTTCCGTATCCGGTGCCGACGCAGCCAGAGTTTCAGTAATAGGAGGAAGTGCTGAAACACAAGTCGGCGCTTCAGTCGAAATTACTGCCTGGACTGCTGCAACCGCAGACACAGCTAGTACTACGGCTACATTTGCAACAGGCAATACCGTTCTAGCTGCCTCATCAACCATTACAATTAATGGAACATCTTTCAATCTTGAAGGTGAGACAGTTCAAAATGCTATTAATACAATCAACGAGGCTGGGCTTGGTGTAATAGCCACATATACAACAGGCGGTGAAATTGTACTCACTTCTGATACAGTAGGAAGCAAGTCCAATATGGTAATTTCCGGTGTTGGCGGTGACTTCGCAGGTGCTGATACAGTTACAGAAGGTGCTGACGCAAGTGCAACAATTACAGGAACCCCTGGCTATATCTCAAATGGCAATACCATTACCATCACTAGCGGTGATGCAACAGGGCTGCAATTCTCGGTAAGCGGTGCTACAGGTGCAGCAACCATCACAGTTAATTCCAATGGCGGATTGAATATGCACATCGGTGCTAATGAAAATCAAACTATGTATATATCCATCAGCGATATGAGAGCTTCAGCTCTTGGTGTTGATGCAATCGATGTTACTTCCAAAGAAAGCGCAGAAGCCTCTATCAAGACAATCCAAGAGGCATTGAACCTGGCTTCCAGTGAACGTTCTAAGCTTGGAGCTTATCAGAACAGGCTTGAGCATACGATAAATAATCTGGGAACAACCTCAGAAAACTTGACAGCCTCTGAATCCCGAATCAGAGACGTTGACATGGCCAGTGAAATGATGGAATTTACAAAAAACAATATCCTTTCACAAGCTGCCCAGGCAATGCTTGCTCAGGCAAATCAACAACCACAAAGCGTACTTCAGTTATTACAATAAATGTATACAACTAAATGCTAAGATTACACATCGGCAAAAGACCGCCAAAATGGCGGCTTTTGCTTTTCTAATATTAGAATCTAACAGTACTTTAGAACTTTTTCTCCTCTGCCAGTTCCAATAGAGATATATAAATATTTACTACGATCTGGTACAACTCCTGTGGGATCTCCTGCCCAAGCTCAAGCTTTGCAAGTAGTGATGCGGCGCTGTCATCGTGATAAATTGCGACTCCATTTTCAAGCGCAACCTGCAGGATTTTCTGAGCAATATGTCCAGTTCCTGCCGCAACTACACAAGGAGCTCGATCCTTGTTTTGATCATATTTTAATGCAGCAACACTTAAAACAGATGACGATTTTTTCTGTTCGGGTTTTTTCTCGGTTATAACATTATTCTCATTATACTTTGACATCAAGACCTGCCTTTCCATACGCCAGCTTCGGATACCTTAGCAAAATGGTCTGACTTTCCTGATAAACTCCCACATGATATCTTGCAAGACGATAACCTTGTTCTTCTATGATATCCTTCCATTTGTCTCTGATTTCCTTTATCGGGGCTACCAAGTCATCCGGACATCTGATGTCTAAATCAATTATGTTGTCTCGCGCAAGAATATCAACCTCAAAGTTACCATACTTATCCGACTTTATAGTAAAAAATATATTTTTTGCCTCTTTTGCGTCTCCCCTTCTCTCACTGCAATCTTTATCCACAATAAACTCACCGTAGGTATTTTCATCCATGAAACGAAATGGAATCGTAAAATGCAGCAGTGGCAGCAAAGGACTTTCACTTTGTACAAGGTTCATCAGCAAATTCTGAGCAAGATTATTTACCTTCAGTGGAGCCGATTTTCCCATAGACTCTGATAATAGTGCTGCCAGATCCTTCTTCTCAGCTTCAAGTCCATGCTTTTCAACTAGCTTAGTACCTTCGTTATATTTATCTGCAAGTTTCTGTTCTTCTGCTGCACTTTCAAAAACAAGCTTTTTTATTTCAATAATGTCTTCATCCGTTATACTAAACATTTGTCTTAAATTGTCTATCAACAGTAAAACAGATTCTTCGAGTAACCGGGGATCAGCTTTATCATAACGCACTATGTAATGGACAATAGCCATAACTTGATTATATATTTTATCACTACCTTGGTACTGTTTTGCTATAGTACCCAACATAGGAATTACCTCATTCATTAAGTAGGCTTTTATTTCTGACTGACTTATATTGCCCTGATTTATCATACTTTCCAATAACCCGATCTGCTGCCTAACCTGAGAAGCTTCTCCCTTGGGCAGCATATCTGCCAAGTTTTGTGCCTGCATTACGATGGCTTTTAATGAATTACTCTGGTGCACATAACAATCAAAATGCTTCAATATACTAACAATAGCTGCTTTCAGATTTGGTTCCCCTTCAAGCTTTGCAAGCATTCTCAACTTGTCAAAGAACTTTCCTTTGAAAATTGTGGAACCTTTCTCCCAATTTATCAGTTCATTTAGCAATTCATCAGGCCTAACAAATATTTTTTCAACAAAGGTATCAGACAGAATTCCGGGAATAGTTTCAAAAGACCTCGCAATAAGTACGAGTTTTCTCACACTGTCAGCTTGCGCTCCAGTGCTACGTAATATCGGCTCAAAGATTTCCTTGTTGAGGTTTTTAAGAAGGGAGCGCCCATCGTTTTCTATATCTAATTTTGTTATAGGCGCTTTCTTGATGTTTTTACTAAAGTTAAGATTCTTTAAATCAAAAACGGCATTTGACGGGAACTTGCCTGGAATGCTATGTACTTTTCTTTTAACAGGAATTGATGAAGTAATCTTTAGAACATCAATCACGATAAACGCTCCTTTTCAAACAATACCTTGCTGTATTCTACCTCTTTTTCAAGGCTTCTAGAAGCTTTATAGCCACTATAATATCGTCATGCCTGGAGTCAAAGGTTGTCAGCATCAAACGCTTTACCTCTGGTCTTCGGTTTAATACGTCAATAATTTTTCTGTTTTCCTCATCTTTTTGAAATTGTTCCGGATCAACATTATCAGCCATTATATCTGACAGGCTTACATTTAGGACTTTACATATCTGATTCAGCCTATCCATGTCAATAGAGTTTTTACCAATTTCCCAGGCAGATACAGAGCTGTGAGTTACATTCAGCGCTTCTGCTAATTCTTTTTGAGTTATTTTTCTAAGCTTTCTATATCGTTTTATATTATTGCGTGCAATATCATTTATAGATCCCATGTTTTGTTCCCTCCGACAACCTAATAAATGTAATTATTTGATTATATCTTTAAATTATATCTCTCGCATAAACAAAAATCAATAAACCGACAACAATTATTTGTTAAACTATTAAACTCACTAATTTTTATTCTATCTTAGCCGATAAAACATATAGAGGTCATGAGACCTCAAAGAAAAGATAGAGGTGAAACTGTGATTAGTGACTTTGAATATGTAAATGATTCCATGCTGGAAATGTATTTATTTGAATCCACTGGTTTACTTGAGCAATTAGATGATATACTGCTTGAATCAGAGAAAGAAAAGCATCTTTCATTAGATAACGTAAATGAAATCTTCCGTATCATGCACACAATTAAAGGTGCCTCTGCAATGATGGAATTCGATACAATTTCACATGTATCACACAAACTTGAAGACTTATTTTACTTTATTCGCGAAGAAGGCATTGATAATAACTCTTTTCAGGAATTGTTCGACCTTGTTTTAAAGGTATCAGATTTCCTAAAGAGTGAAGTGGAAAAAATACAGCTCGGTCAGCCACCTTCCTTAGAAAATGATAGTTTAAGCGCAGAAATA
>DUPP01000190.1 GCA_012838265.1 Clostridiales bacterium
AACAAGATAAAGGACTGAAAAGATAATGTAACAAAAATAGTCACAATTTTAATATTATCGATTCTCTCGGTCGCGGTCTTTTGAACGGAAAACAAACGGGTAACGTAAACGGTGTTTTCCTAAAATGACTTTGTCATTTTGCAAAAGACCATGCTTCCTCAAGAAGATAATATAGTAAAATAGCTCCGATATTTTCTAATACATTACCTTTTCAATCAGGTAGTAGGTTAACTTATTGATTTAATAGATAAGAATAAAGGACTGAAAAGATAATGTAACGAAAATAGTCGCAATATTTTCAGAAAGGAACAGGTATCGCTATGGATGAAAAATTAACCTATAAGGATGCAGGTGTAGACACAAAGGAAGGCGAAAAAGCGGTTCAACTTATGAAAGAACATGTGAAAAAGACCTTTAATGCCAATGTTCTTACAGGTTTAGGCAGTTTCGGAAGTATTTTTAAATTGGACTTGACTGGGATTAATGAACCTATTCTTGTAGCAGGAACCGATGGAGTAGGAACAAAGCTGAAAATCGCATTTATGTTAGACAAACATGATACGATAGGGCAAGATTGTGTTGCTATGTGTGTGAATGATATTCTCTGCCAAGGAGCAAAGCCTTTATTCTTTCTCGATTATATAGCTACAGGCAAGGTAAAAGCGGAGAAGGTGGCAGATATAGTTAAAGGAGTTTCTGATGGCTGCATCATAGGAGAATGTGCTCTTGTTGGTGGTGAAACTGCTGAAATGCCTGATTTTTATGCAGATGGGGAATATGACATGGCAGGGTTCGCTGTTGGTGTCGTTGATCGCTCAAGGATAGTTGACGGATCTAAAATAAAAAAAGGAGATGTGCTTATAGGACTTCCTTCAAGTGGGCTTCATAGCAACGGGTATTCCCTGGTGAGAAAGCTGTTTTTTGAAATTATGAAGCTGCGGGTAAACGATTATGTCGCAGATTTCGGCAGGACTGTGGGTAATGAGTTAATTATACCTACGAAGATTTATACAAAGGCATGTAATGCAGTTATGACAAAAGAGACAGTAAATGGCATAATACACATCACAGGCGGAGGATTTTTTGAAAACATTCCGAGAATCATACCAGAAGGATTGGGAGTTAGAATTAATATAGGGAGCTGGAGTATACTTCCAATTTTTGAGTATATACAAAGATGTGGAAATATTGACCGAAATGAGATGTTTTCAACCTTCAATATGGGTATTGGAATGATCATGGTGGTTAATAAAGAGAGAGCAGAATCGATAATGGATATATTAAAGGAAGCAGGAGAAGAGCCTTGCATTATTGGAGAGGTTGTTAGCGGAGAAGGAGTCTGTCTATGTTAAGGATAACAGTATTGGTATCCGGTAATGGAACTAATTTACAGGCAGTTATCGATGGAATAGAAAGCGGATTTATTCAAGGTGCTGAGATAGGCCTTGTAATTTCAAGTAATCCGAATGCTTATTCTTTGGAGAGGGCTAAAAAACATAATATCAAATCCCTGGTCATAGGAAAGGCTAATTATCCAGATATCAAAGAGAGAACAAAGGCACTTATTGATGCATTGGATGAAGCGAAAACTGATTTGGTGATTTTAGCTGGGTACATGAGTATTCTGGATTCGAAAATAATTGAAGCTTATCGCGGAAGAATAATAAATGTACATCCTTCGCTAATACCTCAATTCTGCGGAAAGGGTTTTTATGGAAAGTATGTCCATGAGGCAGTGCTTGCGTCAGGTGCTTTGGAAACAGGCGCCACTGTTCATTATGTGGATGAGGGAATAGATACGGGTCCAATAATACTACAGGAAAAGGTTCCTGTATTGGAAGGAGATACGGTAGACACCTTGGCTGCCAGGGTTTTAAAGACTGAACATAAAATATTGAAAGAAGCAGTTAAAATAATGATTGCTTCGCTTTCAGAAAAAAAGGGAGATAGATAATGGGCGGTGTATTCGGAGTAGTATCAAACAATGATTGTGTAACAGATTTATTTTTTGGAACGGATTATCATTCCCACCTTGGGACCAAGAGAGGCGGAATGTGTGTTTATGGAGAGAATGGTTTTAATAGAGCTATCCACGACATTGAAAATTCTCCATTTCGAACGAAATTTGAAAAAGAAGTAGAAAAGATGTCAGGAACTATGGGAATAGGCTGCATTAGTGATTCTGAGCCTCAACCGCTGACTGTTTTTAGTAAGATGGGTGATTATTCCATTAGTACGGTGGGCAGGATCAACAACAAGAAACAGCTAGTAAATGAGCTATTACAAAGTGGATGCAATCAATTCATGTCCATGAGCGGCGGGGAAATCAATAATACTGAGCTTGTTGCTGCTTTGATATCAACTGAAAACGATTTTATAACAGGAATCCGATATGCGCAGGAAAAAATTGAAGGCTCAATTACTATTTTGCTTATGACACCAGAGGGAATTTATGCTGCAAGAGATAAATATGGAAGGACACCTCTTATAATCGGCAAAAAGAAAGGAAGCTATTGTGTTGCATCAGAGTCCTTTGCGTTTATTAACCTTGGGTATAAGACTGCGATGGAGCTCGGACCAGCAGAAATTGTTTTTCTGACACCATCCGGATTTGGAACTATAGTCGAGCCAGGAGAAAAAATGAGAATATGTACTTTCTTGTGGACATATTTCGGTTACCCGACTTCTACATATGAAGGAGTCAATGTGGAAGAAATGAGATATCGAAACGGTACTAAAATGGCTGAAAAGGACTTGGATATCGAGGCTGACTATGTTGCGGGCGTTCCTGATAGCGGCACTGCTCATGCATTAGGATATGCCAACAAATCGGGGATACCTCTTGCTAGACCGTTAATTAAATACACACCTACTTGGCCGAGGAGTTTTACTCCTCAGAATAAGAAAACTAGAGATCTTATCGCGCGCATGAAGCTCGTACCAATCCATAGCCTCATAATGGATAAGAAACTAGTCATGATAGACGACTCAATAGTGAGGGGAACCCAGCTGACTGGAACAGTAAAATATCTATATGAGTATGGAGCAAAAGAGATACATGTCAGATCGGCTTGCCCGCCAGTTATGTTTGGCTGTAAGTATCTGAATTTTACCAGAACTGTTATCGATAAGGATTTGATTACCAGAAGGACAATAGAGAAGCTGGAAGGCGGAAACGTCACGCGAGAAATTTTGGAAGAGTATGTTGATAACAAAAGTAAACGGCATGCGAATATGGTGGAAGATATTAGGAAACAATTAAACTTTACCAGCCTAAAATATCACACACTTAAAGATATGTTAGAAGCTGTAGGAATTAACAAATGCAAGCTATGTACCTATTGTTGGAATGGAAAGGAATAGGATAATATGAGAGCGTTGATTAGTGTATCAGATAAAACAGGAGTATTGGAATTTGCCCAGGAATTGAAAAAGCTAGGAGTCAGTATCATTTCCACAGGCGGAACAGCAGCTAAACTGCAGGAAGCAGGGATTGATGTGATTGGAATATCTGAAGTGACAAACTTTCCGGAATGTTTGAATGGCAGAGTAAAGACGCTGCATCCGGCTGTTCATGGAGGGATTTTAGCAATGCGTGATAACCCTGATCATATGAAGCAGCTGAAGGATTTGAATATAGAAACGATTGATTTAGTTGTTATCAATCTTTATCCGTTTAAAGAAACTATTTTAAAACCGTCGGTAACACTTGAAGAAGCCATTGAGAACATTGATATTGGAGGGCCGACTATGCTGCGATCAGCAGCAAAAAACCACAAAGATGTAGTGGTTGTCTGTGATCCCAAGGATTACGATAGTGTAATCAATGAAATAAAGGAAAAGGGAGAAGTGTCATATGCAACGAAGTACAAGCTTGCATTGAAGGTGTTCCAACATACTGCTGCCTATGATGCTATGATTGCTGATTACTTAAGAAGGGAAATTGGAGGGGAGCTTCCGGACAATTTAACTCTTACCTTTGAAAAGGTCCAGGATTTAAGATATGGCGAAAACCCGCACCAAAAGGCTTATTATTATAAAGAAATTAAATCGTATCCAGGAGCTCTTGTTAATGCAGTACAATTGCATGGTAAGGAGCTTTCATTCAACAACATCAATGATACAAATGGTGCGCTGCAAGCACTTCAGGAGTTTGAGGAACCAACTGTTGTGGCAGTAAAGCATGCCAATCCTTGCGGTGTAGGAACTGGTCAGGATATCTAT
The DNA here is from genome assembly GCA_012838265.1 of Clostridiales bacterium. Lineage (GTDB taxonomy): Bacteria > Bacillota > Clostridia > Peptostreptococcales > Anaerovoracaceae > Anoxybacterium. The sequence goes on from DUPP01000190.1 coordinate 4,225, forward strand.
GAGGCCTACATAAAAGCATACAATGCAGATCCGGTTTCAATTTTTGGGGGAATTGTAGCAGCTAATCGTCCTATTGACGAAAGAACTGCTGAAGAAATAAATAAGATCTTTGTTGAGATAGTAATTGCGCCCGACTTTACTGAAGAGGCAATTGCAGTATTAACACAAAAGAAGAATATACGATTACTGAAATTGGAAGATATTCTAGCAAAGATACCAAGTGACGCTTTTGATTTGAAAAAGATCAACGGAGGTATTTTGGTTCAGGAAATAGATCATGACCTCTACAACGATACGGATATTAAGGTAGTTACTGACCGCAGGCCAACGGAAAGAGAAATGGAGGACATGAGGTTTGCCATGAAGGTGGTCAAGCATATCAAATCCAACGGAATCGTGATAGCCAAGCAAGGAAAAACGATTGGTATTGGACCCGGACAGGTCAATCGCATCTGGGCAGTTGAAAATTCTATAAAGCAGGCAACGGATAATACAGAGGGTGCAGTATTGGCTTCCGATGCTTTCTTCCCCTTTGACGACTGCGTTACAGCTGCAGCAAAAGCAGGAATCACCGCAATTATTCAGCCAGGCGGTTCAATTCGCGATGAGGATTCTATCAAGAAAGCTAACGAATTAGGGATAGCTATGGTGTTTACAGGGGTAAGGCATTTTAAACATTAA
>DUPP01000191.1 GCA_012838265.1 Clostridiales bacterium
TCTTTTGGCAACTATCGTGATTATGTTAATAATAATTTTTAGGTGTATTGCTATTAGGAAAGTTTATAGAAAGGTTTTAATGATCGTCTTATTTGGTTTCTCACTCGTGGGTTTTTTAGGATTGTATAGCGGCAGCTTAGAACGTATGTTCTTTTTTGGAGATTCAAATATTCTCAGCCGCCTCAACATGTATAGTCTTTGCATTCGTTTAATAAAAGAAAATTTACTCGGCTATGGAATTGGGGCTTATTCAGTCCTGGGTACGGAGCTATACCCCCATAATATATTCTTAGAAATACTTGTAGAGATAGGAATCGTTGGATTAATTTCATTATTAATTCCACTGGCAATAACGATTAAAGAAAATATTAAACTAATATGGAACAATGACAAGCAAAAGTGGGTGTTGCCCCTTTTTTCTTTAAGCGTTATTTTTTTTGCAATTTTGAATGCACTTTTCAGTGGCGATATCACATCAAATGAATATGTATGGTTCAGTATAGTTCTATCAGCTAGAGTAAAAGAATTGGTAAATTAATTTTGCAACAATATCTAAATACTTACAGCCTTACGTGTTTTCGATTTTTCGCTTAAACAATTATCTATGGACTCATGGAGATGTTTTATATGTATATGCTAATAAGATTAGACGATGCTTCCGAGCATATGGATGTTGACAAGTGGTATCGAGTGGAACTTCTTTTAGACAAATATAATATTAGACCAATAATAGGGGTAATTCCAAATAATTTAGATCAATCTATAGTCGAAAAATATGAGCACAACCCAGGTTTTTGGGATCTAGTTAAGAAATGGGAATCAAAGGGCTGGACTATAGCCCTGCATGGATATACACACGTTTACGAAACCGATAATGGTGGTATAAATCCTATCTATAATCGTTCAGAATTTGCAGGTCTTCCTTTAAGTAAACAAAGGGAGAAAATCAGAAGAGGGGTAAATAAACTTGAAATGCATGGGATTTTTCCCAAATTATTCTTTGCCCCGTCTCACACATACGACAATAATACTTTAGAAGCCTTAAGGTTGGAAAGTCAGATAAGAGTAATAAGTGATACAGTTGCGAATGATATATATTTCAAGGACGGTTTCCATTTCATACCACAGCAGTCTGGCAAAGTCCGAAATCTTCCATTTAGAGTGATTACATTTTGTTATCATCCAAATACCATGAATGATTCTGATTTTGAATATTTAAAAGTTTTTCTTCAGAAAAATTTAAACAAATTCAGAAGTTTTGAAGAGCTATCTTTTACTAACCGAAAGTTTGGTGTAGTGGATTGGTTGTTAAAATTTATTTATTTTGGGTTGAAAAAAATACGGTTTTTTTAAAATAATTAGGAATTATAATTAATCCACCCCCTAGACGTGAGGTAGTTATTTATGAAGCAATTGATTCCGAACAAAGTGATTGTTATAGGGAATAGTCACCATAATTCTTTGGGTATAATACGAAGCCTAGGTGAATTTGGGTGCAGGGTGTTTCATATTGTTCTTTCAAATAAAGAAGGGTTCACAACCAAAAGCCGATATATTAAAAAATTCTGGTGCAGTAATGATGAAAAAAAAGTAATAGAAATACTAATAAACGAATTTGGCGATGATAAAGAAAAACCTATTATCATTGCGGCGGGTGATCGTTCAGCGAGTATAATTGATCGTAACATAAACCTATTAAGTAATTACTTTATTTTCTCTAGTGTTAAGAATACTGAATGTGGAATTATCAATATGATGGAAAAAAGCAAAATGAATATGTTGGCAGAAGAACATGGATTTTTAGTGCCGAAAAGTTTTAATTTTAAGTTTTCTGAAACCCCAATCGAGCAAGCCATTGCTACTATACCAATAGAATACCCCTGCATTGTAAAGCCACTTCAAAGTATAGACGGCTCAAAGCGTGATATATCAGTGTGTGAAGATGCAAATATACTAGTTGCTGTTCTTAAGATGTTAAACAATCAGTACAACGAGGTCTTAATACAGGAGTTTATCGAGAAAGAAGGCGAACTAGGCATTCAAGGTTTTTCTACTTATGGAGGTAAAAATGTTATAGTTCCTGGCATTATTGTCAAGATAAGGCAATCCAGGGTAGCTCATGGAAGCGCAACCTATGCAAAGCTGGCTAAAAATCATTCTTTAGTCGAACTTCCCAAAATTGAAGCCCTTATCAAGGACCTTGGATACACCGGTATATTTGACATTGACCTTATTTATAAGGGAAACAGGGTGTATTTTATAGAAATGAATTTTCGAAATGGAGCTTACGGTTATGCGTTTACAAAAGCTGGTGTTAATATACCTGCTCTCTGGTGCTTAAATATAATAGGTCATGATATTTTTGGTGTGCCGCTAGTGATTGACAATGAACTTACACTGATGGATGAAATAGCGGATTTTAGAAATGTCATTGATAAACGAATAGGGTTGCTTAAATGGATTATGCAATTTCTAAGTACTGATGTTCATTTATTATTTAATAAACGAGATTTAAAGCCATTTATATATAGGTTCATAGAGCTTTATAGTAGGTAAAGGTGTTTGGTCCCCCATTTTGAAAATAATTTGTAGTTTTTAAGTGGTTCTATTAGCTTTTCCAGAATTGATGCTGGAACGATAGAGCGTTTTATAGGAAAGTGGTGGAAAATGAAAAGATACCTAGTAAAGTTAATTTCTAATCCTAGCTTGATTTTTAAAGTATTTTATAGAAAATCCCTAGGAATAATACTAAGTTATAATGTTGAAGAAGTTCATCTAGATACAAATGATAAGCTTGATGATGAACTAACAATAAATTTCTCTTCAAA
>DUPP01000192.1 GCA_012838265.1 Clostridiales bacterium
GCAACGTATAAACGTATTTACGGAGACTGGACAAAGCCAAATCTTTCATCTTGGAAAAATGTGCTTTTGGAGCATTCTATTACACCGATACAGCAGTATAGATATACAACAGGCAAGAATTCAACGGATTCCGCCATGATTATCGATGCCATGGATATACTATATTCAGAATACGTAGATGGTTTTTGTCTTGTTTCAAGTGATAGTGACTTTACCAGATTGGCAGCAAGACTTAAAGAGTCAGGAATGGATGTTATAGGGATGGGAGAAAGCAAAACCCCGAAGCCATTTATAGCTGCATGCAATAAATTTAAGTATTTAGACTTATTGGCAATGGCAGATCAACCTGCGGGAACCACGACTAGAAAATCAAAAGAAGAGCAAGAGGGTAGTGACAGAATATCTAATTACGATACGATTAGAAAAGCGATTATTACAATAGTTCAAGAAAATGATGATGAAGATGGTTGGATCTTCATTGGTGACATCAGAAACAAGCTTCAAAAGAGATATCCAGACTTCGATGTACGTAATTTTGGCTTTAATAAGTTTACACCATTTATCCAATCGTTAGATCTGTTTGAAATTAAATCAGAAAGAATCAGTGGCTCTAATAATAAGTTGATCTATGTGAGGGAAAAATGACTATGAGTAATGGGAATAGAGATGAAAAGAAAAAGCCGTCCGCTATTGCAAGTGGACTCACTACAATAGCCTTTGTTTCACAGCTAGGTATGTCCATAATCACCCCAATCGTATTGGGTGCTTTAGTGGGTCACTGGCTGGATGGCAAATTGGGAACCGGCATAATCTTTTTTCTAACTCTTTTTTGCTTAGGAATTGCAGGAGGAATATTCAACGCCTATAAACTGATCAAGACTATCGAAAAGAAAAATAATAATAATAAGAAAAATAATATTAAATAATGCTAAAAGTTAATAAATTATATAATTTATGAGATTTTAATAGGCTTCCCTGATATGGGAAGCCTAAGTTTAATCATTTGAAAAACCAAACTTATCAAAGATATAAAAAATAAAGCTAAGGACCATTCCGACTATGGTAGCAAGGCACATGCCTTTTAGTTGTACTTCGCCTATCTGAATAAATGCTCCGGATAGTCCTGTTACGAATACAACAGCCGACAATGAGAGGTTGCGAGCACGGCTATAATCTACCTTTCTATCAACCAGGATGCGCAAGCCAGATGCAGCTATCATTCCGTATAAAAGAAAGCTTACACCTCCCATGACTGGATTCGGAATTGTTTGTATCAAAACAGAAGCTTTGCCAATAAAGGCAAGAAGGATTGAAAATACTGCGGCACCGCCAATTACCCATACGCTATAAACTCTAGTAACAGCCATTACCCCTATATTTTCGCCGTATGTGGTTGTTGGAACAGCACCGAAAAATCCAGATAGAGTTGTTGAAATACCGTCACCAAGCAAAGATCTATGCAAGCCCGGATCTTTAATTAGATCCTTTCCAACAATCTTACTTGTTACAACCTGATGACCTATGTGTTCAGATATAACAACTAAAGAAGCAGGGATTATAATTAAAATCGCAGACATGTCAAAAATTGGAGTCTGGAAATTAGGTAGTGCGAAAAACTGAGCCTCACCTACGGGTATAAAGTCTACAAGTCCAGCTATAAGTGCTGCAACATAACCTATACAAATCGCAAGAAGGATAGATATTGCAGCCATGAAACCCTTAAATAATACTTGCCCAAAGACTGCAAACAGCAGCGTAATCAAAAATACTATTACAAATTTTGGATTTATTTCAGTATATGTTTCATTTAGGATCAAACCTGCATTGCTGGCGGCTGTACCTGCAAGTTCTAAACCAATCAAAGCTACGATTGGGCCCATTGCAGCGGGCGGAAGCAAAATATCGATCCAATCAATGCCGACAAGTTTAATTATTCCGGCAACAGCACAAAATATTAGACCTGAAACCACAAATCCGCCTAGAGCATATTGATATCCCATATTTGGATTGGCAAGTATCAGAAATGTAGGCGATAAAAAAGCAAAGCTTGAACCCAAATAAGCCGGAGCTTTGCCCTGTGTAACAAATATAAAAATTAAGGTGCCGATACCATTCATCAATAGTACGATAGCGGGATTAATGCCAAAAAGCCATGGAACTAGAACTGACGCACTGAACATGGCAAATGTGTGTTGGATGCTGAGCGGGATACCTTTTACCAAAGAGACTCGCTCATGTACTTGTATAGTTTGTCGTGTTTCTTTCATATTATACCTCCTTTTCTATTTGAAAAAAGTATGGGCAGCATTACTCTGAACAGAGTGGAAAATTTTCATAAAAAAAACTCCCCGGGGGGAGTCGAAAACGTATAGATTACTATTAAAATACGTTCCTATTTTTGAAACCTCCGATAGAATAACATATAATTTTACATTATGCAATTATTTTTTTAAAATTATTTAACCCATCTTGAATTGGCTTAAATAATGAAAAAACCTCACCGATTGCGAGGCTTATTATAATCAATCTTAATCTTAACATTTAGTACCCTTATTTTATCTTAACATATAATAAAGAGATAATAAAAGGAGTCGTCGAGTAAAATGATACGAAAAAATCAGCAAGAAGAAAGGTACCTGTCATTTGGTCAATTAAATTTAATAACTAGCAGCAGATTTAATTGGGCGTTACTTGCTGCATGGACAAGAGAATATATTCATAGTGTGACACATGAACTTCGCAATATTAAAGAAATAGGCGACAGACTGTACCGTGTACCTGTAGATTTCTATAACCTAGTTATACCATTTGTTGGAAAGGCAAATGCAGATAGGGTCCTGAATTTAACCTCTTTGCGCATGATTGTACTTATGACTATAATTAATGCTATGAAAAATAATGACGTAGAGACAGTAAATACAAGTACTTTAAGGTTATATCAAATAGCCGATGAATTAGCCACCTTTCTAGCGCAAATTAATAATAGAATATATTGGAAATATAATTGAAAATATAGAATATCGACTTAAAATATAATTAAATAAATATTTGAAAAGCGACTTGGTTAATGCTCAAATTCGAAGAAGCCATGAATAATAAATCGAACGGGAGTATTCAAATGAAAGATATTGATATTTTCTAAATGGAGAAAAACAAATAAAGACAAATTAAATTGAGCTTTAAAATGTCCATACTGCAACGAATTATTAGATATTCTCAAAATACACCCAATCTTGTGAGGCCATGATATTGAACAATTTTTTAGAACTTGAATGCCCTTACTGCCAAATGAATTCGCATGTTACAATTACTTCTGAATTAGTTAGTACATAAAATAATTAAAAACCTTGCCTTTAGGCAAGGTTTTTGGTACTCCGTCGGGGGTTCGAACCCCGGACACCCTGATTAAGAGTCAGGTGCTCTACCAACTGAGCTAACGGAGTATATGATTATTGTGAAACAAGCATGTTTCTGAGTTTGGCACCTTAATAATATACCAGCAGTTACAGTGCTTGTCAATACCAAAAAACACTCATTTTTCACCGGATTTCATCCGAATTTTTAAGAAAAAATATAAAAATATTCCTGCAATTTCCTCAAATAAGCTAAATGTATTTGAACAGAATATTGTTTAGGAGGGATTTGAAATGAAAAAAGCTCAGAACAATAGGAACAATATGAATAGTTCATCGTGTAGCACAAAAGATAAGGTTGAATGTAATGATAAAAGATTTGACTATAGAATTAACCAAGGTGACATGAAAGAAGTAAACCAGGGTGATATTAAAGAAGTAAACCAAGGCGATATAAGAGATATAAATAGCAAATGATCAAATGAGACCTACCTCAGATTATTAGTATATACGATAGTTTGTGAGCAAGTAAACTGTCAGCGTAATGAGGGGTTTAAAAGTAATCTAATGTAGTTAAATAATCTTAGCGAATGCGTATAGGCAGCAACTAGAAAGAACTGAAAAATTTATAAATACATTAGATTGTTCAGTGCCCAAAACTTGTTAAAGCTGCTTTATACTTTTCATTGAAAATCTCTCTTATAATAATAGGAGAACGGGCATAAGGCCTGTTCTCTTTTATTTTTATTAGATATCTAACGTTGAAAAATTAATGATATATTTAATCTACTTGCAACTATTTTTTTCCGCCGTTCTATTTGCTATTACATGTCATGTATATTATAATATAAATGACTATAATTCCAGTAAGGTATATAAAAATGGATATTATATTTAATCAAATAAGAGAAGGATTTAAAAACATCGGTTTACCATATATATCGCCAATTGAAAGTTTTTTATTTTTATTGGCTATTTTGATGGTTTTGTTTTTTGTTTTATGGCTCGCTTTACGCCGGATAAAATTATGGTACTGGAAAACAGATATACAGATAGATACTCTGAAAAATATAGACAATCATTTAGTACATATCGAAGAAAAATTATCTAGGAATATTAAAGATTCTGCAGAAGCCGCAAATAGTGAAAAACAATTACAAAGTGAGAAAATAGACTCACTCAATCAAGAGATTGGGCAGGAAATGTCTATACCTGAAGGAAAATTTGCTATAGGCAGGAGTGGAAAAGTATACACAGAAGCAGAGCTTGAATTACAGATCAGAGAATAATATGGAGGAACGCAGAATGTATTGTAGAAAATGCCGTAATTTGCTTGACGATACAGATCAATACTGTCGAAAATGCGGAGAACCCACC
>DUPP01000193.1 GCA_012838265.1 Clostridiales bacterium
AACTTTGACCCTTTATGACCTGGCATATGAAAGGATACAGTGTCCTTTTTCAGATAGTCAGTAATGAAATCATACAAGGATGTTGATATTGACATGTTTACCCCCCCTTTTTTTAGTTTTCCGGAAAGACTTTGACTAATGATCACCCTGCCAGAAACTATCTAAAATTATTTGTAGAGACAATCTTAACATAGTACCATGTTTTTCGCATGTGATTTTTTAAAATTATTAATTAATCGCTTAATATGACGAATTATATCATTCAAAATAACTTGACATTAGCAATCTCAAAATTTATAATACAATCAAATATTTTGATTATCAAAATAGTTTGTAAATTTTATTATTAGTTGTTATAATATTTTACAGGTTATTAAAATTATAGGAGGTTTATATTGGGAGTAGTAATCGCGGGAACCGGTAAAGCCTTACCGGAACTAAAAATAGAAAACGAATATCTTTCAAGATTGGTAGATACAGACAGTCAATGGATTATAGACAGGACTGGAATAGAAACAAGGCATATAGCCACAAATGAGACTGCACTTGACCTGGCAGTTAAGGCAGCACAGGAAGCTATGGGAGGCATGGATAAGGATTCCATTGAACTTGTTTTGGTGGCAACGGTATCTCCAGATATGCTGGTGCCATCCATGGGAGCGTTAGTGAAGAGAACTTTAGGGTTGAAAAATGCTATAGCCTATGACATCAATGCAGCATGCAGCGGATTTATATATGGAATATGGAATGCAGAGGCACTTATGAAGATTCACGGGATAAAACGTGCTTTGGTCATTGGTGTTGAGAGGCTTTCTCGAATCACGAACTGGGAAGATAGAGGCACATGCATTTTATTCGGAGATGGAGCCGGTTGTGCAGTGCTTGAACTTTCAGATAGTAAAACAGGAATCATAAGCAGCTTCGTAAAAAACTACGATGACGTAACAGATTGCCTTATTGTAGATATACAATATCCCAAGACACCGTTTTCGGATGATGGACCTAAAGATCCATACATAAACATGAACGGGTCACAGGTTTTCCGGTTTGCGGTGGGAGCTATAGGAGAAGCTATGGACTCCGTATTGCAGAAAGCAGGAATCAAGGCGGATGATGTACAGTATTATGTGCCGCATCAGGCAAATATGAGAATAATACAATCGGCAGCTCAACGTATGAAACAGCCGGTCGATAAGTTTCAAGTGAATATTAAAACAACAGGTAATGTATCAGCAGCTAGTATACCGATGGCATTGTCTGATTTAATGAAAAGCGGAAAGGTTCATTCGGGAGACAAAATAATGTTAGTCGGGTTTGGCGGTGGTCTTAGTGCCGGGGCTATACTTTTTGAAGCGTTATAACGGGTATACACATCTTCTCAATGCACTGAGGGAAGAAAATTTTTCTACCTATGCGTTGTAGTTTGCGTTATAGTAATAAAGGTGATAATAATTAGTTTCACAAATTGGTAAACAGATAAAGGAGAAATTGAGCAATGGTTAGTGTTTGTGAACTACTTGGAATAAAATATCCAATAATTCAGGGAGCAATGGCATGGATTGCTGATGCATATTTAGCATCGGCAGTAAGCAATGCAGGCGGTTTAGGCATAATAGCCAGCGGAAATGCAGATGCCGAATGGGTGCGAAGTGAAATTCGTAAAGTCAAGGAAATGACAGATAAACCCTACGGGGTAAATGTAATGCTTCTGAATCCGCATGCGGATGCAGTCATTGATGTAATCTGCGAAGAAAAAGTTCCTGTGGTTACTACGGGAGCCGGAAATCCAGGTAAATATATAGCTAAGCTAAAAAGCTGCGGCATAAAAGTTATTCCTGTCGTAGCATCGGTTGCGCTTGCAATTAGAGTAGAACGTGCCGGAGCGGATGCAGTAATTGCAGAAGGTCAGGAGGGTGGCGGCCATGTCGGCGAAGCCACTACTATGGCTCTTGTACCTCAGGTTGCTGACGCAGTTAATATCCCTGTAATAGCAGCTGGCGGAATTGGCGATGGGCGAGGAATCGCAGCAGCATATATGCTGGGTGCATCCGGAGTACAGGTTGGAACACGGTTTCTCGTAGCAAAAGAATGTACAGTATCACGGAATTATAAAGATATGATAATTAAAGCTAAGGACTCTGATACGGTTGTTACAGGACGTAGTACGGGCCATCCTGTAAGAGTGCTTAAAAATAAATTAGCAAGAGAAATTCTAGCTTTGGAAAAAAGAAGTGCAGATCCGGCGGCAGAAATAGAAAAGCTTGGTACTGGAGCACTGAGAGCTGCTGTAAAGGATGGGGACGTAGTAAATGGATCGGTGATGTCAGGACAAATCGCAGGTCTAATAAAAAAAGAACAGACAGCAAAAGAGATGATTGAAGAAATGTTTAAGGAGGCAGCAGAGATCTATGAAGATAGGGCTACTATTTGCAGGTCAGGGTGCTCAATATCCAGGGATGGGTAAGGACCTTTATGATAATTATTATGAGGCTAGAAAAATTTTTTATTTGGCAGGGCAAGATATTAAGGAATGGTGTTTTGAAGGCACAAAGGAGATATTGCGTCAGACAAATATAACTCAGCCTTGCGTTTATACAGTTACTATGGCGGCATATGAAACCTTTCTGACGGAAGTCTCCAATATAGATTCAGAGCTGAAAAATAAAGTTGAGATTGCAGGTATGGCAGGTTTCAGTCTAGGAGAATATTCAGCCCTTACTGCGAGCGGTGTTATTCAGAGCTTTGAAACAGGGATTAATATAATTAGAAACAGAGGAACCTGGATGAGCGAAGCCGGTAAGGATTCAGAAGGTAAAAATAAGGGAGGAATGATTGCAGCATTTGGGGAACGGGAGCTAATTCTTAAATACGTAGAAGCTTCAAGGGAAGACGGTATACTAGAGGGTGTTAATTTTAATTCTCCTGTTCAAACAGTAGTGGCCGGCGACAATAGTGCATTACAGAGATTCTTGTTAAAGGCTAAAGAGCTTGGTGGCGTCAAGACTGTTCCGCTCAGTGTTGGAACCGCATTTCATTGCTCTATGATGGAACCTGTAACTCCAAAACTTCTGGAGCTTTTACAGGCTTCGGACTTGAAGAAGCCCAACGTAAAGGTATATTCCAATGTGACCGGAAAAGATATCATGGAAGGCCAAAGTGGTGATGAGGGTCAATGGCTGGCAGAGATCATGGCAAGACAAACTAAAAGCCCGGTTTATTGGCAGGAAACAATAGAAAATATGAAATCAGACGGAATTAATACATTTGTAGAGATAGGACCTGGTAAAACTCTATCAGGCTTGGTTAGAAAAATCGATGATAATTTAATTACTATGAATATAGAAGATTCTAAGACATTGATGAAAACGATAGATACATTAAAAGATTTGATTTTAAAAGAGAAAACGGAAGAGATTTGATGTTAATCTGTTTAGAAAGAGGTGATAATATGCTGAAAGGAAAAAGTGCAGTGATTACCGGAGGGGTAAGAGGAATCGGCAAAGCAGTTGCCGAGGAATTCTGTCGCCAGGGGGCTGATGTGCTCTTATGTTACCGTAGCAATGATGATTCAGCGAGAAAGACTGTAGAAGAGCTGAAACAATATGGCACACGGGTAGAACTAATCAAAGGAGATGTCTCAGAACCAAGCCACGCAGAGGCTGCGGCTAAAATGGCAGCTGAGATATTTGGAAAGATAGATATACTGGTGAATAATGCCGGAATCACAAAGGATAAATTGATAATGAGAATGAGTGCATCTGACTTTGATGAAGTTATTCAGGCAAACCTGAACGGAAGCTTCTATTTCTTAAAGGCAGTTTCACCATATATGATTAAGCAGAGGAACGGAAGAATAATAAATATTTCCTCTATCTCAGGAGTTCGCGGAAATGCCGGGCAGGTTAATTATAGTGCATCAAAAGCAGGTATAATAGGGATGACATTATCTGCCGCTAAGGAGCTTGGAAGAAGAGGTATAACTGTAAATGCGGTGGCTCCTGGATTTATAGAAACAGACATGACGGATGTATTAACGGATGATCAGAAGAAAGCAATGTCAGAAGTTATAAGCTTGGGGCGAGTCGGGAAGGCCTCAGATGTAGCGCATGCTGTGGCATTTCTGGCCTCGGATAAGGCTTCATATATAACAGGACAGGTTCTTGGCGTCGATGGCGGAATGGCTATTTAAAAGGAAAGAGGAAAAGTTATGGATAAAAGAGTAGTTGTTACAGGTATGGGAGCAGTGACTCCTTTGGGAAATAACGTAAAGGATTTTTGGGAAGGAATAAAAAGCGGAAAAAATGGTATCGCAAGGATAACTCATTTCGATCCGGAAGTTCAAAAAGCCAAAAATGGTGCAGAAGTAAAGGATTTTATATTTCATGACAAAAAAGAAGCAAGAAGAAGTGACCTTTACTCTCAATACGGTGTAACTGCAGCATTAGAAGCCATGGCAGACAGCGGACTTGTCAGTGGTGAAAATATTGATCCGGAGAGACTGAGCATACTGGTGGGGTCCGGAATTGGAGGAATCATGACGCTTGAAGCGGAAGTGAATAAGGCCATAGTAAAGGGGATCACAAGAGTTTCGCCGTTTCTGGTAACTTCGGTAATTAGCAATATTTTAGCAGGAAATATAGCCATTGCATGCAAGGCAACTGGCAGCTGTTTGGGACTCGTTACCGCATGCGCCACGGGAACCCATGCAATAGGGGAGAGCTATCGTGCTATTAAGCATGGTTATGCAGATGCGGTTATTACGGGAGCATCGGAAGCTCCTTTTGCACCGGTTTGCTTTTCTGGATTTGCGAACATGACAGCATTATCAACCAGAGAGGATCCAAATAGATGTTCAACACCGTTTGATAAGGAAAGAGACGGTTTCGTCATGGGAGAAGGTGCTGGCATAATCATCTTAGAAGAATACGAGCATGCTGTAGCGAGAGGTGCGAGAGTTTACGCAGAAATAGTTGGATATGGAAGTACCTGTGATGCTTACCATATTACAATGCCTGATCCGGAAGGGAATGGTGCAGCTAAAGCAATGGAGCTTGCTATTAAAGAAGCAGGAATCAATCCAGAGGAGGTTTCCTATATAAATGCACATGGAACAGGCACTCCCTACAATGACTTGTTTGAAACAAGAGCGATAAAAACTGTATTCGGTGATGCTGCGTACAAAATACCAGTTAGCTCCACTAAGAGCATGACAGGGCATCTTTTGGGTGCTGCGGGTGTGGTAGAAGCCATAGTTTGTATTAATGCGCTCGTTGATGGGATAATCCCCCCAACCATAAATCTATTGGTACCTGATGAAGAACTGGACTTAGATTATGTGCCGGGTACTGCCAGAAAGCAGGCATTAAACTATGCAATGTCGAATTCTCTTGGTTTCGGAGGGCATAATGGCTGCCTATTAATAAAGGGGGTTTAAAATTGATACTTAACAGAGATCAGATAAAGGAGATTATTCCGCATAGGGATCCTTTTCTGCTTATTGATGAAGTCGTTGAAATGGAATATGGAAAAAGTATCGTTGCTATAAAATATGTTCGAGAGGATGAATACTATTTCCAGGGACATTTCCCCCAGGAAAAGGTGATGCCCGGAGTATTGATAATAGAATCTCTTGCACAGGCTGGGGCTGTAGCAATTCTATCCATGGAGGAACACCGTGGTAAAATCGCATATTTTGGCGGCATAAAAGAAGCAAAATTCCGCCAGAAGGTAGTCCCTGGGGATACACTTCGACTGGAAGTTTTTTTAGAACGTCTTAGATCCAAGGCTGGTTACGGGAAAGCTACTGCGTATTTAGGTGATAAAATAGCTTGCCAGTGTGAAATCCTGTTCGCTATCGGATAATTAGGAGAGGATTATGAATATAACGGAAAAATTAAATGATATATTGGTAAGCCTGTTTAATAATGTTCTAAAAATAGAAGAGGATGCAATTAAGAACTCATCCAGGCACAATCTTTCTATTACGGAAATCCATACGCTTGCGGCTATAGGTCCAGGCAAGGCTAAAACGATGACTCAGGTTGCAGCAAGCTTGAAAATCAGCGTGAGTACTCTTACGTCTGCGATAAATAAGTTGGTTAACAAAAAATACGTAAATAGATATCGTGTTCCGGAGGATCGCAGGATAGTAAAAATAGAACTTACGGAAGACGGAATCGATGCTGTAAAGGAGCATGATGATTTTCACAAGAGATTAGTAAACGATGTACTTTCAGAACTGAACGAAGAAGAACAGGCCGTTTTATTCCAGTCTTTATATGCAATCAATGATTTCTTTAAAAAACAAAGAATAAGAGTTATAAAAGGCGATACGCCGCTAAAGTTGATGCCTATGACATTAGGTGATGTTACAATTCCTGTTCCGATTTTCCAAGGAGGAATGGGGATTGGGGTTTCCCTTTCCAGATTATCGGCAGCTGTTGCAAGATGCGGTGGTGTCGGTGTGATTTCTGCTGCTCAGATAGGATTTTTAGAGCCGGATTTTTATACCAACCCAAAGGAGGCCAATATTCGTGCTTTGAAGAGAAATATCCGAGAAGCAAAAGAAGCTATCAAGGATGTTCCGAATAAGGGGTTAATTGCAGTCAATATAATGTATGCGAGCAGAAATTATGACCAGTTCGTAGAGGCGGCAGTTGAAGCAGGTGCAGATATGATCATATCAGGAGCCGGACTTCCGATGTCGCTGCCTGGAGCCGTAAAAAGCAACAAGGTCAAGCTTGTCCCCATTATTTCATCAGCAAGAGCGGCAGGGTTGATAATCAGAAGCTGGACAAAAAAATATAATCGCGCTCCTGATGCTATACTTTTTGAAGGTCCCTTAGCTGGCGGACACCTTGGTTTTAAGGAAGAGCAGTTGGATGAAGCTCAAGAGCAGTTTTATGATACAATTATGGAAATTAAGGAAGAAATAGCAGATTTGCCAGGCTGTCCGCTGATAGTTGCGGGAGGGATTTACACTAAAGAGGATGTGCAAAAGGTATTGGCTTATGGTGCGGACGGAGTGCAATTGGGAACACGATTTGTTACTACGGAAGAGTGCGACGTGCACCCAAGATTCAAGGAAGCCTATCTTAATGCCAAAAAAGAGGATATGGTTGTTATCAAAAGCCCGGTAGGAATGCCCGGCAGGGCTATCAGAACAAATTTTACCGAACAGGTGGAAAAAGTAAGGATACCACCGAATAAATGCAATCGATGTCTTACACCTTGCAAATCGAATGAGGCACCATATTGTATTACACAGGCGCTGCTCAATGCTGCAAAAGGAGATATAGAGAATGGAATAGTGTTTTCCGGCAGTAATGCATATCGGTCAAATAAAATGGAAACGGTGGAAGAGATATTTAAAGACCTTACATCGTAATCACTATAAGTATATTGGTAATATGAGATAAGAGATCAGATATGCGGAGCATTTAAATTAAGCATGACTGGTCTTTTTTTTCATAATATTTGTTTCTATAATCAATATTTCATTCATCTTCACGTCTGTTTGAGTGGTAGGGACAGAAGGCAGGACTTGAAAATCATATGCCAAGCCTATCTTATAAACGCTTGCGGGAAGCTTAGAAAGGAATCTGTCATAACAGCCCTTACCATAGCCAATGCGATTATTTGTGATATCAAAAACGCTTCCTGGTACTACTACAAGGTCTATGGAGTTTACATTAGCTTCTTTGCAGAGTGATGGATCAGGTTCCAATACACCGAATCTGGAACGTACAAGGTAATCCTTTAACTCACCGGCTAAAGGAATTTCATAAGGTATTATCTCAAATTCTTTGTTGGTATAAGGAAGGACAAGTTTTTTTCCGGAATACCGGATATTGTTAATAATGCTTCCTGTTGGCACTTCGTTGCGGAAATTCATATATAGCATGATTGTCTTTGATGCACGGTAATCTTCGGTTGAAGCCAGCTGTTCAGCAGCAGATTTTTCTGCCATATTAAGTATAGCGGAATTTAGTAAAGCTCTTCTTTCTAGAATTTTTTTTCGTATTACTTTTTTTTTCTGTTGTAACACAGTTAAATATCTTTTCATGTATCGTCAAATATCTCCTCTTTTAAGTTTTATTTGAAACATCTCTTCAATAGGTACAAGTGTAAATTAATTTGATAACATTATAATAGGTCACAGGCTTGAAATCAATTTCCAAATTCTATTGAGGTTCTGTCAGAGAGCGAGAGAAGACAGATCGATTTAAATGTACTTTAAATACATCCAGCAAATCCGGCGATTCATTGATAAAATATGGTCTGGCTATATTGCCTTCCGAATCCCAATCGCAACCGTGCCACCAGATTGCCACCTTTATAAGTGGGTATTTTCCAATATTCAAAAACATATCATTAACCCACTCCTTTTTATTTCCGCCTACGCTGCTGGAGGCGAACTCCGTGATCATCAAAGGCTTCTCGGAAATACGGTCAAATTTTTTATATAAAGGATCATATATTTCTGAGAAGGTTCGCCATTTTTCACCCTCATAATAGGTTCCTGTATTGTATCCGGTAAGGCCAATCACATCTACATACTCATCTCCTGGATAGTACATCAATTCATTATTCCATTTAAAATCAGGAAAGGAAAGCTCGTTGGGATTCCATACCCAGATTACATTATCTGCATTCACATCATTAAATATTTTATATACATATCTATATAATTCCTTAAATATTTCCGGATCTCTGGAAGTGTGGTATCCGGAATAGCTGCACCACTCACCATTCATTTCATTGCATAATCTAAAGAGCACAGGGTGTTCAAATTGGGCGGTCTCCTCTGCAAAGGAATACAAGAAGTGATCATATTTTCCATCCAGGATATCATATACCATATTTGACTCGCCTTCATTTTGGGTTGGAGTCTGAAGGGTGAGTTCAACAGTTCTGCCATCGAGGTATGCCCTTTCTAAATCATTTCTTACGTATCCAGCAGGAAATACATCTAGTACATGTTTATAAATCAATAGAAATTTAAATTTATAATCGATTGCAGTTTCTATCTTTTTAAGCTCATTCATTTCCTTAGGTGCTGTATTGTTGAAGATTCCCCATATTAATTGGCCTTCTTTAAAGTATCTATCATAGAAAGCAGCTGTCTCAGCATCCCAAGTTTCTGTTTCAGTTTGAAAGAATTTAATTGAGGCAGGAATGACTGAAGGTGCGAATGTATTAAAGCTTTCAATAAGCTTGGCGCAGTTTAATGAGTCCTCAAGCCTTATTTGTGATTTTATTAAAAAAGTGTATACATTGTCTTTTGTAATAATATCTATACAAGCATAGTGATTCTTATCATTTTCTATATTTAATACTTTATCTCTTGACCACTGAGTAAATACAACCTTATATCCGTTTACTTCCATATATTCTTGAAATTCCAGCTTATGGTCTTCTGTGTTTTTTAAAAAACCATTTGAATAGGATATATAAGTATCAGCGGATAAATCCTCCTCTGATATCGGTTGTCTGTATATTTCTATTCGCTTCAGATTATCCTCTAAAACCATTCTATAGTCGGCAAATTCTGTTTCGGTTACTTTCATCGTATCGGGCAGAAGCACACTATACCCATCTACTTTATTTGAAAAAATTATACCTTCATGACCTGAGTCTGTTATTACATAATAGATATCTGAAACTTCTGATGAAAACGAGTTCATAATCGGAGCTTGAGTAGTTGGATTGAAGTTGTTTTTATTCAGTAAACTTGTCGTATTTATTCTCCATGCTCCCAATAACATTAATACTGCTGTTATAAAAGCTATTATAAAAATTATAATAGCTTTTCTTGAAGTTACTCCCATATACACCCACCTGTACACCGCTAATTATTAGATTAGTTGCTGCTCGCTGAAGAAGATTAATTGTATTTATCAGCTATTATCTTTATATTTATATAATTGCTGATTTTTACTTTTTTATCCTGATTCAATTAGCCTTTCTTGCTCAACTTTATGATTTCCATTTTTCAAGCAAGCTTTTAAGTGCT
The DNA here is from genome assembly GCA_012838265.1 of Clostridiales bacterium. Taxonomy (GTDB): domain Bacteria; phylum Bacillota; class Clostridia; order Peptostreptococcales; family Anaerovoracaceae; genus Anoxybacterium. Next base: position 10,016 of record DUPP01000193.1, read on the forward strand.
GTTTCCATATCCTTTAGAGGTATTTGATTATAGTAAAATATTAGAGTCACCGCATCCTCCGAAGGAAATTCAATATAAGAAGTGATGGGAAGAGTTTTTATACCAAGCTCATGTGCTTCCTGACATAATTGAGAAGGCATTTTTTTACTTTTAACACTTACAAGCATGTTTATTCCTGAAGAAAAATTTATAGGCTGAATAAAGCCTTTTCCCCATTTTTCAAATAAAGAAAGTACAACCTGCAGTTTTTGAGAATATAGTGTACGCAGTTTTTTTAGATTCGTCTGATAATATCCTCGGGACATATAAAGAGCTAAAGTAAGCTGCTCTGTCTTTGAGCAAGTCTGGGTATAATCTCCGTGAATAGTATCGAATATTTCAGCCATATGTTCAGGCAGTATCATGTAACTGATTTTTATTGATGGGAACAGTGTTGAAGAGAAAGAACCCAGGTAAACAACCCTTTGATTGTGATCCAGACCTTGAAGAGAGGGGATTGGCTTTCCAAAATAACGGAGTTCGCTGTCATAATCATCTTCAATTACAATGCTGTCATTCTTTACTGCCCAGTTTAACAAATCATAACGCTTTCCGATAGGCATGACATAACCTGTTGGAAATTGATTGGATGGGCTGACATATACAGCGGATCGAATATTTGTCGGCAGTTTGGATACAGGTATTCCCTCTTTCCCTACTGGAACAGCTGTCATAGCAAACGCACGATCGCGGAATATATTCCTAACCGGCAGATACCCAGGCTCCTCTACAGTAATATGATTAATCCCCATTTTTAGCAGAATAGTGCAAAGCTGCCCTGTGATTTGCTGTGTCCCCGCGCCGATAACTATTTGTTCAGGTGTACAGGTTACTCCTCTTGATTGATAAACATATTTTGAAATTTCCCATCTTAGAGCTTTTTCTCCCTGAGCATCTCCTTCACTTAGTAAAAGGTGAGAGTATTCGTTAATTATATGGTTTAAGCATTTCTTCCATTTAACAAAATTAAAGCATGACTCATCATAATATCCTTTTTTACTATTATCTAAAAAAAGGTCAAATTCCGGGCGAGTATTAGATTCTATGAGAAAGTACTCTTTGCCCTTTGGGATGCTTCTCATGCCTGAAGAAATTTCGTTAACAAAATAGCCAGATTGTGGTTTGCTATAAATATAACCCTCAACCATAAGTTGATTATAAGCTAATTCTATAGTAGTAATACTAAGACCGAGGCTTTTAGAAAAGTTTCGCAACGATGGAAGCTTTTCGGACGGAAGAATATCCCCGTTCAGTATTGCTGTTTTTATATAGTTATAAAGCTGAAGATAGAGAGGAGTAGCAGACTCCGGCTGCAGATTGGGAATAAGCGCTTTCATAGTTAACCTCCTATATACGATATGGGTAGAGTAACTGTATATTTAAAATATTGGTGAAAACTGTACACTGTAATCTATAATTAAAAAATACTGGTAAAAGAATATATAACTGTACATATATAAATAAATAAAATTGCATATTAAAATAAATACAATTTTGGAGTATTATATTAAAAGGTATTGACAGAGTCAATATTAATAGATGATATTAATAGATATAGAAAGCAGGTGTTGATGTGGCTGATAAAAATAATAAAACAATTAAAATAATAATGACA
>DUPP01000194.1 GCA_012838265.1 Clostridiales bacterium
AAACTATAAGAGCAAGCTGAATAATACATTAATGAAATTATAATATAATCTAAAGCAAATAACAAGATAGAATTAGAAATTTTTAAATGTTTGAAATATTTGAAAATTGCCACGTTTAATTGATTATAAACCAATAATTGTTTTCAATTATGTGCAAGTTCGCAGTGAACAAATGTTCGAAATTATATTGTAATGGATTTGGGTATATGTTATACTATTATGTCGCAGAAAGATAAATAATAAGTATAAAAATAGGACTGTAAAAATGAACAAATTTGAAATAATTTCACAATACAAGATGACGGGAGATCAGCCACAGGCTGTAGAGCAACTCACAGAAGGTATACTTCAGGGTAAAAGGCACCAGACCTTGCTTGGAGTCACAGGCTCAGGGAAGACTTTTACGATGGCAAATGTGATTGAGCGTATACAGCGTCCGGTTCTTGTCATTTCTCATAATAAAACATTGGCAGCGCAGCTTTGCGGAGAGTTTAAAGAGTTCTTCCCCAATAATGCTGTAGAATACTTCGTCAGCTATTACGATTATTATCAGCCAGAGGCATATTTGCCTGCGACGGATACGTATATTGAGAAGGATTCGGATATCAACGATGAGATTGAAAAGCTGCGGCACTCGGCTACAGCGGCCTTGTTTGAAAGAAGAGATGTTATCATCGTAGCTAGCGTTTCCTGTATTTATGGACTGGGAAGCCCGGTAGATTATGAAAATCAGGTATTATCCTTGCGTCCTGGAATGGAAAAAAGCAGACATGATATATTAAGAAAGCTTGTAGATATCCAGTACATAAGAAATGACCTGGGCTTCGTTAGAGGCAGTTTCCGAGTACGCGGAGACACCATCGATATTTTCCCTGCAGGAACAGATCATGCGGTTAGAGTCGAGCTCTTTGGGGATGAAATAGAAACTATTAAGGAGATAAACCCAGTAACAGGTGAAATAAACGGAATCCGTAATCATGTATCTATATTTCCTGCATCCCATTACGTGACTTCTAAAGAAAAAATGGAGCGTGCAATTCAAACTATAGAAGAGGAGCTGGAGGATAGAATAAAATGGTTCAAGGACAGAGGGAAACTAATAGAAGCGCAGCGAATTGAGCAGCGCACCCGTTACGATATAGAAATGCTTCGGGAAATTGGAAGCTGCAAGGGAATAGAAAACTACTCAAGGCACATCAATGGTCTGCAGCCGGGCAGTCGTCCCTACACACTGATCGACTACTTTCCTAAAGACTTTTTGATTATGATAGATGAATCCCATGTGATGATTCCTCAGCTTAGAGGTATGTACGCTGGTGATAGATCTCGTAAATCTTCTCTGGTAGAATATGGCTTTAGGCTTCCATCTGCACTGGACAACCGTCCCCTTTCCTTTAAAGAATTTGAACAGCTTGTTAATCAGGTTATATATGTAAGCGCCACGCCGAACGATTATGAAAAGGAGAAGAGCGGTAACATCGTTGTTCAACAAGTTATTCGGCCTACAGGATTATTAGACCCTGAAATCCAGGTAAGAAAAACAGAAGGGCAAATCGACGACCTTATAGGCGAAATAAACAAAGTAACTGCTCGCGGAGAAAAAGTACTCATAACTACACTCACTAAAAAGATGTCGGAAAGCCTTACTGATTATCTTAAGAATGTTGGAATCAAGGTCAGATATCTGCATTCAGAGATCGACACCTTGGAAAGGATGGAAATATTGAGAGACCTTAGACTTGGTGTATTCGATGTCCTGATAGGCATCAATCTGCTGAGGGAAGGTCTTGATCTGCCTGAAGTTTCCCTTGTGGCTATTCTGGACGCCGACAAACAAGGATTTCTTCGTACCGAAACTTCCTTAATCCAGACAATCGGAAGAGCAGCTCGAAACGTGAACGGAAAAGTAATAATGTATGCAGATGAAATCAGCGAAGCCATGGAAAAGGCAATTTCTGAGACTGAACGCAGAAGAAGGATACAAAAAGAATATAACGAAAAAAACGGCATAACACCGAAAACTATAGAAAAATCTATACGCGCAGTCATAGAAGCTACGAAAGTTGCTGAAGAAAGCGATGAATACTATATGGGAAGAAGTCCTCTTGAATTGACAAAGAAGGAACTAACTGACTATATAAAAAGAATGGAAAAAGAAATGAAGGATGCAGCGGCTAATCTACAGTTTGAAAGGGCTGCTGAATTGAGAGACAGGATTTTTGAATTTAAATTGCGTTTGTAGCAAAAACCTAAGAAACAATTCCGGAGGATAGGATGACAAAAAAATTAATCATAAAAGGTGCAAAGGAGCACAATTTAAAGAATATAGATGTTGAAATACCAAGAGATAAGATGGTAGTAATAACTGGACTCAGTGGTTCGGGAAAGTCTTCTCTGGCCTTTGATACTATTTATGCAGAAGGGCAAAGAAGGTATATGGAGAGCCTTTCTTCCTATGCAAGACAGTTCTTGGGCCAGATGGAAAAACCAGATGTTGATTATATTGAGGGACTTTCACCTGCAATATCCATTGATCAGAAAACCACAAGTAAAAATCCACGGTCTACGGTTGGAACAGTAACTGAGATCCATGATTACCTAAGATTATTGTATGCCAGGATAGGTGTCCCGCATTGCCCGATCTGCGGTACTGAGATCTCCAGCCAATCGGTAGATCAGATTGTAGATAATCTTATGTCACAGCCGCAGGGAAGCAGGGTAACAATACTTGCTCCTGTTGTGAGAGAAAGAAAAGGTGAGCATTCAAAGATAATAGAGCGTATAGCTAAGGAAGGTTTCACTAGAGTTCGTATAGATGGTGAACTTTTGCGGCTAAACGAGGACCACATTAAGCTGGAAAAAACATTCAAGCATACTATTGAGATAGTTGTAGATCGAATCATAATAAAGCCAGGCAGTGAAGGGCGTTTGGCTGAGTCTGTGGAACTGGCGCTAAATCAGGGTGACGGTTTGGTTATTGCTTCAATTCAGAAAGATGCTGATTCAATGGGTGAGGATATACTGTTCAGTACAAAGCTTGCATGTCCAGATCACGGAATAAGTATCGAAGAGATGGAACCCAGGATGTTTTCATTCAATAGTCCCTTTGGAGCGTGCGCTTCGTGCAATGGTCTAGGTTTCATAGAGAGGCTAGATCCGGATTTAATCATTACAAAAAGTGATCTAAGCATAAACAAAGGGGCATTAGGGACGGTGTTTTCTTCCATGGAATATGGTAGTTTCTATCGTCAGATGATAGAAGCATTAGCGAGAGAACATGGGGTAGACCTTTCCTTGCCTTATAAGGATCTGCCGTCAAAATTTAAGGAAGAGCTATTGTATGGAACAAAGGGGAGAAATCTGCAGTACTATTATAAAAGCCGAAATAATGGTTCTGAGTCCTATCGCAATCATCCCTTTGAAGGAGTTCTTGTAAACCTTGAGAGAAGATATAGAGAAACAAATTCTGATTACATCAAGGAAAGAATTAGGCAATATATGAGCTTGAATATATGCAGTGAGTGTGAAGGAAGAAGACTTAAGCCTGAAGTTCTTGCCGTAACAGTTGCTGATAAAAATATTGCGGAGCTTTCAGAATTATCTATACGAGGGACTTTAGATTTTATAAATAGTTTAGAACTTAGCGATAAGGAGAAAATAATATCTCAGCAGATCCTCAAGGAAATAAAAGAAAGATTAAACTTCCTTATAGATGTAGGATTGGATTATCTGACACTTTCTAGATCCGCGGGTACCCTTTCTGGGGGAGAATCTCAAAGGATTAGATTGGCTACTCAGATTGGTTCAAGCTTAGTAGGAGTACTTTATATCCTTGATGAGCCAAGTATAGGACTTCACCAAAAGGACAATGAAAAACTATTAAAAACCCTGCGAACCCTTACGAATCTTGGAAACACCTTGATCATTGTTGAGCACGATGAGGATACGATGTATGCTGCAGATCATATAATAGATATGGGACCTGGTGCAGGAGTTCATGGAGGTGAAATTATAGCACAAGGTGATATTAATGACATTAAGTCATGCAAAGAATCACTGACAGGTCAATACCTTACTGGCGAAAAAAGGATAGAGGTGCCGAAACAGCGCAGAAATGGAAATGGGTCTTACGTAAAGGTCATAGGCGCAGCAGAAAACAATTTGCAGGATATCGATGTAAGTTTTCCACTTGGCAAATTTATTTGCGTTACAGGAGTTTCCGGCTCAGGAAAAAGCAGCTTGGTTAATGAGGTACTGTATAAAAGCCTTGCATCAAAGATACATCGTGCAAAAGCAAAACCGGGTAAACACAAAGGACTCGAAGGAATTGAAAACATTGACAAGGTAATAAACATCGACCAGTCCCCTATTGGAAGAACTCCAAGATCTAATCCCGCTACTTATACAGGAGTATTTACACCGATTAGGGATCTCTTTTCACAGCTTCCAGAGGCAAAGATAAGAGGTTATAATAAAGGTAGATTTAGCTTTAATGTAAAAGGCGGTCGTTGTGAAGCGTGCAGCGGAGATGGAATTATAAAGATTGAAATGCACTTTCTCCCTGATGTATATGTGCCATGCGAGGTCTGCAAAGGAAAGAGGTACAATAGGGAAACCCTGGAAGTAAAATATAAAGGAAAAAGCATCTTTGATATATTAGACATGAACGTTTCAGAAGCATTGAAACTTTTCGAAAATATTCCAAGCATACAAAGACAAATACAAACTTTAGAAGAAGTGGGACTAGGCTATATTAAGCTGGGACAGCCATCAACTCAGCTTTCAGGCGGTGAAGCACAGCGAATCAAGCTTGCATCCGAGCTTTCAAAGCGAAGTACAGGTAAAACCATGTATATTTTAGATGAACCGACAACGGGTCTTCATTTTGCAGATGTAGACAAGCTAGTGCAGGTATTATCCCGTCTTGTGGATGCCGGCAACACTGTAGTTGTAATTGAACATAATCTTGACGTGATAAAAATGGCAGACCACATTATAGATTTAGGACCCGATGGTGGAAGCAAGGGCGGTAAAATCATCGGGGAAGGTACACCAGAAGAAATTGCGATGATGGAAAGTTCTTATACAGGAAATTTTTTAAAAAAGATTTTACGATAGCTAAAAAGTATGATAAAATATAACATTAAATATACGGACAAAGTCGGGGACCACCTTTACGGTAAGCGAGGTCGATAGTATAAATTTGAAATCACAAAAAAAATTGATGTACTTGCTGATGATTTTTTTAATGTTAACCTGGGGTCTGGAATATATTTTTGCAAAACAAGCATTAACTGTCATCAAGCCTCTTACTCTTATTTTCTTCAAGTATCTAATAGGTTATATAATTGTATTGATTATAAAACTAAAGGCAGAAGGAAAAAAGTTCATGAAAAAAAGGGACATCCCCATATTTCTTTTTTGCGCCTTGTTTGGTGAGATAGGGTATTTTTATTTTGAATATACAGCTATGGAATTTCTGCCGGTATCCATCATCACAATTGTGTTAGCATTTGTCCCCGCCTTATCAATTCTTATTGATAAGGCTGTATTTAAAAAAAATATAACTAGAAGAATGACTATTGGAATTTTCTTTTGTATTTTTGGAATCATTCTAGTTATGGGTGTTGATTATTACAGCCTTTTTCAGGGAAAGATCATTGGCTATATGTTAGCTTTTTCTGCGGTCATAACCTGGAATTTATATAATTTTCTTACGGCATCATTGCATGGAAGATATGAAAGTGCTACATTGACCTTGAATCAGATGACCTGTACTTTATTGATGATCTGGCCATACGCAATTGCAAATTTGCCTAGCCGTGAGACCATCACATGGGAAATCATCGGTGGCATCTTGTTTTTGGGTATATTAGGTACAGGAGTTGGATTTATAATCATGGTGAGGTCATTGTATATTCTTGGGCCTACAGTTTCAGCTACATTTTCTAACTTCCTGCCTGTTACAACAACATTATTTGGATGGCTGTTTTTAGATGAAATCATTTCACCTATGCAGATGTTAGGTGGTTCAATTGTAATCGTAGCAGGGTATATCGTAATTAGAGAAAAAGGACGAGTAGAGGAGAATACAAATGGTGGAACGGATTAATATGACCATGCTTACTGATTTTTATGAGCTGACTATGGCGAATGGTTATTTTGAAAATGGCATGTCCGAAGATATTGCGTATTTTGATATGTTTTTTAGGAAAATCCCGGATGATGGCGGATTTGCCATTATGGCTGGACTTGAGCAGATGGCCTGTTATCTAAACAATTTGGTATTTGAGGACAGAGACATAGAGTATTTGAGAGAGAAAGGAATATTCAGCGAAAACTTTCTAAAATATCTTAAAAATTTTAAATTTGAGTGTGATGTATGGGCTGTACCGGAAGGTACTCCGATTTTCCCCGGAGAACCAATAGTTACAGTTAGAGGACCAGTGATACAGGCGCAGTTTGTAGAAACTATTATGCTTCTTGCAATCAATCATCAAAGTTTGATTGCGACAAAGGCAAACAGGATAGTTAGAGCGGCTCAAGGCCGTACTGTTATGGAATTTGGTACTAGGAGAGCACATGGAGGTTCCGGTGCTGTACATGGTGCAAGGGCAGCCTATATTGGAGGTTGTATTGGAACAGCATGTGCAATAGCTGAACGTGATTTTAAGGTACCAGCAATGGGTACCATGGCACATAGTTGGGTACAGATGTTCCCAAGTGAATACGAAGCATTTAAAAGATATGCTGAAATATATCCCGATAATTGTGTGCTTCTTGTGGACACATATAATGTTATAAAATCAGGGATTCCAAATGCTATAAAAGTATTTAAGGAAATGAAGCCTTCAAAAATGGGCATACGAATCGACAGCGGTGATGTCACATATCTTACAAAACGGGCTCGGGAGATGCTTGATAAAGCAGGCTTGCATGAATGTAAAATCATTGTATCAAATTCATTGGATGAATATATAATCAGGGATGTTATCGGACAGGGAGCTTGTATTGACTCATTTGGTGTAGGTGAAAGACTCATAACATCAAGATCAGAACCCGTTTTTGGCGGTGTTTATAAGCTTTCTGCTTTGGAAAAGGACGGGAAGCTCATTCCAAAGATGAAAATAAGTGAGAATGTTGAAAAGATAACTAATCCTGGTTTCAAGTCAGTGTATAGATTATATGAAAAGGATACTAACAAAGCTATTGCAGATGTCATAACTCTCAATCACGAAAAAATACCGGAAGGAGAAGAATACGAGATTTTCGATCCACATATTATTTGGAAAAGAAAAAAGATTTCAAATTTTTATGCTAAAGATTTAAGAGTTAAGATATTTGATAAAGGTAAGTTAGTTTACAAGTTTCCTGATATTGAAGATATAAGAGAATATTGTAAGGAACAGGTTAATACTTTATGGGATGAGGTACTGAGGTTTGAAAATCCGCAAGAATATTATGTTGATTTGTCTAAGGAACTCTGGGAGCTGAAGGTAAAGTTAATTGAGGAATATAAGGTATAAGATATAATGATGGAATTCATAACAGCGGATTAAGTTGACAAAAGGTATCAAAGCAGAAAAACCATAATTTAATAGAAAAGGCGGTAAAAGTATAAATGAATTATGAATTTAAAATTAATAAAACAACAACCCCAAAGCAAAAACCAGATATTGATCATTTAGAATTTGGAACAACTTTTACAGATCATATGTTTATAATGAATTATTCAGAGGGGAAGGGTTGGCACGACGGGAGAATTGTCCCTTATGCACCGATTGAACTTGACCCTGCAGCCGCAGTACTTCATTATGCACAGGAAATGTTCGAGGGTCTTAAAGCTTATAAAGCAAAAGATGGCAGGGTTCTGCTTTTTCGTCCGGATATGAATGCAAAGAGAACAACGCTTACAAGTGATAGAATCTGTATACCAAGAATTGATGAGGAGCTTTATGTAGAAGCGATCAAAGCAGTTGTAAGGGTGGACTCAGACTGGATTCCTGAGAAGGAAGGGACATCACTATATATCAGGCCTTTTATAATTGCTTCAGAGCCATTTCTTGGTGTACGTCCATCTAAGGAGTATATTTTTATGATTATCATGTCTCCCGTTGGCCTATATTATAAGGAAGGGCTGGCTCCGACTAAAATTTTCGTCGAAGATGAATATGTCAGAGCGGTTGCTGGAGGTACCGGATATAGCAAAATTGGAGCTAATTATGTGGCTAGTTTGAAGTCACAGGAAAAAGCCAATAAACTCGGGTACTCTCAGGTTCTATGGCTAGATGGGGTCGAAAGAAAATATGTGGAAGAGATTGGAACCTCCAATGCATTCTTTGTGATCGAGAATGAAGTGATTACCGCGCCTTTAGAGGGGACTATTTTACCTGGAATTACCAGAGATTCTACAATTCACTTGTTGAGAAATTGGGGAATAAAAGTTTCGGAGCGTAAGATTACAATAGATGAAATTTACAAGGCGTATCAAGATGGAAAACTGAAAGAAGTGTTTGCATCAGGTACTGCAGCAGTCATTTCACCAGTAGGCGAACTTTGCTGGAAGGATAAGAAGATGGTAATAAATGACAATAGAATTGGGATCCTGTCTAAAAAGCTATACGATGAATTGTCAGGGATCCAACTTGGTAATAGAGAAGACAAATTTGGTTGGACTATTGAGGTTTAAGCTTTCAATGTAAAATAGTAAGGAGAAAAACCATGATTACAGGGGCAGAAGCAATTGTAAGAAGTTTAGAACATGAAGGGGTTGAAATTATCTTTGGATATCCGGGAGCAACGGTATGTCCATTATATGACAGACTTTCCAAATCGAATATAAAACATATTCTTGTTCGGCATGAGCAGCATGCAGGTCATGCAGCTAGCGGCTATGCAAGAATAAAACATAAGCCTGGAGTGTGCATGACCACCTCCGGTCCCGGAGCAACAAATTTGATAACTGCACTTGGAACAGCATATATGGATAGCATTCCGCTGGTTGCAATAACAGGACAAGTGAATACTGAACTTCTTGGGAGAGATGTTTTTCAGGAAGTAGATATTACTGGTTCGGTAGCACCCTTTACAAAGTATAGTTATCTAGTAAAAAATGCAGCAGATATTCCAAGAATCATTAAAGAGGCATTTCATATTGCATCGACCGGCAGGCCAGGCCCTGTATTAATAGACGTTCCTGTGAATGTACAAAATCATAAGCTGGAATTTTCTATGCCGACCGAGGTAAATCTACGAGGATACAAGCCCACCATAAAAGGCCATGTAGGTCAAATCAAGCGTGTTTGCAAAGCAATTAATAATGCATCAAAACCTTTGTTATGTGTAGGTGGGGGAATTTTTAATGCAAATGGTCAAGATAAATTAAGACAATTCGCTGAAACAGTAAACATTCCGATAGTATCGACCATGATGGGAATCGGAGCAGTACCTACCGATCATCCTTTATATTTGGGGATGCTGGGAATACATGGAAAGACTGTTGCCAATCAAGCTATTTCCGATGCGGACCTGCTGATTATCATAGGCGCAAGGGTATCTGATCGCGCTGTATTACTGCCTGCACGCGTAGGAAAACAAACTGTGATCGTCCATATTGATATTGATCCTGCCGAGATAGGAAAAAACCTCAGTACGTTGATACCTGTTGTTGGAGATGCGAGGGAGATTCTTAATCAGATAATGGATATGCAGCCTGATAAAAAATCGGATGAATGGACTAGTCTGCTAAATTATAAAAAAAGTAAGATAAAACCAGATTACCAACCGAGGGAATTTGGCATCAACCCAAAAGCATTTGTAAAGCTCCTCACGGAAAAACTTCCAGATGATCATATTTACTGTGCTGATGTAGGACAAAATCAAATCTGGTCTGCTGCAAACTGCCAGATAAAAACTGGAAGGTTCCTGACCTCCGGAGGCTTAGGGACTATGGGGTATTCCATACCGGCAGCCATTGGGGCAAAACTTGCAAAACCAGAAAAAACTGTAGTGGCTGTATGCGGCGATGGTGCTTTCCAAATGAACATGATGGAGTTAGCTACAATTTGTCAAAATAATGTAGAAATTAAAATAGTTATAATGAAAAATAATAAGCTGGGACTGGTGAAGGAAATCCAGAAAAATTCTTATAATAATAATGAAGTAGCTGTAGATCTTACCGGGAGTCCAGATATTCCAACCATAGCTAAGGCTTATGGCATCCCTTCACGAACCATAGACAACATGGATGAGGTGGAAGGGGCTATTAACGAAATGCTGAATCATAAAGGTAAATTTCTTGTGGAATGTGTTGTAGATGAGAATGAATCATCAATATAATAAAAATAAAAAATGATACATTGGTTGTTTTCCTGAATCGGATGCTATATGATTGGAGGATGTAATTATATGAAGCATGTTTTGTCCGCATTGGTGTATAACTCACCAGGTGTGATCAGTAGAGTATCGGGGCTCTTTAGAAGACGTGGATATAATATTGATTCATTTATTGGAAGTTCAACAGAAGATGAAAAATATTCAAGACTGACAATAGTGGTTGAGGGAGACGACATAGTAATCGCACAGGTAATTAGTCAGCTGGAAAAGCTTGAGGATATCATATCAATCGAGGATATAGATCCTGAAAGCATGGTCAGTAAGGTACTTCTCTTTATGAAAGTAAAGGCAGATGTAACTGATCGTGTTGGTATAATTGTTGTAGCCAATGCATGCAATGCGAGGGTAATTGAAATGAGTAAGGAATATTTAATTCTGGAAGCTCTTGATACAGAAGATAGGATTAGTGAGATGATAGAAATATTTAAACCATATGGTATTATTGAACTGGTTAAAACAGGTGTAGTTGCAATGAAGAGGTAATACTATGAAACATACAATTTCAGTATTAGTAGAAAATAAAGCGGGTGTATTATCCCGAATTTCAGGTTTGTTTGCCAGAAGAGGGTTTAACATAGACAGCTTGGCAGTAGGGCCTACAGAGGATAAGAACATTTCCAGGATTACACTTCTAGTTGAGGGTGACGATTATATTGCTGAACAAGTAACTAAGCAGTTAAACAAGCAAATAGACGTAATCAAGGTTAAAAAGTTAAACCAACAGGAAATCACCAGACGTGAGCTTGTTTTGGTGAAAGTAAAAATGACAGCAGCCCAACGAGGAGAGATTATTGATATAGTTAAAATCATGCAAGGTCAAATTGTTGACCTATCACACACGACCATGACGGTTGAAATGTGCGATAGGCCTGATAAAATCGATATCCTCATTGAATTACTGTCTCAATACAATATTATAGAAGTAGCAAGAACAGGGACTATTGCTTTGCAAAAGGGACCGGAATCGGTTTCAGTTTAATTGCTATCTTTTATTGCTTGCGCCGAGAACATTTTTAATTTTGTGCTGAACCATGCGTTGGATAGCATTTCTTCCAGGTCCTAGATATTTTCTAGGATCAAATTCTGATGGATTTTCAAAGAGAATTTTTCTAATTTCAGCTGTCATCGCAAGTCTAAGATCTGTATCGATATTCACCTTGCAAATACCATAATTTGCAGCTGTTCGTATCATCTCTTCAGGAACTCCTTTAGCCCCAGGGATATTACCGCCATATTTGTTACAGAGCTCAACAAATTCAGGCAGTACGGTAGAGGCTCCGTGGAGAACCAATGGCGTATTAGGGATTAATTCCCTAATTTTTTGTAATCTTTCAAAATCGAGATATGGGTCCCCTTTAAATTTGTATGCTCCATGGCTTGTACCTATAGCAATAGCTAATGAATCAACTCCTGTTTTTTCAACGAATTCAGCTGCCTCATCAGGGTCAGTAAAGGTGGCAGAACGTGAATCGACATTTATATTATCTTCTACTCCTGCAAGTCTGCCTAATTCAGCTTCCACTACTACTCCTTTTTCATGAGCGTATTCCACAACTCGTTTTGTCAGAGCGACGTTTTCTTCAAAGGGATATTTTGATCCATCGATCATAACGGAGGTAAAACCATCGTCAATACATTTTTTACATATGTCAAAATCTTCACCATGATCAAGATGCAAAACGATATCAAGACCGGAGTCTTCAATTGCTGCCTCGACAAGTTTAAGTAAGTAAACTGGTTTTGCATATTTCCGTGCACCTGCTGATACTTGAAGAATAAGCGGTGCATTTTCAATTTTCGCAGCATCAACAATGCCCTGGATTATCTCCATATTATTAACGTTAAAAGCCCCAATTGCGTAATCGCTGTTTAACGCTTTAGCAAACATTTCCTTTGATGTAACTAATGCCATATCAAATCCCTCCTGTTTTCAAACGTTTTTTCGAACCCATATTAGGGAACTAGTTGTTTCTTTGCATCCTTATTATACCCTAAACAAGAGGTAGAGCGCATTTTATTTTATATTTCTTTCAATTATTCGTTACTTTGTTCATCATCTTGGTTTGATAGCATTGATAAAATCGGCTCCATATTAGCCATAAGTCCTTTCATGTCACCAAACTTTTTTACTGTCGAGAGAGATTTTGATAGAGTATCGATTTGCTTTGTGGACTTTTTGCTATATAAAAGTCCGCGTACGGCATCCAAAGATTCCTGTATACGGTCGATGTAATTATTTTTATTAATCGGAACGCTTCGGAGATTATTAAGGTGATTTATTTTTTCCAGAGTATCAGTCAAGTTATGAAGTCGATCGAGCAGCAATTCCATATGGAATGTATCAAAATAAACGGGGTTTTTATTTGCTGGAAGGCCTAATTTCATGGTAGGCGGAAGTAATGGAAAACCAGGCTTTCCATGCGAATTTTGAGACATGAAAAGAATAGCAAGTAGAATCAAAGCAGGGTTCATATGTACCTCCATTCCTGCCAGTCTATGAAATTACCTGACACGATATTCTGTATTCTGTTACGCAATTTTGAACAAATTTGTACAATGATATCTAATAGTCTTAATACGGGCTTAATACGGGAATTCCCCAGTATTTCTTTTCATAATATGAAATTAACTATCCATTGGTGCATATATTATATAGCACCATCTAGAAATTTTAAGAAAGTAACAGTAAGTGAAGTATAGCTTCAGTCACATCGTGAGTAAAGGAAGGAGGATTCTATGAATATAAATGATAAGCGCCTGATGGATCTGGCTGAACAGCTGGGGTTTGGCAAAAATACATCAAAGTCAGATAACATATCTAATTTAGCTGAAAAGTACAAAAGAAAAAGCGATCAGGAATTGATAGATGAAATATTAAAAGTAAAAAGAGCAATAAAGAAAGATAAAGCTCAGTTTGAAAAGCAGATGAAAGCAATCAAAGCTTTGCGTTCAATGATGACTGGAGAGCAAAAAGCAAGACTGGAAAAACTGATACGAATATTGGAAGAAGACTAATCTGTACTACTTTGAAATAACGAGGCGAAAATGATCCGCCTCGTTGAAACACAGATGTGAGGGTATTTTGCAGTCGAAGTTTTTTACCGAAGTGTTATAATTGAAACTATCTCAGCAGGTGTTGCATTGGAAGGTATGATAAAGTTTCCAGCTTGAAGCTTTCCTTCCGCTCCTGCTGCGATTACTGCGTCTAAAAATTCTTGTCTAGATTCTATTAGTCCTACGCTAATAAGAGTATCGGCTATTTTTTCACCTGTGGATCCATATTCTATGTAAATGGAATAATTATTAGGTTCAGCATTTCCTGTTCCATCATGCCCAGAAGTGCCTCCTCCGTCTCCGGAGCCTTGATGATCCGAAGGAACTTCCTTATCAGAGCTTTGTATATCCATTTCTTCGTCCGTAGTTGCTTGACCATTCAGACCATTGTCACTATCAGACCCTTCAAGAGGTGGGTTCTCAGCATATTTGGTTGGCAAATTATTCTCAGAATTCTGTATTTCTTCGTAAGCAATGGATGGGTAAGCTAGTATGGTATCTATATTATGTACTATTACAAATGCAGCAATGACCACAATTATAAGTGCAACAAGAATGTCATTAAAATCATAAAAAATATCTTTTATTTTTTTCATTGCAAATTCCCCCGATGCTTTTGCGTTAAGTATTTTGACTTTGTTCTCTTTATAATTTATCATAGTTGATAAATATTAACAAATAAAAAACGTCTCGGAATTATTAAGTTTTCTTTACATAGTGTATTTAGATATTGAATGATGTATAATTATTTTGAAAAAAATAGATGGTGGCGCATGATAAAGATAATTGTTAATGAAAATGAAGAAAACCAAAGACTAGACAGGTTTTTAAAAAAATATTTTAAAAATGCAGCATTGAGCTATATTTATAAATTAATTCGCAAGAATGTCAAGGTCAATGGAAAACGTGCGGCTGTTGATACTACTCTTGCTCTTGGTGATGAGATCATTATCTATATAGGAGAAGAAGATACAAAGGCTCTTCAGGAAAGGAAAAGCATAGATACTATTAAAAAACAGTTTAGAGTTGCCTATGAGGATGAAAATGTTATTATTGTAGAAAAGCCTTTTGGGTTGTTAGTTCATGGTGACAAATCAGAAAAGAAAAATACCTTGGCTAACCAAGTCATCAGCTATCTTATCGAAAAAGGAGAGTACGTACCAAGACATGAAAAAACTTTTGTGCCCTCTCCGGTAAATCGATTAGACCGTAATACTACAGGTCTCGTTATCTTTGGAAAAAACAACAGAGCTCTTCAGAGCTTGAATGAAATGATTCGTGACAGATGGTATATTAGAAAATTCTACCTCACCATTGTTCATGGAGAATTAAACAATAATCTTCATTTAAAGGATAGAATAGAAAAAGACGAAAGGATTAATAAGGTTAGGGTGATCCCCAAGGATTCCAATGAAGGAAAGATTATAGAAACTATAGCAAAACCAATTAAAACAAAAAATGGATATTCTCTAATTGAAGTTGAACTGATTACAGGACGAACACATCAAATTCGTGCTCATCTTGCGTCAGCAGGATACCCGGTGATTGGTGATGCAAAATATGGGGAGAGTGGGAAGAACAAAAAAGTAAAGTATATTGAACAAGAATTCCATTTGACAACCCAGTTGCTGCATGCATATAAGCTTTTATTTGAAGGAGGGATAAAACCATTGGAATATATGAAGGGGCTGGAAGTAAAAGCAAATATAACTTCAAGTTTCGAGACGATTATAACAAAACTATTTAAAACAAATAACATAGAGAGTAAATGAATAATGGATAAGAAATATATTAACGAGCTCAAGGAATGGGCTAAAGATATTGTAATAGCAATTATTGTAGCAGTTATTATACTACAGTTTATTAAACCGACATTTGTGAAGGAAACATCAATGCTGCCAACATTGCAAGAATACAATTTTTTATTTTTAAATAAACAGTCGTATTTTTTTGGAGAGCCTGAGCGAGGTGATATAATCGTTTTCCATACTGATTTAAAGACTCAGAATGGGGATGAAAAGATGTTGATAAAAAGAGTCATCGGATTGCCAGGAGAGGTTATACATATTGAAGACGGAAAGGTCATGATTAATGGGGAAGTACTAGAAGAGCCTTATATCATGGAGCCCTACACTTCGGGGTATGTGGATAATATGAAGATACCGGACGATAGCATGTTTGTCATGGGAGACAATCGGCAGAATAGTATAGATAGCAGAGACGCCAGTGTTGGACTTGTAAAAATTAAGGATGTCTATGGCAAAGCAGTCTTCAGGTTGTACCCATTTAATAAAATCGGCCTATTGAATTAGATTATGGGATAAAAAGGGTATAATAAAAAAGGGTAATGAAATTACACAATGAGGGGATTAGGTTAAGAGATGTGGAAAACGATATTTGAATTTTCTAAAACAATTATTATAGCACTAATAATAGCGCTTTTAATAACAACATTTATCAAACCAACGCTAGTAAAAGGATACTCTATGTATCCAACCATAGAGCCGTATAACTATTTGATCGTGAACAGAATACCATATATTACCGGAAAACCTTCACATGGTGATATAATCGTATTTAAGGCTCATGTTTATAGTGATACTGGAGAGGAAAAAGACCTAATAAAAAGAATTATCGGGGTGGAAGGCGATGTTATCGAGATTAAGGACGGGGTAGTATA
>DUPP01000195.1 GCA_012838265.1 Clostridiales bacterium
GGCTGGTATTCTAACCAACTGAACTACCAGGCCATAATTACCAGGTACACTCTAATATTAGTCTCCTGTGCTATGGTGGGCGCAATAGGGCTTGAACCTATGACCCCCTGCTTGTAAGGCAGGTGCTCTCCCAGCTGAGCTATGCGCCCTGGTATTGTGTTTTTGACTCCTTGACACATTTACTTAGTATACAGTGATTGCTTTTCCATGTCAAGTCATTTTTCCTTTTTCGTCAATTATTTTATTATTGGCTCCAAGGGTGGGGCTCGAACCCACAACCTATCGGTTAACAGCCGAGTGCTCCACCATTGAGCTACCTTGGAACGTACATACAGCACATTTTGTGAGCCGAATTTTATCTTAGCATAACAAAAATTTAATGTCAACGCTAAAATTTATATTTTTCTTAATATTTCAATTGGTACTTATATTTTTAAATTTTTTGATTTTACCAGCTTTTTTATTTCTGATACGACCGCCATGTTCCCTGAGGTCAAATTTGATAGGAAAGCTTTCACTTCTCCAGCGTACTTAGGAGCAAACAAAATATCGGCTGTCACCTTGTCCTCAAAAACCGTGTTTGTGACCTCAAATTTACCGTTTAAAGCACTATTTTGCAGTTTCCCTAGAAAAGTATAGTCAAGCCTGATTTTAAGCTCAATTTGTTCCTTTACCGCACAAATTTCAGCTGCCTCAAGTGCTAGCTTTGACGTACCCGTATAAGCCCTTACTAATCCACCTGTTCCAAGCTTTATACCACCAAAGTATCGTGTAATTACTAACGCTACATTGGTAATTTCTTCCTTCACGAGCATCTGAACTATAGGAGCTCCCGATGTTCCCTGAGGTTCTCCGTCATCACTAGCCCATTGCAACTGAAACCTGTCCCCAATCACAAAAGCCGGAACATTATGGGTGGCTGTTTTATGTTCCGCTTTGATTCGTGCAATAAAATTCTCCGCTTCCTCTCTGGATTCTACCGGACTAACATATCCAATAAATCTTGATTTATTGATGATCTGCTCAATATTAGCTTCATGCATTACTGTTTTATATAAGATCAATAGAATCCCTCTCATTCCGTAATATATTCTTCAAGTCTTCCATAATCTTTATTAGAAATTTCTGTTTTAACATATGTGCCTCCCGCCTTGTACTCCATTTGCATTACTCTGCATTTTTCGTGAAGGTATGACATAACATCTCCTCGGTCGTATGGCACCAGCATGGAGACAACGATATTACTCGCAAAAAGTTTTTCCTTGATTCTTTGTACCAGCAGTTCTAGATTATCGCCTCGCGTTGCTGATATATATATTATCTCATCACCATTAGGCACGAACATCTCTTCGGCAATATCTATCTTATTATAAACCATTATTTTTTCTTTATCGCCAGCTCCTATTTCTTTCAGAACCTGATTGGCTACATTGATATGAAAATCATGATCAGGATAGGATGCATCAACAACGTGAAGGAGTAAATCCGCATAAACTACCTCTTCCAACGTTGATTTAAAAGCATTGACCAGAGAATGAGGGAGCTTGCTAATAAAGCCAACTGTATCAATCAAAATAAATTCCTGGTTTGTATCAAATTTCACATTTCTCTGAGCTGTATCAAGTGTTGCAAACAGAATATCCTCTTCAAATACGATCTTTTCTTCTTTTTCTGTTAATTTCAATAGTCTGTTCATCAGTGCTGATTTTCCAGAATTAGTATATCCTACAAGAGCAACGACAGGTAATCCTTCCTTTTGACGCTTTGTTCTTTGTGTTTTTCGGTTGTTTTTTACGGCTTGAAGTTCCTTTTTTATTTCATTCATTCGCTTGGAAAGATGACGCCGATCAGTCTCAAGCTTTTTTTCTCCCGGACCTCTAGTGCCTATACCTGCACCTAGTCTTGATAGGGATTTTCCAAAGCCAGTCAACCTGGGAA
This sequence comes from Clostridiales bacterium, assembly GCA_012838265.1. Classification (GTDB taxonomy): domain Bacteria; phylum Bacillota; class Clostridia; order Peptostreptococcales; family Anaerovoracaceae; genus Anoxybacterium. The sequence goes on from DUPP01000195.1 coordinate 1,939, forward strand.
GTCGGTATTGAAGCTGCGCCAGCTCAACTTGCAGTTTACCTTCCTTAGAAACTGCACGTGAAGCAAAGATGTCCAAGATTAGAATTGTTCTATCTATCACTCTAACACCAAGCTTGTCCTCTAAATTCCTAAGCTGTATACCGGATAATTCATCATTGAAAATCACCGTATCTACTTCCATATTTTTACACATCATCTGAAGCTCATCCACCTTACCCTTTCCTATATAGGTGGAGTTGTTAGGGCGTTCTCTATGCTGTATCATTTCACCAGCAACATTTACCCCCGCTGCTTCAGCTAAAGCCCTGAGTTCTTCCATCGAATAGGATATATCTTCGTCCATCTGCACTCCAATTAGAATTGCATGATATTCCTCATTCACTATCACTTCATTATTATCTGTAAATCTCAATCCAACACCTCGTTATTTATTACGGTCTAATTCATGCATTGCCGTTGCTGTCATTATTAAATAATTTTTTGAGCAATTAATTATTTATCAGTATTATAACATAGTCTCTATCATTCAGGGAAGAAGTTCGTGGCATCCATAGCGCTCCCAGGAGGAACATTGATGTACGCATCTGGTACTTCTCCTACAATTACCGCTTCCGCAATCAAAATTGTATTACCTATATTTATGTTATTAATAGAAAAAGGTGCAAGCACTCTCGCTTGGCTATCCACTACCAAAAATACCTTATATTTTGTCTGGTTAATACCCATTCCTTCAAATTCTGTTTTGTAATTGAATCTAGATGTTCCAATAGGCAATACTTTCAAATTAATATATGGACCAAATTGGGATAAAATCTGACTTCCGATTATACTGCCCACAGGAATGCTCAGGTTTGCAGGATCCATCTTCCGAAATTGCTGCTGAACCATATTTGTAAGTTCAGTAACCAAGCTGTTCATTGCAATGGTATTAGCTTCCACATAAGTTATGTTGCCATCCTGATCTGTTTTTATTGTCAGCAATTCACTTAATGCTGCATCAGATTTAAACTGTTTGTGAACAGCCTCGTTCACGACCATGGTAATCATCGCCTTAACTCGGACTTCCGCTATGGCGGCAACATTCGGTTTAATAATTTTTTCGGTATAAATGACACTATAAACAGCCAGTACTACCAACAGCACTAAGCTAATAAACCATTTTCCCGCATGCCCGTTTCTTTTATGCTTTAATCTCATAAAAAAACCCCCAAGCAATTTAGCATATGCTGCTTAGGGGATTATTGTTACACTTTTTGATCAATTA
>DUPP01000196.1 GCA_012838265.1 Clostridiales bacterium
ATATGAAAGCTGAAAATGAACAGGTTTACGAACTGCAGTCCACAGCATCTTATCTGAACCAATATAATCAATTAAAACCTTATGCATATCAGGTTCTTTTTGAGCAGATGGCCGAGCGTCACCTTTTGAACCTGAACCTGAATGTAGATACAACCATGAAATATGGTCTGGCATGGACGCTTATTTCCATGTCGGTTGAAATAAAAAATCCCATAGAAAAAGGAATGAATCTATACGGAAGCACTTGGTTTTCGCAACATCGCGGTCCCTACTACAGACGTGAGCTTATATTCAAGGATATAAATGGACAAGTGATGTTCCTGGGGACAACGCATTCCGTTTTGCTGAATATTGAAAAACGTTCGGTATACAGAAAGAAAGAGGTTCCGTTTCCAATGCATGAACCTACCGAACTCTTTCTTATAGAATCTTCTCCCAGCTTTAAAATGACCGAATCCTTGGAATCGGTTTCCGAGCAGATAGTTCGGCCTAGCCATGTCGATTGCTTGGGGCATGTTAATAATTGTCGCTATGGGGAATTTGCATATGATGCATTTACTGATGAGGAGCAGAAAAGACTTAGTTCCATGAGGAGAATGGACATTAACTTCTTATCCGAGCTTCGTCCCGCGGATTGCTTTACAATAAAAAAAGCTGCCCGGGAAAACAGACTGCTTTTTCAGGGCTACAATAATACAAAAGACGATGTATCTTTCAACATCGTCATGACATTTGACATGACATTTGAATAGACATATGAAACAAATAATATGAAAGTGGACGCATTTTATTGATGCCTGAAATTCCTCATATCAGGCATATCATCACTTTTCACCCTATTATTTCCAGAACATCTTCCGGTTTTTTTATGATATAATCCGGTGAGTTTTCACCATTCATTTCCTCTTCTTTTACGGCAAGAGCCCAGCTTACAAGTGCAGACTTAACTCCTGCGTTCTTTGCACTAAGTATATCAAATATGGTGTCACCTATCATAATAGATTCCTCTGGTCTCGAGCTTAGTCGTTTTAACGCAATATTGACAGGTTCCGGATCAGGTTTAAAATTCCTGCAGTCATCACCTGTAACTATTGTATCAAAATATTTCTGCATTCCATACTTATCCAGTCCGATTTTTGTTGTAGGCCATAGACGTGAAGTGACTAGTACAACTTTATGATCTCTATCCTTTAAAGCTTTCAATAGTTCCAGCATACCCGGAAAAACACTGATTAAATCAGTGAATTTATCATAATGGTAGCTTCTGTATACTTCTGCTGCTTCTTCCACAGGAATATTCGGAAGTACCTTTTTCATCGTAATGTATAATGGCTCTCCAAAGGTGCTATATATTTCTTCTTCCGATCTCTCCCGCCCCTCAAATGTCCTGAAAGTGTGCTGCCAGGATTGCAGGATCACTCTGTTGGTGTCCATAATAGTGCCATCAAAATCAAACATTACTGTATTTATTTTCGCCATTTATCCTTTGTTCTCCTTTATTGTATCAGTGTATATTGTAACATTCAGGCGCTGTCTAAGCAAGCTGTCTAAGCAATAGGAAGCAAAGATAGCAGGATTAAAGGATCGAAGCAAGAGAAACCTTACCTTACCTTTCCTTTACTTTACTTCTAGATTAATGCATATTGGTACATTCCCTGGGCAAAATAATCTCCTATAGCTAAAGATGTATACACAAATTCTATAAAGGTTTGCATTGCTGCAGTATAATCTTTTCTGTAAAACTCATGGCTTTCTTTTATAATAAGTTCTGCTGATGTATCAAAAAGCTCTTTCCATTTTGCTGCATCCCAGTATGGGTTAATACTGCCAAGGTAAACTGCCAAAATATCAGCATATCTATACAGCTCATTTGTTTGCTCTTCAATGGCCGCCTCATCGCCACTCAAAATTGCATTGATCCAGTTCCTCTATCCTTATAACATATATTGACAATAAATTCAGCAGTTCATCAGCAATTTGGGTACCGAATATAAGTTCAACCTTTTCTGCCATTCGTTTAATCAACTCATAGAACCTTTGAGTTACATAAGATTCGTACCCAAGTCCTTCTAGTCTAGCGACAATATAAAAACGTGTCAAATATGCCCATTCGGTTCGAAGTTTTCTAAAATCCTTGATCATATTAAAGTATGTTATTGGCACTTTACTTTGATCTTCAGGCAAAAAATGAATAAAACCCTCCGCATAATAATCTGCTCTTCTTAAAGCTTCTTCCATTTAACTGTCAAAAATATCTAAAGCCCTTATGTAATCATCGCTCTGTATTGCCATCACTTCTGCGACTAGATCTCTGTTAAACACATAAAATAAATCTCGCCACTTTTCATCATCCCAATATGGATTTAGTTGTGCAAGATAACTGGCATTTTGGTCAGCTATTTCATATAATCGCCTGATGCTTTCATCTGCTTTTTCATGATCTCCGTATAACATTGCATCAATCAAATTCTTAAGCCCAATAATGTAAGTTTCTGTTATAGGTGTAAAGTCCATATAATCACCATCAATAGACCTTATTATCTCATTACCTCTAAGCGGTAGTTTTAATAGTTCATTGACCGTATCCTGTGTTCCTCCAATACCAGTTATGCTTGCCATGATGTAAAAACGAAATAAATAAACCAACTCGCTCAATAATGCTCGAAATTCATTAATCATATTTGCCTGAGCATAAGTTAACTGTTGCTGTAATTGAAGACTTTTGCAAGACATTCTAATAAATCTCCTTACTTTGAGCTTGCATTCCAAATCTTTTAAGCAAGCGATATTTATTGACCTGATTTCATATTATGTTGATATTTGATTTTTATAGCCTGTATTCAAAATTTTTTATTAATAAAAAAGACTGCCGCTTCTTGATTTTATAATCAATTCAGCAACAGCCACATTTCATTTGTCTACTATTCATATTAATGACTTTTAGAATATTTAACTGTCTTTCTTATCTGGATATAGATAATGATATACTCGCTCATAGGAATCAGAATCCCCTACAAAGTATACGACATCATTTAATTGGAACGTCGCATATGGTCCCGGGGACATGAGGATCTCACCACCGCGTTTTATTGCAACTATAGTTGCAGTAGTATTATGCCAAAAATTCATATCTGATGATGTTTCGTTTAAGTGAGGTGTGTCAGCTGTGATCTTTATTTCAAACGGAATAAAAGGATTTGTACTGTGGAATCGTTCAATTCTTTCTACTAGCATCGATACCTTTTCCTTTAATTTATAACCTTCATCGACTTGCTGATCTACCCGTTGCAATATTTCATGCTTTAAATTATGCAATGTCTGAATGTCTTGATGCTGCTTAATGAATTTCACAGCATTTTCATATGACTTTATTGTGACACCGCTTCCTTTTGTTACTTCAACAATATCCACATCTGACAAAATATTGATTGCTCTTCGGGCGGTTTCCGGTGAAACTCCGTACTGTATAGCCAGAGCAGAACGTGCGTATACTTTCTCTCCGATTTTATATTGCCCGTTGACAATCTTACTGGCTATGTCTACTGCAATCTGCTGGTATCTCGGCGAGACGACCTTTATATTGCTGTCCATTTTATAATACTTCTCACATTCCTTTCTACATATGATCAATTCTATATATGCTCAATCGATTAACTATCCATTCAACTTCATTGTTAATGCAATTTTTTGCTTGTCATAGTCAATGCTTAGGATTTTAACCTTTACCGTATCTCCAACACTGACCACATCTCCAGGATGCTTGATATATTTATCACTAATCTGAGAAACATGGACTAAACCGTCATTTTTTACGCCTATGTCTACAAACACCCCGAAGTCAACCACATTTCTTACAGTTCCCATTAACTCCATATCCACTTTTAAGTCCTCAAAATCAAGAATGTCATTTCGGAATACTACTGCTGGGGCATCCTCGCGAGGATCTCTGGCAGGCTTTTTTATTTCTTCGATTATGTCTATTAGTGTCAAAACACCGATTCCTAAGTCATCCGCCATCTTTTCAATACTCTTTTTCAGGTTATCCTTTTTGGTTTTCTCATCGTTTAGAAGTACTGCCAATGCTGCCAGCCCACTGCCACTTGTTTTTAGTCTTTTTTCCTTAACTGGATACATCTTTAAAATCTTTTCTTCAATCTGTTTACCCCTATCTTTACCTATTTCATTCTTATCAATTCCCAACTTTTTCAGCATACGTTCTACAACTGGATAAGATTCCGGATGTACAGATGTACTGTCCAGAGGATTATCCCCTTCACTGATACGCATAAACCCCGCACATTGCTTAAAGGTCTTTTCCCCTAGTTTTGCAACCTTTTTCAGCTCATTTCTGTCCCTAAACCTGCCGTTCTTTTCACGGTATGCCACTATGTTTTTCGCTATTCCAGCATTAATCCCTGCTATGTAGGAAAGCAATGAAGGGGATGCGGTATTCAAATCAACACCAACTCTATTTACACATCCTTCTACAACATTGGCTAGCTCCCCATCCAGGAGTCCTTGATTGATATCGTGCTGATACTGACCTACACCTATATGCTTGGGTGAGATTTTAACTAGCTCAGCAAGCGGATCCTGAAGCCTTCTGCCGATTGACATTGCTCCCCTTGTTGATACATCTAAGTCGGGATATTCTTCCGCTGCAACTTTGGAAGCAGAATATACAGAAGCTCCCGCCTCATTGACAATCGTGTAGCTTACATCCAAATTGTATTTCTTAATAAAATTAGCTACGACTGCTTCCGTTTCTCTGGAGCCAGTTCCATTGCCTATAACGATTATATTTGAATTATATTTATCTATAATTTTTAGTAATGTTTTTTCTGTTCCAGCTATATCTTCTTTTGGCTTAGTAGGATAAATCGTAGTATATGCAAGCAGCTTGCCGGTTTCATTAAGCACTGCAACTTTGCAGCCGGTTCGATAACCTGGGTCGATACTGATTATTCTTGCATTTTTCACAGGTGGAGCCATCAGCAGCTTTTCTGTATTTTTTGCGAATACCTTAACTGCCTCCTTCTCTGCACGTTCAGTCAGCATATTCCTCATATCCCTTTCGATTGAAGGTGCCATCAGACGCTTATAAGAATCATTTATAACAGCAATTAGAAGGTCTTTAAAAATTGACTTTTCATTAGTTATAACGAAATCGTACATATCCTTAAGAATCTCTTCCACTGGTGCTACGACTTTTACCTTAAGCTTCTTTTCTCTTTCTCCCCGGTTGATTGCCAAAACTCTGTGGTCTGGAATCTTGCTGATACTTTCTGAGAATTCGTAATACATGTCATATATGCTGCTTTCGGATGGATCTGATGCTTCCGAAGTGATTTTACCAGCTCCTAGGGTTCTTTCTCTAACTATAGCAGTCAATTCTGGATCATCAGAAATCATTTCTGCCATTATATCCATAGCTCCCTTGATTGCTTGATCTGTATTCTCCACTCCTTTTTCCGGTGAGATAAATGGCTCAGCTAATTCCTGAATTGTGCCGTTTTCAATTTCCTGAGCATAAAAAACTAAAGCCAGCGGTTCCAGCCCTTTTTCCTTTGCTTTTGATGCGCGTGTGGATTTTTTTTGTTTGAATGGCTTATAAAGGTCTTCTACTCGCTGAAGTACTTCAGCTTTTAGAATCTCTTCTTTCAATTCCTCAGTTAGCTTACCCTGCTCCTCGATCAAGCGAATGATTTCCTCTTTTCGCTTTTCCAAGTTGCGAAGATAAATAAGCCGTTCTTCCAGTTCTCTGAGTGTCACATCATCAAGGGCTCCCGTTGCCTCTTTCCTATATCGTGCTATGAAAGGGATCGTATTGCCGTCATCGATTAGTTTCACCGTATTTTCAACTTGAGAAGGCTTTAGTTTTAATTCTTGTGCTAATTTTTCAATAATGTTCATGAAAAACGGTCTCCTTGTATTCTTGTAATATTATTATACTGGGCTTATTTGATTACTCCTTCATCTTAAGCTTTTCATTAATAAAATAGTCAATGTCCCCATCCATTACTGCATAGACATTGCCGTTTTCCGCATTGGTCCGATGGTCTTTTACCAGTGTATATGGGTGGAATACATATGATCGGATTTGGCTGCCCCAGGTAATCTGGCTGTAGTCACCCTTTAGTTCATCTAAATTTGCCTTTTGCTCCTCTTTTGCCAACTCCATAAGTTTTGCTGCAAGCACTTTCATAGCAGTTTCTTTGTTCTGATGCTGAGATCTTTCGTTTTGGCAAGATACTATGATGTTTGTTGGAATATGTGTAATCCTAATTGCCGAATCCGTCTTATTTACATGCTGCCCCCCTGCCCCACTGGAGCGGAAGGTGTCGATTCTTAAATCTTCCGGTGAGATATCAATTTGGATATTATCATCCATCTCCGGAATAACATCCAACGATGCAAAAGAGGTGTGTCTTCTGCCAGAGGAGTCATATGGCGATATTCTTACTATACGATGCACTCCCTTTTCATTTTTAAGATATCCATAGGCATTTTCCCCTTCTATCAGCAGGGTGGCGCTTTTTATACCACCCTCATCCGCATCCTGATAGTCAAGTATTTTTACTTTATACTTTTTAGACTCTGACCATCTGGTGTACATCCGAAGCAACATCTCGGCCCAATCCTGGGCATCTGTTCCGCCGGAGCCGGCATGGATAGAAATAATAGCATTATTGGCATCGTACTCCCCATTAAGAAGAGTTTTGATTCGGAGTTCTTCGAATTTCTTAATATAAGCATCATAAGAATCTTGTATTTCAGGCACCAATGAATGATCGTCCTCTTCCTGAGCAAGATCGATTAGTATTCTGATATCTTCAAAATCCTTTTCCAGCTCTTTATATTCATTAATTTTTGATTCTATACTTTTCTTTTCTTTCAACAGCTCCTGTGCTTTTATATGATTATCCCAAAAGTCATCTTCCTCCGTTGCAGCATTTATCTCATTGAGTCTTTCTGTCAATCCTAAGATGTCAAAGAGAGTCACCCAATTCTTTTAGGTTTGTCTCTCTTTCTGTTAGTTCGTACTTTATCTGATCCAGTTCAACCATTATATCAACTCCTTTTTTTCTTTATTTAATATCATTTATAAAGAACGGGATTTCATATCTAATATTCTCTTTAAATTTGAGGGTGATCGCTTTCTGAGAGAAGCCCCTGGCAACAGCTATTCGTTAACATTTGCACCGCAGCATTTTTTGTATTTTTTTCCACTTCCGCACGGGCAAGGTTCATTTCTACCAACAGTAACGCCTTTCCTTACTGTCTCTTGCTTTCTTTCCCTTTCAGGTACCTTAACGGTACTTGGCGGTCCTCCGGAAGTCACTGTTTCCCTTGGACTAGCAGCATCTTCAAATTCATCTTTTCTGCCTTCGCCAGTTCCTAATATCTGCTTTCTCCTGGTATCTGTTTGAATGGTTACATTGAAACAGAATTTTACAACATCTTCCTTAAGGTTTTTTATCATTAAATCAAACATTTCAAAGCCTTCATTGGCATATGCACTGGCGGGGTCTTGTTGACCTAACGCGCGAAGTCCTATTCCATGTCTCAATTGATCCATTGCGTCAATATGATCCATCCATTTGTTATCTGCAACGCGGATCAATATCATCCTTTCCAGTTCACGCATTCTTTCTAAGCCAATTTCCTCTTCCTTCGCCCGATAAGCCTCTTCGAAAAATGCCATAATATCTTCCTTCAAGGAATTTTTGTCTAAACGCTGAATATCTTCTTCCGTATAGCTAAATCCCTTGAAAGTACTGCATATCTTGCGAAGTGAATTTTCAAGACCATCCAAATCCCACTCTTCTGCATATTTCGAGGCAGCTGTAGTAAAATCCAGGTTTTCATCTACCAGCTCCTCAACCATCGACATAATGTGACCCCTCAAATCCTCTCCAAAGAGAACTCTTCTTCGTTCACTATAGATGATTTGCCTCTGTTTGTTCATGACATCGTCATATTGGAGCACATATTTTCTGATCGAAAAATTTCTTCCTTCTACTCGCTTTTGAGCATTTTCAATAGACTTGGTCAGCATTCCTGCTTCGATAGGCTCGTCATCATTCATTCCAAGCTTGCTGACGATACCTTGGATTCTTTCACCCCCAAAGAGGCGCATTAACTCATCCTCAAGGGATATAAAAAATTGAGTGCACCCTGGATCCCCCTGGCGTCCGGCTCGTCCTCGCAGCTGATTATCTATTCTACGCGACTCATGCCTCTCAGTACCGATTATGCATAAACCTCCAAGTTCTTTGACTTTCTTCTGCTCCTCGGCTCTTTCCTCTTTAAACTGACTAAACAGCTCATTATAGATTTTTCTAGCTTCAATCAATTCAGGATCTTCTAACGGTACGAAGCTGGAAGCATAGGAGATTGCTTCCTCTTCATAGCCCCTTCTTCTCATTTCCCGCTTAGCCTCGAAATCAGGGTTGCCTCCTAAGATAATATCCGTACCACGGCCGGCCATATTAGTAGCGATCGTAACAGCACCCAACCTTCCTGCCTCAGCTACGATTTCTGCTTCCTTTTCATGCTGTTTTGCATTAAGGACATTATGCTTTATTCCCCTTCGTTTTAAGAGCGCGCTGATACGCTCAGAACGTTCTATTGATATAGTTCCTACCAGGATTGGCTGTCCTGTCGCATGCACTTCTTCAATCCGGTCAGCAATGGCGTTGAATTTTGCTGCTTCTGTAGCGTAAATAGAGTCTTCCTTGTCAATTCTTATAATAGGGCGGTTAGTAGGAATCTCAACCACATCCATGTTATATATATCTCTGAATTCCTGTTCCTCAGTTTTCGCCGTTCCTGTCATCCCTGCAAGTTTTTTATACATTCTAAAATAATTCTGCAAAGTAATAGTTGCAAGGGTTTTGGACTCCTTTCTTATCTTTATGCCTTCTTTTGCTTCAATAGCCTGGTGCAGTCCATCGCTGTATCTTCGACCAAACATCAAGCGTCCGGTAAACTCATCAACAATGACAACTTCATTGTCTTTAACTATATAATCCACATCACGTTTCATTAAAAATCTGGCTTTCAGGGCTTGATTCACGTGATGATTGATTTCCATGTTTTCTGGATCTGAAAAGTTATCAATTTTAAAGAATTTTTCACACTTTGTTACACCATCTTCAGTAAGCGATATTGTTTTATCCTTTTCATCCATGGTGAAATCTTCTTCTACCTTGAATTTACTGACAAACTTGTCAGCAATATTATACAAGTCCGTTGATTTTTCTCCCTGTCCAGAAATGATAAGAGGTGTCCTGGCTTCATCGATTAGAATACTATCTACTTCGTCCACAATAGCATAATTCAATTCCCTCTGGGTCATTTCTTCTTTATAAATCACCATATTATCGCGCAGATAGTCAAATCCAAATTCATTATTGGTTCCATAAGTGATATCTGCCCGATAAGCCGCTTTTCTCTCCTCGCTAGAAATACCGTGTACAACACAGCCAATAGTAAGTCCAAGGAAAGTATACAGCTTTCCCATCCATTCCATATCACGCCTGGCTAGATAATCGTTAACAGTAACTACATGAACACCCTTCCCCTCAAGCGCATTTAAATACACCGGCAAAGTTGCAACAAGAGTTTTTCCTTCTCCTGTTTTCATTTCCGCAATACGTCCTTGATGTAGTACGACTCCTCCAATGAGTTGAACTCTAAAATGCTTCATTTGCAGGCTTCTCCAGGCGGCTTCCCGACATACCGCAAACGCTTCCGGCAGAATATCATCAAGTGTTTCGCCCTCTGCAAGCCTTTTCTTGAATTCCAAAGTCTTAGCCTTTAGCTCATCATCAGTCAAACCCTGCATCTTATTGTCCAAGGCTTCTATTTTATCAACAATGTTTTCGACCTTTTTTACCTCTTTTACATTTAAATCTCCAAAGATTCTTTCCAATAATCCCATTTCATATGGTCCCTTCTTTTTAACACTTTGGCCAGCATTTTAGTGACGTTAACATGATTGTAGTGAAAATTCCCAAATTTTAATATATAATATCTTAAATAATACTTTCATTGGTCATCTGCTGGCTCTATTTAGGAGAAATTGCCTGCAATTTTAGTATTTTTTTGCTATATAATTACAAAGATATATTATAGCATATATGATGTTTAAAATCAAAAAAAGCTGACCTTTAAATGCTAATCTTTGCTGCGCTTTCATATCTTGCTTACTCATACAATTATTATTATCGATTATTTAAAAATGCTTGTATTCAGACACTTGAATATAATATAATAATTCATCAGCAATTAGCAATTATGAACTTCGTACTTGAGCTACCAACTATTCGTTACCGAAGAAAGGAGCCTGAAATATTTATGTCAACCTTGCTGGAAGTAAATCATCTCACAATGAATTTTAAAGGTCTTAAAGCAGTAAACGATTTTTCTGCTACCTTGGAAGAAAATAAGATATATGGTCTTATCGGTACCAACGGCGCAGGGAAGACAACGATAATCAATATGTTGTCTGGAGTACTTAAGCCTTCTGCAGGTACAATTCTATTTAATAACGTTGATATCACTGGCCTTCGCCCTGACAAAATTGCAAAACTTGGCATTTTACGCACATACCAGAATCTTAGGCTTTTTAAAAAAATGACCGTCCTCCAAAATGTCATTATCGGTGCACAAATACACCGAACATACCAAAATTGGCAGGCTGTTATTGGGATGCCACAATTCCTTAAAGAGGAAAAACAATTAAAAGACAAAGCTATGGAAATGCTCACTATCATGGGGATAGAACGATTTGCAATGAACCGGGCTGATTCACTTTCTTATGGAGCACAAAGAAAGCTTGAAATTGCACGTATTCTTGCTGCAGACCCGAAGCTTTTGCTGCTGGATGAACCAGCTGCAGGCATGAACCCCCAAGAAAGCTATGATTTAATAAATATAATCAAGCAAATCAGGGAAAAGTACCAGCTTACTATATTGCTTATCGAACATGACATGAAAGTTGTAATGGGGCTTTGCGAATATATCTATGCAATGGCTGCGGGCCAAGTCATAGCAGAAGGAAACCCTAAGGATATTAGGGACGATCCAAAGGTGATAGAGGCATATTTGGGGAGGGCGCGAAAAAATGCTTAGTATTAAAAATTTAAATGTTAAGTATGACAACATACGCGTTGTTCATGACGTTTCCCTTAACATAGAGAATGGAGAACTCATCGCTCTTATTGGCGCCAACGGTGCCGGAAAATCTACGATATTAAAAACGCTTTCGGGCTTGATTCGACCCGAATCCGGACATATTTTCTTTGAAGGTAAAGAAATAACAAAGCTGCCCAGCCACGAAATTGTTGAAAAAGGAATAATACATGTTCCTGAAGGCAGGCAAATATTTGCTAAAATGACCATTGAGGAAAATTTAAAGCTTGGAGCCTACCAGCAGAAGGATAAAAACCTTATCAAGGAAAAAATGGAACTTGCTTTTGATTTATTCCCTATTCTGAAACAACGAATCCGACAACTAGCAGGCACCCTGTCAGGCGGCGAACAACAGATGCTGGCTATAGGGAGGGCTTTGCAGGGAAACCCAAAACTCCTTCTTCTTGACGAACCTTCTATGGGTCTTTCACCTCTAATGACCCAGCAAGTTTTTGATGTTCTAACTAAATTAAAAGATTCCGGTATTACTATGTTGCTTGTTGAACAAAATGCATACGATGCCCTGGAAATTTCAGATAGAACCTATATTCTGGAAACTGGCCGCATCATTATGGAAGGGAAAAGCAGTAAATTGATTGAAGATCCTAAAGTTAAGGAAGCCTATCTGGGAGGTGACTGATATGATGGATGCACTTACATATTTTCTAAGCCAGTTTGTCAACGGAGTCAAGCTTGGCAGTGTTTATGCTATGGTTGCCATTGGTTACTCCATGGTGTATGGTATCTTGAGGTTGATCAACTTCGCTCACGGCGATATCATGACTGTCGGAGTTTATACGATATTAGTTCTCACAACTGCCTTTGGTATGCCTTTGTGGGTTACTGTCATCATATCCGTTATTATTGCTGTTTTTGTAGGTCTTTCTGCAGAACGCTTTGCTTATCGCCCCCTGAGATCAGCGGGGGAAGAAACTACCCTGGTCTCTTCTTTAGCAGTTTCTATTTTCCTGCAAAACCTACTTGTCATGATCTTTTCTCCCCAAAGGAAGGCATTCCTTCTTTCCGAGCAGCTTACAGAGCTGCATTCCTTTGGTACGATTAGGCTTTCCACTATGAACATTATCACCTTTATTACTGTTATTATCGTTCTATTGATATTGAGTCATATGATAAAGAATACTCGAATAGGAATGGCGATGCGTGCCTGCTCAGATAATATGAATGCTGCCAAGCTGATGGGAATAAATATTACTTCTGTAATCGTGACTGCTTTTATAATAGGGTCTGCTCTTGCAGCTTTATCTGGACTCATGCTTGCTGGAGAATATAAAACTATCGATCCTCTAATGGGGTTCGTTCCAGGACTTAAGGCTTTTTGTGCCGCTGTTCTGGGCGGGATCGGAAGCTTGAGCGGTGCCGTCCTGGGTGGTTTTGTACTCGGGATTGCAGAAATGCTGTTTGCAGGATTAATGCCAACAGAATTCACTGCTTATCGTGACGCTTTTGTATTTGCCTTGTTGATTCTCGTGCTCCTGATAAGGCCAAATGGAATTTTAGGAACTAAGGATGGGGGGCGTAGCTGATGAGATTAAGGGATAGTAATTTATTTAAATTTTTTATTTTCGTTTTAATACCGCTTATAGTTTTAATAATCTGCGGAATGAACAGTACCAATTATTACGCTGGCTTAGTACATCTTTTCGGGATTAATATTATTCTTGTCGCAAGCCTGAACTTAGTAAATGGATTTAGTGGTATGTTTTCAATGGGCCATGCCGCTTTTATGGCGATCGGTGCGTATGCCTCCGCTCTTCTAACTTTAGAAACGAATCAGAAAATGACTTCCATGTCAGGACTTCCAGAATGGCTCATGAATTTGACTTTACCTTTTCCTATTGCGCTGCTGATTGGTGGATTTATAGCATCTTTTTGTGCCCTGATCGTTGGATTTCCAGTGCTTCGTTTTAAAGGTCATTACCTCGCGGTAGCTACTATAGGCTTTATCGTTATTGTCCGGGCCGTACTGGATAACGAGGATCAATGGACGAACGGTGCAAGGGGTGTTACTGGTCTGCCGAATTACGCTTCTACCTGGATAATATTTGCATCAGCCATCCTCTGCCTGTTTATACTTCATAGATTATTAAACAGTGCCTATGGGCGAAGCCTGATAGCCATGAGAGATGATTACGTCGCAGCACAAACTCTGGGTATCAACCTTACCGTATGCAAAATTTCATCCTTCTGCATCAGTGCATTTATGGCTGGTGTGGCTGGAGGTCTTTGGGGACATATGCAAAGTGTAATATCCGGTAAGTTCTTTTATATCGAAGCTAGCTTTAAAATTGTTGAGACTTCTATTATCGGAGGGATGGCTTCATTAAGCGGCGCAATTGTAGGATCCTTAATAATGACCTTCATCCCTGAACTTCTGGCACCGTTGGAAACCGGTATAACCGTATTTGGAATTCAGTTACCTGAGCTTTACGGTGCATCGAATCTAATTCTAGCAGCATTGCTGATCCTTATTATTATATACAGAAGACAGGGTATCATGGGATATAACGAAATCATAACCGACAGCTTGTTCTCCATCAAAACCTATACAAGTATACTTAAGAAATCGGAATATATTAATCTTTATACAATATTAATAAATATGCCGAAAAAATTAATAAGTACGTTTGCAGCGGCTTCCAAAACGGATGCCGTCAAGAATAAAAAAAGGAAAGAGAGGAGATCAAAAAATGAAAAGAATTCGTAAATTGTTGGTGATTTTCATGGTATTTGCATTAGTATTTTCTCTTGCAGGCTGTGGTGGCGGCGGTAATGAAGGAGAAGGTGAAGCTGATACCATCAACGTCGGTGCTCTGTTTAATCTTACGGGAGGTCAGGCATCACTCGATCAACCTTCCTTCAACGGATTTAAGTTGGCTGCCGACGAAATCAATGCTAACGGCGGGATCAACGGTAAAATGATCAAGGTTGTATCCTATGATGGAAAAACCGAACAGACTACTGTTGCTAACAATGCCAAAAAGATGATTGATGTCGACAAATGCGTTGTTGTAGCAGGATTGTCAGATTCCAACTATGCGCTTGCTGCCGGTAACATTTGTCAGGAGAAGGGTATACCGTTTATAACGTCAGGCGCTACCCTCCCAACTCTGCCGGATCAAGTCGGTGATTTTGCATTTCTTGCCCCATTTGGAGATAATGTCCAAGCATATGCTACAGCCGACTTTGCTATCGATGATTTGGGACTAAAAAAATGTTACCTTTTGACAGACCAATCTATGGAATTTACTAAGACACTTGCACATTTCTTTAAAGAAAGATATCTTGAAAAAGGCGGAGAAATCGTTCTTGAGGATAGTTACATGAATAAAGACCCTGATTTTTCTGCACAAATCGATCGTTTCCTTGCTGACAAGGGCGGGGCAGAAATAATATTTATCTCTGGTGTTCCCGATGATGCAGGCGTAGTAGTTAAACAGTTCCGCGATAAGGGTGTAGATCTTCCAATCATCAGTGGTGATGGCTTTGACACACCGTTACTTATCGAAGTGGCTGGCGAAGCTGCAAACGATGTATATGTAGGTACACATGCATCCCTGGAAAACCAAGATCCAATGGTTGTTGAATTCATCGAAGCATATACTGAAGCCTATGGAAATCCTCCTGAAAATGCTTTTGCAGGACTTGGTTATGATACTATGTATCTGATTGCAGATGCACTGTCTCGTGCTTCAGATCCTACAGATCCAATAGCCATCCGTGATGCTATAGGTGAAACAGTTGGATTAAAGGGTGTTACTGGTACTGTAACGTACGAAAATGGCAGCCATGTTCCAACTAAATCTGTAACTATAAATAAAGTAGAAGACGGAAAATTTGTATTCATAAAAGAAGTTTTCTTATAAATCATACGACGAGGAATACATTGCTGACTCGGGTATAAAGATTATATAACAATCCTTCCTAATGTGGTTTGTTAAAGCTAAGGTACTAAACGGAGTTTTTTCTGGAAATATCAATCCGGATTTGCGAAATCTCCGTTTAATACCTAAACTCAGAAACAGCTGACATTATTGTGTTCAGTTATTCACGGACAATTTGAAGAGCTTGGATGATGGACTTGCAGAAAGGAGAATAACAACATGTCAAATCATGAACTGCTGAAATTAACTGCAAACCAAGTAATCAACGGTAATTATAACAAGGCAATTCTTGCCGTTGGCTCCTGTGAAGCGCATGGAATGCACCTGGCTGAAGGTACTGACACCTTTGTATCTCATAAGCTGTCGTGCATGGTAGCAGATCAGGTAGAAGGTCTGCTGGTGCTTCCGCCAATAAATGTGGGATACAGTGCCCACTATGACTCTTTTCCATTTACTTTGACCCTGGCTTATGATACGGTGACTCAGGTGATTTATGATATATTGGAATCAGTGATAAGGAATGGCATTCATAAGATATTCATTATGAATGGACACGATGGAAATATTGCTCCAATTGAAATCGCCTCAAGAAAGATTAAAGAAAAATATCCCGAAGCCCGTATAGCATGTTTACCTCAATGGTGGGTAACTGCTGGAGAGCTCCTGCCTCCTAATACCTTTGAGGTTTGGGATGGGTTAGGTCATGCGGGTGAAGGAGAGACTTCTATCGCATATTACCTGTTTCCAGAATGGTGTGAAAAGGATAAGGCGAATTCCGTTGTGCCAGATAATTTGCCTGATTACATCGAAATCAAGTGGGATTTCGCGGAACTTACCAACGTTGCAGCCACAGGTGATGCAACAAAAGCAACCCCTGAAAAGGGAGAAAAGATGACAAAGGCTTTGGTAGCCTGTGTTGTGGATGCCATCAAAAAACTGGATTCCATGGACTGGGATTATCGTACATCTACAATAAAGTAGCTATAATGGAACTGTCCGAATTATTAACAAACCTGCTGAAAAACCTTTCAACAAAGGGGTTATTCAGCAGGTATTTTATTTTTGTTTTTATTTTTTGGCTATAACTTTATTTTGACACTTATTTATCTTCGACAAAAGCTCCATAGATTGCTATTATTGCAGTCTCAAAGTCCTTATTTTCAACACCAATAATAATATTCATCTCGCTTGATCCCTGATCGATCATTCGAATATTTACTCCCGCCTCATATAATGCCGTAAACAGCTTGGCTGATACACCAAGACGTTTAGCCATACCTTTTCCAACTGTTGCGATTAAGGCCATTTTCTCAAATATGTCGATAGTTTCAGGCTGAAGCGTCCTTTGGATTTCTTCTACTATGTCGTCCAGCTTTCCATTAAGATATTTGTCTGATACAACTATGGATATAGTATCGATTCCACTTGGCATATGCTCAAGCGGGACATCATAACTATCAAGTATCTCCAAAAGCCGTCTGACAAATCCTCTGTCGTCATTCATCATACTCTTATAGATACCTATAACTGTAAAGTCCTTATGGCCGGCTATCCCAGCTATAATGGTATCTTCCTTTGGACTTGCTTTTGCAGTAATCGTTGTCCCCGGATCTTTTGGATTATTAGTATTCCTTATATTGATTGGAATGCCAACTGCTCTCACCGGATAAACTGCATCCTCGTGAAGTACCGAAGCGCCCATATACGATAATTCTCGAAGTTCTTTATAAGAAATTGTGCTTATTGGCTTTGCATCCTTTACGATCCTTGGATCTGCCATAAGAAATCCGGATACATCAGTCCAGTTTTCATAAACGTCCGCCTTAACTGCCCTTGCTACGAGAGAACCAGTTATGTCCGAACCTCCCCTTGAGAAGGTTTTAATTCTCCCATCAGGATAAGTACCATAAAATCCTGGGAGAACTGCTTTTTCATGCTTTAAAAGTTCCTGAGCTAACGCGTTATTGGTCTCCTCATTCAAAAGCTTTCCTCTTTCATCAAACTGAATAAGACCTGCGGTATCAACAAAATCATAACCAAGGTATGCCGCTGTAATCAAGGCACTTAGATATTCACCCCTGCTGGCAATATAGTCCTCCGAAGCTCCAGATTTTAGATTTTGATTGATTAATCTAAACTCTTCTTGAAGATTCACATCAATACCTAAATTATACTCAATAGCTACAAATCGGTCGTAGATTACCTGAAATATCTGATCGTAGGGTACATTATGATCGATATGTGCTTTGCATAAATATAATAGATCTGTTACTTTATTATCCTCATTAAATCGTTTTCCCGGTGCGGATACAACTACATATCTTCTGTCTGGGTCATATTCAACAATTTCCTTTACCTTTGCCAGCTGAATTGCGTCAGAAACCGATGACCCTCCAAATTTTGCTACCTTAATACCCATTATTCATCATTCCTCGTATTATAAAGTAGTAGTTTTTATAGTCCCTCTCCAAGGACTGTATGCTAATAATCAAATTTAATCAAACTTCTTGTCTCAACAGTTCTGCTTTGTCTGTTTTTTCCCACGGGACATCAATATCAGTTCTCCCAAAATGACCATAAGCCGCAAGCTGCCTATATATCGGTTTTCTTAAGTCAAGGTCGTTGATAATAGTTGCAGGTCGTAAGTCAAAATGTTTATTAATTAACTCGACGATCCTTTCATCTGAAATTTTACCTGTGCCAAAAGTATCAACTAAAATAGATACGGGTTTTGCAACACCGATGGCGTAAGCAATCCCAATCTCACATTTATCTGCCAACCCTGCTGCAACGATATTTTTAGCAGCATATCTGGCCGCATATGCAGCGGAACGGTCTACTTTTGTAGGGTCTTTCCCTGAGAATGCCCCTCCTCCATGTCTTGAATATCCACCGTAGGTATCCACGATTATCTTTCTTCCTGTCAATCCCGAATCTCCATTCGGTCCTCCGGTAACGAAACGACCGGTTGGATTCACATAATACTTTGTATTTGCATCTAATAGCTGATCCGGAATGATTGGATTTATTACATATTTTATGATGTCCTTTTTTATCTGTTCCTGAGTGATATCATTATCATGCTGAGTAGAAACCACCACAGTATCTATCCTGACTACTTTGTCATCATCATATTCAACGGTAACCTGTGTCTTGCCATCAGGTCTGAGATAGGCTAATTTCCCTGATTTCCTCACATTGCTAAGCTGCTTCGCCAGTTTATGTGCCAAAGAAATAGGCATTGGCATCAGTTCGGGAGTTTCATTGCAGGCAAATCCAAACATCATGCCCTGATCCCCTGCTCCGAGTGAATCCTGCTGTTGTTTTGCAGAACCTAACTTGTATTCCATAGCCTCATTGACTCCCATAGCAATATCGCTGGATTGTTCATCAATGGCTGTCATAACTGCACATGTATTACCGTCAAATCCATATTCACCCTTTGTATACCCAATATCGCAAATGACCTTTCTAATCAGGTTTGGTATATCAACATAACAATTTGTTGTGATTTCCCCTACAACCATTGCCAACCCAGTAGTAACAACTGTCTCAGCAGCGACTCTTCCTAACGGATCTTGTTCAAGTATCGCATCTAAAATTGCATCTGAAATCTGATCGCACACCTTATCTGGATGACCCTCTGTCACTGACTCTGATGTAAATAATCTTTTCATTTAAATTCCTCCTGAATTTCATCTATGATACAAAAACACCTCTCCAAATGAAGAGGATCATGTTTTTAATCTATCCTATCCCCATTCCCTATCCTCATCTTTCAGAATACTGTTCCATTCCGTAGATTTAGCACCTTTTCATCTATTATCACTAGACACATAGGTTGCGGGCTTCATCGGGTTTAATCCTTCAGCCGCTATTGATAAGGCAATGTTAGTTTCACAATAGAGTTATTATATATCTTGATTTTTTAAATGTCAATGGGTATACTTACTCTATCAGGGTTTTTGGGGAGGATATTTTAATTGGCAGAACGAAAGTTTAAGGTCATCAAGGGAGGTGCGGCTGCCGCTGTCAGCAACTACCACAGAAAGTTTTTATCTGCGTTCATAACAGATACCAGGCTTATGGGTGTTGTAGGCATGTACATTCACTGGGAACTATCTAATAACGATTATATCACTGATTTTCATCAATTTTTTTATTTTGATTCAGAAGAATACGGATTCGAGACCTATAAAAGCCTTTTCGGTGATAATTATGATGAGATCATCATGACGGAACAAGCTTTAATCGGAGGTTTGGGCGGTAATAAAGTTAGTGTAGGGGAAAAGGAAGCTACATTTCTTGTTCAAAAATATATCGCTATGAATAACAGATTGTCAATCCCGCTTCCGGAGCCTCAGAATGAGTACAAATTTTTACTACAGCATCCAGTCACTTTGTCTGAAGAAGAGTCTCATGCATTGATTGAAAAATTATGTACACCGATTGAGTCAGAATATCAGTTGATAAACTATTTTCTCATGCGAGTATTCGGAAAGGACATAGAGGCTGCTGCATATTTATCAGCCGGCGACATCGTCTTGGATGATATTTTCGAGAAAACTGAAGCAACATTATGCAAAAACACCATCGAAGAATGTTATGAGGATGGCGAGTTGTCATATCTTTGTGAATCTCTTATTGAATTCGATGGGAAATATAAGCTTGTAATCACTGAAATCTATGTGACAGAAAGAAAAGTTACAAAAATAAAAAAACGCTCATCATTTTTTGTTACACCCACAGAAGCCGCGATGATGCTTAATCATCCTGAATTTATTACCGTATACGAAATCCTTGCTGAACCGGAGGATTTTTACAGGCAATTTTCTGAAATATCTGGTGGAAGTATGCAAACACTCCATGATAACGGCAGACTTTATATGGAATTTAATAAAAGTAATAATCATGTCAACCGAAAAATTTTTAGGCTGAATGAAGATATTCACGGACTTTATTATGCAACAGACTATGGACAGCTGATTGTTGCCGCGTATAGCTTGAAGGATATACATGATATTGAAAAAACTTTGAGTAAAAATGAAGTAGGAGGCAGCATCATAGCGACAGCTAAGTATGAATTTAAAGAGCCTATTCTATATGAATTTATTCAGAGTGATTTTGAAGACTTTACTGATTTTCTAGAATTTCTTAACACATAATGCAATAAAAGTTTTTTAGGGCCTGTTGATTATTCAACAGGCCCTAACTATATTATTAGTATTTTGGAAAACACCTTAGTATTTATCTGTCTCGTCGCTGTTAGTGTATATCTTATTAATGGTCTGATTCTCCACACTAAAGCTCTCCTCCAACTGCATTGTCTCTCTATCAATTATGGCTTTGGTATTTGTGCCTAACCGAAATCTACCCACCATTTCCTTCAAAAATTCTGCCTGGCTAGTCAACTCTTCACTGGCAGCCGCACTCTCCTCTGCTGTCGCAGAATTATTCTGTGTTACCTGAGATACCTGTTCGATTCCCATGTTGATTTCAGCAATCCGAGATGCCTGCTCATTAGATGCTTCGGCTATTCCTCCGACTAGCATTGCCGCCTTCTCTACCCCTTCCACTATCTCAGTCAAGGCTTCTGCTGTTTCGTTTGCGATCTTTGTTCCGATCTGCACTTTGCCGATAGATCCCTCAATTAAATCTGTTGTTTCTTTCGCAGCATTCGCGCTCCTCGCAGCCAGATTTCTTACCTCCTCAGCTACAACCGCAAACCCTTTGCCGTGCTGGCCTGCTCTCGCTGCCTCTACAGCTGCATTAAGTGCAAGTATATTGGTCTGGAACGCTATGTCATCTATGACTTTTATAATTTTAGAAATATTTGTTGAGGACTCATTAATTTCTGTCATAGAGTTAAGCATCTCTTTCATATGATTATTCCCTCTATCGGCATTTTCTCTTGCTAGTCCTGCAAGCTCACTGGCTTCATTAGCATTCTTGGCGTTTTGTTTAGTCTGTGTTGCGATTTCTGCTATAGATGCGGTCAACTCCTCTATCGAGCTTGCTTGTTCTGTGGATCCTTGTGACAGTGCTTGACTTCCATCAGCCACCTGCCTAGAGCCGGCAGCCACCTGTTCTGCTGCCTTATTGATTTCTCCCATCACCTGACTTAAGGATTTGATTATACTGTTAAGAGAATCTTTAATTTCTACAAAATCACCCTTGTAATCAGCGGTCATGGTCAAATCTAAATTTCCATCGCCTATCTCAGCAAGTACATAGGATATTTCACTTATGTAGCTTCTAAAGTTATCAAGAGTTTCATTAAGAGCTTCCTTAATTGCTGCATGGTCCCCCTTATAATCTCCTTCCATTCTTATCTTTAGATTTCCGGATGCCATTTCTTTCAGTACTAAGGATGCCTCTTCTATAGGTGCAGTAACTACATCAAGTGTACTATTGAAACCAACAATGATTTCCCTGTATCCGCCTTTGTAAGGATCTACATTTCCGCGATTTTCCAATCTCCCGTTTACTGCGGCTACTGTCATTTTCTCAGTTTCATTTACCAAGCCACGTAAAGCCTTAACAACTGAGAGCATACTGTGTCCCAATATATCCTTGTCTGATTTCGGGCTAATTCTTTCCGTAAGATTTCCTTCCGCAATCATCCCGGCAACTTCTGCATTATTCTTTATATTGTTTACCATTTCTCCAAAGGATTCTGCGAGAGAACCAATTTCATCATTTGATTGAGCAATGTCTGAAAGGTCTACATCAACATCGCCCAGTGCCAGGCTGTCCGCAGCTTCGGTAAGTTTTTTCAGAGGTGAAACAATCTTTCTTGAGATCAAAATGATAAGCAATACTACTATAATCAGTGCCAGTGAAAAAGCTATGAACATAGAAGTTTTTACTCTATTATAAGTGCTTTCAAATTCTTTTAAAGGCATTCCTGTAGCAACAACCCATCCCGTTTCCCCTACAGAAGAAATAAAACCTTTGCAAGCCTCACCTTCATTTTCAAAATCAATAAAACCTTCTGTGTTTTCAATGAGAGCATTTTTAATACTGTCTGACATATTCGTATCGTTTGCGTTCGTATTTTTATAACTTTCGTTCGGATGATAAATCAGTTGTCCGTCACTGCTTGCAAGTATGTAATAGCCGGTTTCTCCAAGCTTATATTCCTTTAACATATTATAAATTCCATTAGCGGTGAAATCAATGCCGGTAACTCCCAGAAACTCACCTGTCCCACTTTTATAGACGGGTGTAATAGCGCTCACAATTATATTGTCACTTACGGAATCAAGATATGGATTTGTCAGAATAACTCCTTTCTTTTCAAGGATCATCTTAAACCATGGTCTTACTGTTACGTCCCAGCCGTCTTCTGAAAAAACGTAATCATGCTGAACCAGCTTACTGGTATCAAGGTCTATAAACCATGC